>JBBJLY010000204.1:0-15288 GCA_037720695.1 Kofleriaceae bacterium | reverse complement strand
GCTCCATCATCCACGCCTGATCACAGCTCGCAGCCGTGGCGGAAGCTTGCATCGAGCTGTTCCGCCTTGACGATTCCGTCGGTCCCGTTCGGGAGATAGCGCGGGCACGCGAGCGCCGGATCGATGCCGTAGTTGTTGCGGTCAGGAGCTCGGATGTCGAGCCCGAACATCGCCTTGCCGAGATCGCCGAACGCCCCGATCCGGTAGCAGTCGTTGAACTCGGCGCAGCGATTCTGCATCCCCCAGTCGTAGCAGGCGGCCAGCGCTGGGAGCTCGCCCGCGGTGTTGAAGCCGTCACGCAACCCGGCCGACAGCGAGTGCGTGTGGATCTCGTCGCTGAGCTGGCCGATGAAGGCGCTGACCTCGGTCTCGACCAGGGTGAAGCCGGTGGTCTTCTTGAAGATATCGACCCGATCGACCTCGATGGCATCGCAACCGATCGCCTTCGCAAGCCCGAACCGCTTGAACATGATCGGGGTCCACCGACCACGCTCGCCAGCGCGTAGATCGAGGTAGCGCTGCTTCGGGTTGAACGGATCTTGGGTGCTCCATCCGATCACGCTGGTGGCCTCGGGCGGCACGGGAGCGTCAGGCGGTTCGGTCTTGAAGCCCGGAAACTTTCGCGCGTCGGGCTCGTCGAGATCGATCGTGGCCGGGGCGACGTGGCACACCACGACCGCGCGAGGCGTGCGCCCGTGGAGCTCGGCGATCGCGCCGGCGAGTGCGCCCGCGGGGACGGTCACAGGATCGCCGTCGGCGTAGTCGATCATCATCGGGACCGGGACGACATCGAACAGCTCGAGCTCGTACATCGTGCGAGCCGTCGCGATGTCGAACTCCGAGCTCAGCTGGATGTCCCAGTTCTTGGTCTCGCCAGGTGCTGGCGTCCACCAGGTCGGGTTTGCCGGCGTCTTGCACAGCGGCACGCCCGCGTCGACGTCGACGGCATCGAGGCCCGGGGGCACGATCGGGGCGCCATCATCGCCGCACGCAGCGATCAGCAAGGTCACGACGACAGCTCGGATCCACGACATGGACCGGAGCTTATGTCGGTTTCAGGCGCCGCTGCCGTCCTTGTTACCCGCGCTGCCGCGGCCTGTGCCCTTGCCCGCACCGCCACCAGTTCCGGCACCGCCACCCTTGCCATCGCCGGAGCCGCGCTCCTTGCCCTTCGAGTCGCCCGAGCCCGAATGGTTCTGGCCATGGCCGCCTTTGCCACCGCCGACGCCGCCGGAGGTGCCCTTGTCGCCCTCCTTGACGTTGGTCTTGACCCAGTCGGCGGCCTTGGTGATCCGATCGTCGATCGTGGTCTTCAGTGCAGCTGCGTCGGACGTGGTGATCGTGATGACCATGCCCTTGGGATCCTTCTTCGCGGTGCCCTTGCCACCATCGCCGAAGTGCACCGGGCACATGCCCTTGCCGCCGCCGACGGTGCCCTTCTGATCGTGCGCCGAGCCGGTCGCGGCCCCGTCGCCCTTCTCCTTGAGCAGCGCGGTGGTCCGGGTCTGGATCGCGGCGATCGCGTCCTTGTCCGTTGCCGTGATCGTGAGGACGACGTCCTTGCCCTTGACCTCGGCCTTGGTCGTCGAGCCGGACACCATGCTCGGGCAGTTGCCGCCCTGCTTGGTCATCGTCATGTCGCCGGCGGAGCCCGAGCCGGCCATGTCCGAACCGGAGCCGGCCATGTCGGAGCCAGCGCCCATGCCGGAACCCAGATCGGAGCCCATGTCGGAGCCAGATGCTGCGTCCACGACGACGACGGGAGCCGGTTGGTCCTTCGGTTTCTTCTTGCAGCCGGTCGTCGACACGAGCGCCAGCACGGTACACAGAGACATCGCGATACGCATGAGCATCCCTCCGGCGCACATGTTACGCGGGGTTGTCGCGCGGGCCATTCTCGTGGCCGCGATTTCGTGGGTTGGGATCGCGGCCGCGGATCCGATCGATCTACGGCTACCTCCCGGCACGCGCACGGACGCCAGCGGGCAGTTGATCTCGGGTCGCGGCATCCGCGAGACCACGGAGGTTCTCGCGAAGGAGCTCGCCCGCCGGGGGATCGCGGTCCGCCAGATCGGCCCGACCCGGATCCGGGGGATCGAGCTGACCCGGTTCGTCAGCGCGACCAAATCGACGCCCTGGCTCGCGATTCACGTCCTCCGCGCGGGGGGCAAGACTTTGATCTTCTTCGTGGGCCGGTTCCGGCTTGACGAAACGCGGCGAGCCCCTTAAGAAATGGCCTCCCACTCGGGGATCGTCTAATGGCAGGACGTCAGACTCTGGATCTGACTATCAAGGTTCGAATCCTTGTCCCCGAACCGAGAAGGCTTGACCGTCGACACCCGCCCGGGTAGAAACGTCCTCCTTCAACGGCCCTATAGTCTAGCGGTTAGGACGTCGGCCTCTCACGCCGAAAACCCGGGTTCAAGTCCCGGTGGGGTCACCATCCACTCTCTGCCGCGCTCCTGGCACGACACGCACCCGTGTGTCATCGTCGGACGATGTCGCGATCTGGAGCGCTCTGCGTCGCGCTGTGCCTGATCTCCACCGGCCCCGCGCTCGCTGAAGCTACCGCTTCGTATCCGGCGTCGGGGGCCGTGCTGCCACCGCGACCGTCGGTGTTCGTGCCCGGCCCGCCGGACCGCGTGCTGTCGGTGACCAGCAACGATCGCCTGGTGCCGTACACGGTCGCGCCGACGACGATTCCGGACCTCGTGCGGGTCGACGTCGAGCTCGCGTCCGGTCCGCTGCGGATCGCCGGCGATGGGATCCCGGGCGCGGAGTACCTGGTGGCGACGGCAATGCCGCACCGGCTCCGGATCTCACGCGAGCAACGGCTCGACATCGCATCCGACGCGTCCATGTTCCGGATCGAGCTCGCCGATGGCCGCGTGCTCGCGCGCCCCAGCACGGACTCGCTGACGCTGCTCGACGAGACGCCGGGCCGCGCGTTCGCGGTGTGGAGTGATCGCTCCGAGCAGCTGGTGCACAGCACCGATGTTGGTTCCGAGGTCACGCCGCGGCTGCGCTGCGCGTACGCCGCGATGGCGCAACCGTCACGCGGCTCGCGGCCCGGGAACAATCCGGTCGCATGGATCGGGCTGTCCGCACTCGGGCTGCTCGCGCTCGCGCTGCAGCGCCGCTCCCAGCTGCCGGTCTAATCGCTGTTCGGTGGCGGGCGCGTGATGGTGGAGCGCAGGTCGCCGCCGTAGACCTCGATCGCGAGCTCGTAGACGATCTCGGTGCCGTCGCAGTCGAGGTCGCCGACGGCCTTGGCAACGAAGTGCTTGCCGTCGCTCTCGAACGAGTACCGAAACCGGTGCCTGCCGGAGACCTCGAAGTCGAGCGTACGCCAGCCCGACGCCGCGAACTCCGCCTCGGATGACATGCAGCCGCCATCGCAGCACGACTGCGCGGGCGTCAGCGTCGCCGAACCGGTCGGGAGCGCGTCGGTCTCGATGTGATGCTCGCGCACCGCCCGCTCGATCTTCCGCAGTTCGATCTCGGCCTCGAGACGCGGCGTCTTCTTCATGTAGTCGAGGAACGCCGGCACCGCGATCACGGACAGCAGCGCGACAAGTAGCGTCACGATCGAGATCACCATGCCCGCGATCGCGAGACCGCGGCCGCGGACCGCGCCGCCTGACTTCTTGCACTCGCTGTAGCCGAGCGCCGAGAAGATGATGCCGAGCAACCCGCAGACGAACGCGAGCACGAAGCCTGCGATCGCCATCCCCGAGAACTTCGGCGCGACCGCAGGGATCGAGCCGGGTGGAAACCGACCTTCGAGTGCTTCACCGCACGACGCGCAGATCGGGCCGGTGGTCGCGGCGCCGCAGCTGGGGCACTTCATCCGCTGATGATACGCGCTGATTACTGAACGACCACGGGTGCGCAGGTCGAGACACCCGCGCCGACGATCGAACGCCCACTGGCGGTGGTCATCCCCTCGACCATCCCCGTCATGCCGTCGACTTGGTAGACGCGTGTCGACGACTCGGAGCCCTTCTTCAGGAACACCCAGAAGTCGCCGCCCCACGCTGCGAACGCCCACGCCTTCGGCGTACCCGCGAGCGAGCTCAGCGGGTAGTTGGTGGGCATCCCGGCGGTCGCCTTGTCGATCCGCGAGATCCGCGGCGTGCTCCCGCCGCTCGACGGGAAGAAGCCCCACAGCTCGGCGTTGCCAGTGCCGGTCAGCTCGGGCCAGCCGGCGATCGAACCGACGCCTTGTGCGGTCAACCCCCCCGTGTCGACCGCCGCGAGGTTCGAGCTGCCACCGGTCGGGCCGTCCTCGCCGCCGGCGATGAACAGCGTGTCGGTGGTGCCACCGACGATGTCGGTCGAGAACCCCATCCCGAACTTGTTCAGGTTGTTGGGCGAATTCCACGTGGTCTTCGTGCAGCTCGAGAGATCCTTGACGTCGACGCGGAACAGGTCGTCGTTCGAGTACAGCACCCACGCGAACGCATCGCGATCGACGCTCATCGAGAACGGCGACGCGCTGAAGCCGGCGGGACAATCGAGCCGGCCGAGATCTGTGAACGTCCTGGTCGCGGGATCGAACTTCGAGAACGTGTCGTCCTCGTCGACGACGTAGACCAGCTTCGCTTCCTCGGAGCAGTTGTTGGCGTTGCCGCCACCATCACCACCGCCGGGGTTGCCGCCGTCCGTGCCGTCGTTGTCGTCGTCGTCATCGCCGCCGTTGGAGTTGCGGCCTCCGGGACCGCACGCCACGAGCGAGCCGGTCGCGAGCACAAGGGTTCCCCAGGTGAAGATCCTCATCACCGCGGACCGTAACAGTTTCGCAACCGACGCAACCAGCAAAAGTGCTAGCGCCGCGGCTCGCGCTTCGTGCGCACGAGGCTGCTCAAGCGCTCGCCGTACTTCAGCTTGCGCAGCTCGGGGAACTGCCGCCGCAGCGACGAGATGAAGTCCCGCAGCGGCCCGATCGCGAGCATCCACGCGAGCGACTCGTACCACTGCGGCGAGCGCATCGCCTCCGAGGAGGTCTCGGCGTAGCAGTCGTCGGTGTGCTGGCGGGTGTCGAACACCAGCGTCGCGTTGCCATCCTGGTCGACGACGATCACGTCGAGGTACTCGACCGGCCACGGCTGCTTCGCGTATGCGACGACCAGCGCCTGCAGCCGCGCCCGGGACACCGCCCGATCCCCGAGCACCTCGCCGGGCGAGCGGAGGCGCTGGCTATCGTCGCCGACCCGCCACGACGCGGTAGCGTGGGCCTGCCACATCGCGCGCAGCGGCGCGGGCAGCGGGGTCGGTAGCGTCGCCTCGTAGGTGGCGAGCTCGGCCTCGGAGGCCGGCGGCCCGAGCGTGACCTCGACCGTGTCGAGCGAGAGCTCGGCAAGCCCGAGCGCGGCGCGGATCTCCGGCAGCGCCTCGAGGTGCCACACGGCGTCGCGATCCTCATCGCGTGCGCGCTCCTCCATCCAGTGGAGCAACGGCAACTCGGTGAGCGGCCGCTTGCTCGCGTCGAGCGCGATCTTCCAGCGCAGCTCGCCGCGTTCCGTCAGCTCGGCATCGAGCGCGTCGAAGCTTCGCATCGCCTCGTCCTCGGTGTCGTGAATCTGCGCGGTCGCGTCGAACCGCTTGGTCCCGACGTGCAGCTCGCGGCCGAGCCGCCAGAAGCAGACTCCCGGCGTGCCCTCGATCTCGCGGATCACTGCCCCGCCCTTCTTGCCCGAGACGTAGAACGGATCGGCCTTGCGCGTGCCGTCGATCGGCGAGCGCTCCATCGCCGCGAACACGGCCGCCGCGCGCTCCACCGTCGGGAACCCGAACGCGAAGGTTCGCCGGGTCAGCGTGTGGTCGTCCTTGTCGATCCGCATCAGCAGTCGCTGGCCCGAGCGGACGACCTCGCGCAACCCGCCATCGCCCTCGCAGAACGTGCGCGCGTCGACGTGCCAGCCGGTGGCGAATCGCGCGAGCGCTTCACAGCGTTCGCCGGTCGGGCCCTCCGCGGTTGGCTGCAGCCACTCGAACGGCGGCGGCGTCACGTCGTAGCCGTCGTAGTAGTTGGGCTCGCCTTCGGCGTCGAGGAACCACACCTCGCCCGTCGTCGCGTCGGTGTGGAGTCGGGTCGCGACTTTGCAGCCTCCGAGCCGGCCGAGCAGATCGTCGACGGCGATGATCGGCTGGCGCCCGCTGCGGGCGGCGGCGCTCTGCGCGCGGAGGCTCGCGAGCTCGGCATCGAGTCGCCCCGAGGCAAGGCCGTCGGCGAGCGCGCGGGAGTCCTCATCGAGCACGGGCTCGCGTCTGGGATCGGTCGGGTCCGCCGCGACCGGATCGGGTAACGCGTCGAGCGCGGCGAGCGCACGCTTGCCAAGCGGATAGCGATGGAGCTCGAGCGCCGCGAGCACGCCGTGACCATGGATGTACGCGAGCTTCGACGGATCCGCGTCCGGCGCCCCGCTCCATGAGAGCACGCGCTCGACGATCTCGAGCGTGGCCTTGGGCCGGTGGAGCCAGTTGACCTGCGCGCCGAGGGCGATCCAGGCAGCGTGCACGGAGGGCCGCTGCTCGAGCATCGCCAGCAGCTCGCGGTGGCGCGCCTGGATCGCGCCACGCGTCAGCGAGAACACGAGATCGCGGACCAGCCGATGCTCGACATAGATCCGCTCGAGCAACAGCAGCTGGGCCGGCTCGGTGTCGATGTGCGCGAGGCAATCGTGCACGTGATCGAGCGCGGTGTCGGACAGCGGTCGCTGGAGCGCGGCTGCGAGCGCGGCCACCGCCCCTGGGTGCTGGAGGTAGAAGAACGCGCGCCCGAGCGCGTGCGGATCGATCGCGGCGGTCACCGTCGCACCGGGAGACTCGACCGCCAGCAGCGCCTCGACCAGCCTGGCAGCCTGCGCGTCGTCGAGCCCGGGCGCGAACGCGCGGACCTCCTCGCAGATCCGGGTCCCGACCGCGCCGCCTCGGCCGAGCCCGGCCAGCACGTGCGCAAACCCGCGTGACGTGGCGAACGCGGCCGGCACCGAAGGCGCCAGGTGCTCGATCGCGGTGGCCAGCCCGCGTTCGACCGCAACCCCGAGGACCTCGCTCGCGCGCTCGAGTGCCGCCGGCCCGCCCGCCGCCGCGCGCTTGCCGAGCTCGGCCTCCTCCTCGTCGTGGATCCCCGTGCTCTCGTTGATCGCCCACGCGAGCGTGACGACATCGATCGCGGGATCCGTGAAGCCGGCGATCCGCGCCCACCGTCGCGCCACCGGGATCACGTTCGGCTCGGTCAGGATCCACAGCACCGCGCACGTGCGCTCGTCAGGCTCCAGCCGATCCAGCGCGACCAGTGCGATCTTCTGCAGGCGCTCCGCAGCATCGGTGCGCAGGTCGTTCAAGATCTCTGCGTAGATCGCGACGAACCGATGGCGCTCGTCGATCGCGGCGGCGAGCTCGCGAGCCCCGCGGGTGCGGGCGATCGCACTGCCGCGCTCGAGGAACAGCGGCGCGAACGGGCGGACCGCGATCAGGTTCTCGAGCGCGTCGTACAGGTCTGCATCATCGACGTAGCTGGCCACGTCGGTCAGCAGATCGGTGACGAAGCTGCGCCCCGAGGTGACCGTCGCCGCTCGCCCCGCGAACCCGCGCGCCGCCGCGCGATCCTCGGTCGCGATCGTCGCCAGCCAGTCACGTGCGAGCCCGGCAGGTGCCTCGCCGACGACCTGCTCGGCGAGCGCGACGCGATGCTCCTCGGGCGCGGCTACCAGGGCAGCGTGGACGTTCCACAGCCGCGACAGATCGCTGTCCGCCGCGAGTCCGGCACGGGCCGCATCGACCAGCTTCTTCGCTGGCTTCCTCGCGGCCTTTGCGCCCATGGCCGCCATGATACCGGCAGTCGGGTGGCGCGGGTGCCCGTGGCCAGCCGGCCGCAGGCAGGTGAGGCCGCCCTACTTCGTGAAACGCGCGCGAACGTCGTCGCGCGTCGTCGCCGGCGCGAGGCCGCCGTTGATGCTTTGGCTGACCGCGCTGCGGTAGGAGATCGCACCCTGGTCGTCGATCACCGACAGCGTCGCGTGGAACTTTGCTGGGTCGATGTTCCAGGTCGCGTCGTAGCCCGGGATGTCGAGGTCGAACTTCAGCTCGCCCGTCGCGACCAGTCCGGCTTCGATCGCCGCGAGCCAGCCGTTCGACAGCTCGATCGAGACCTGGCGGGATCCGGCGTCGTCCGCCGTGACCTGCACGAGGTTGATCTTGCCCGCGGGCACCGATGCCCACGTCGCGCCGTCCGTTGCCATCCGCACGCCCGACAGGCGCGGCGGGAACGCCAGCGTCGACGGCGAGTCCGCGGCCGGCGTCAGCGAGACGCTGCGGTGCGCGGTGCCATTGGAGACCGACGCGAGCACGACCTGGTGATCGTCCGTCGCGAGCGCGTCCGCCGGGATGATCTTCGCGGTCGAGCCGGAAGCCGGGATGGTCAGCACCTCGTTCGCGGTCAGCAGATCGGTCGCGAGCACGAGCGTGTCGTCCGCGCGCTTGCCCTCGAACGTGAACGCCTTGGTCTCGAACGCGGCGCCCGCGGTGAGGTCGACGGTGGTGATCGTGGTGCCAGCCTCGATGTCGAGGTTGCGATCGAACAGGATCTTCTGGCTGTTGAACGCGATCAGATCATGCGAGCCGCTCGTGACGTCGAGCTCGAACGTCCACGGCGCCGTCGGCGAGGACGCCTGGTCGCCCATGAAGACCGAGCCGGCCTGGAGCATCTCGCCCGAGACCTTGACGGTGGACAGCGAACCGGTGTTCCCGACGCACGGCACCTTCTGCTCGGCGCCGTCCTCGAGTGAGAACCGGCGGATCGACGTCTGCGCGTTGTCCGAGCCACCGCATACGGCAACCACCTCGTACGGGCCGGTCACGGTGACCTCGTAGTTGCCGGTCGACACCTCGGTCGGATCCAGCCACTCACCGGCACCATCGCGATACGCGATGAACATCGGGGCATTGCCGGCCGTGGTGATGAGGACCTGCTCGCCCTCCTCGTTCGACCCGCCACCCGGCGGCTTGGGTGGGTTGCCCGGGCGGCTGTCGTCACCGCAGGCAGAACCGAGGATCGTCACGAGCAAGGCCAAGCGCTTCATGGCGCGCACATTACCCACAACGGCGCACCCCACAACCAACAGCGTTTGACGCGGCGCGATGCCGACGCCGCACCTGACCGTTCAAGGGGTTAGATCCAGGTCGAAGAGATCCCGCTTACAGAATTTACGGCCGAAACGACAGCAGCTGACCCACGGTAGCCACGAAGACCGAAGCGCCATCACTTGCGACGCCGCGGGGGTCCCAGGATCCGCGCGCGATCTGCGCGGTCTGGCCATCGAGCCAGATCCGGTGAAGCTCACCCGCGCCATCGTCGGCGCGCGAGCTCACGATCACCGAGTCGGCGTCGAATCCGCAGACGCCGTACGGTCGCCCCAGACCGGTCGCGAGCTGGAGCCGGCGAACCGCGCGACCGGCGGAAAGCTCGACCCGGAACACGGCACGCTGCCGCGCATCGGTGACGACCAGGATCGAGCCGAGCTTCGCGATCGCGACGGGGTGCAGGAAGCCATCGAGCACCATCGACGGCGCGCCGGTGTCCGGATCGCACTCCACGATCGCACCCTCGGACGCACCGCTACGCGACTTCACGTATTGCGTGGTGTAGAGCACGTGCGCCGCGGCGTCGTACGCGATGCCAGATCGGTAGGGCGCGACCGGCAGCCACGGCAGTGTCCGTACCTGCCCTGCAGGATCGACGCGGAGGATCGCGCCGGCCTCGCCATTGCCAACCCGCGTGACGTATAGCGTGCCGTCCGGTGCGTGTGCAATCCCACCGATGGTGTCGGTCGTCACCAGCTCGAGGTCGGCGATGCGACGGTGGCGCGCACCGCAGTACTCGACGATTGCACCGGTGGTCTCCGCGACGAACAGGAGATCACCGACGCACGCAAGCGCGCTGGGATCTGCGCGCACGGCGAGCGCGTCGTCGGAGGCAGGCGCGAGGGCGAAGTCGAGCATCGCTGCCGGACCTGCGAGCCGCATGCCCGCCGCCATCTCCGCCTGAGGGCGGGCCGAACAAGCTGTCGCCTGCCCTTGCACGGCGCCGGACGCCTGTTGAAGCTAGCGGACGCCACGAAAGGGGTGGGATCTATATGGAGTCGATGACCAACGGAGAGAGCTCAACCGCGATCCTGTCGAACCAGGACACGATCCGCGGCAACCAGAAGACGATCATCGCGAACCAGGAACGGATCCTGGCCAACCAGAAGGTGATCGCGGGCAACCAGGCCCAGCTCGCGAAGATCGTCGCGAACCAGCAGAGGATTCTCGCGAATCAGGATCGCATCAAGGGCAACCAGGGGAAGCTCGGCGAGATCCTCGCGAACCAGCGCCAGATCGTCGGCAACCAGCGCAAGCTCGACCGCGTGCTCGCGAACCAGGACCGGATCGCGCGGAACCAGGGCAAGCTCGATCAGATCCTCGCCAATCAGAAGCTGATCGCGGGCAACCAGAAGAAGCTCGATCGCGTGCTCGCGAATCAGGATCGGATCGCGAAGAACCAGGGCAAGCTCGATCAGATCCTCGCCAATCAGAAGACGATCGTCGCCAATCAGAAGCGGATCATCGCCAAGAAGTAGGCATGCCGTAGATGGACCTGCTCGAGCGAGCACGCGCGCTCGCCGCGTGCGAGCTGTTCGCCGAGCTCGCGCCGGCGGTCGTGATCCGGCTTGCCGAGCGCGCGACGCCATGTGCGCTCGAACCCGGCGAGCGCCGCAACACCGAGGACCTGGTGTGGATCGTCGCGGCCGGTTCGCTCGCCGTGGTCGCGCGCGGTCAGGCGGCGATCGACGCCAGCGTCAGCTCGATGCGCCGTCGCGGCGGGACCGCGACACCCGGCCATGCCGTCGGACTCGTCCGCGTGATCGCGCCGAGCACGCCAGTGGTCGAGGCGATCGCGGATCGTGCGAGCACCGTGCTGTCCCTCGCGATCGATGATATCCGCGACGTGCTCGAGGAGGATCCGGCCGCGCTCGCCGCGCTCGCCGCCGCGCTCGCCCGCCTGCTGCTCGAGGACACGCCGTGAACGCGCGCGCGTACTGGCTCGGCTGGGCGATGGTGCTGTTCGGCAACTTCGTCGCGGTCGCACTGCGCGCGTTCGCCGAGGTCGCATTCCTCGAGGCCTACGGCGCCCAGCACCTGCCGTGGCTGCTGATCGCCAACGCGGGCGGGTTCGCGGTCGCGACGCTCGGCTACGACGCGATCACGCGCCGCGCCCACACGCAGACCGTCGACTTCACGCTGCTGTTCGTGCTGCTGCTCGCGGCCGCGGCCGCGCCGGCGTTGCTCGCGGCCGGCGCACCACCCGTGCTGCTGGTCGTCGGGCTCGGGGCGATCTCGCAGGTCGTCGGGCTCGCGCTGTGGAACCGGGTGTGTGCGGCGGTCGCCGGGCGCGATGCCCGCCGGATGTTGCCGCGTGCGGGCGCGGGCGCCACCGCCGGAGGTGCGATCGCGGGGCTCGGTGCCGGCGCGCTCGTCTACCGGCTCGGGATGGGCGTGCTGCCGATCCTCGGCGCCGTGGTCACCGCGATCGTGATCGCGCTCGTGATCGCCCAGGCGCGCGCACTCGCGACCGGTGGCGCCCCCGGCCAGGCCGCGCCACCGGGGACACCCGAGGGTCTCGGCGAGGTCCATCGCAAGCTGCTGCGCGCGATGATCGCGGTCGCGCTGCTCGAGGGCGTGGTCGCGACGATCATCGATCTTCAGTTCGTCACCGAGCTGAAAGGCGCGTACGGCCAGAGCGCCGACAGGCTCGCGGTCGCGATCAGCCTGTTCTACGGCGGCACCAACGCGATCCTGTTGCTGCTCCAGGCGACGGCGGTGCCGCGATTGCTGGTCACCCGCAGCCTGCCGACCACGGCGGGCATCCATCCACTGTTCGTGATCCTGTGGTACGTGGCGTTCGCCGCGATGCCGGGGTTCGTCGCGATCGCGGGGACGCGGACCTCGGATCAGGTGCTGCGACTCGCGACCTCACGCACCGCGCAGGAGGTGTCGCTATCGGCGTTTCCGCCGGGTCCACGCGCACGCTGGAAGGTGCTGCTGCGCGGCGCGATCGGACCCGCGGGCGCAGCGTTCGCGGCGCTGGTGCTCTTGCTCGTCGGGCGGGCGGTGCTGGCCCATCCCATGCGCCGCGCCGCGGTCGCGAACGGCATTGCGTTCGTGTGGGCCGTCGTCGCGCGGCTGGCGGCCCGCCGGTTCCAGACCGCGCTGGCCGCCCCGCTGGGACTCGCGAGGACCGTGCGCGACGATCCGAGCCGGATCGAGCTCGCGACGCTCGAGCGCTGGACCCACGCCGCCGGCGACGACGATCCGCGCACGGCGCGCTCGCGCGCGCCGCACTTGCCCGGGCCCGCATCGACCCGACGGATCTCGCGGATCACCTGCGTCACGACGAGCCGGCCGTGCGCGCGGCGCTGTTCGACCAGCTCGCCCGTCAGCCGACCCCCGCCTTGCGCGGCGAGCTGCGCGCGGCGGTCCAGATCGAGGACGACGAGCGCGCGCTGCGCTCGGGCTCAAGGCGCTCGCGCTCGCGGGTGACGACGGTGGGCTCGAGCGAGGGCGCTCGGCGGCCGCGCTGTCGCGCGAGGTCGCGCAGGCGCTCCAGAGCGCGGAGCGCACGCTGCGCGGCGGTGACGTCGTCGGCGAGATCGAGCTGTTGCTCGCTCGCGATCCGAGCTGGGCGGTCGCGCTGATCCGCGCCCGTCACGCCGAGCTCGATCCGGCGCGGCGAGCCGCGATCCTCCAGGCCGCGTCGACAGATCCGGCGAGACGCGCGGGCGCGCTCACCGCGATCGCCCGCGGCGGACCTGCGGCGACGCTGCCGATCCTCGAGACCGCGCTGGTCGACGGCGACCCCGGCGCGATCGCGGCGATCGCCGAGCTCGACGCGGGCGGTGCGGATCACCTCGTGCGCAGCCTGCCCGTGCTGTCGCCGCTCGCCCGCCTGGCGATCGCGCGCGCGCTGGCTGGCGCGACCTCGGTCACCCATGTCGTCGGCGCGCTGGTCGCGGACAACGATTCCGAGGTCGCGCATGCCGCACTGCGGACCGCGCTCGCGATCGCGCGCGGCGGCGGCACCATCCCCGCGGCACCGATCGCCGCCGCGCACGAGAAGGCGCTCGCCGCCCTGCACGTCCATCTCGACAAGCGCGACGACCTCGCGCAGCCGAGCGAACACGCGCGCCTGTGGTCGCCGTGGGCGCGCCACGAGCTCGACCTCGCCACGCGCGGCTGCGTCGCGCGCCTGATGTGGGCCTCCGCGGTCGAGGTCGCGGCCGCGGGCGGCGATCCGGCAACCCTCGCGGCCACCGCGCGTCGCCTGCTCGGGGCCCGCGAGCCTGATCGGCGGCGCGCGCTCGACGTGATCCAGGAGCTGCAGTCCGGGCGCCCCGAGATCCTCGGCGTGCTCGAGAGCTGGCTTGGCAATCCGAACGCCCGGCTGCAGACCAAGTCCATGATCCACGCCGTCGATCCGTGGCTCAACAGGCTCGCGTCCGGCGAGCTCGCCGCGCTCGAGCCGAGCCTGGTCGCACTTCGCACGGCCGCGCTGTTCGCGACCGTGCCCGGCCCCGCCCTCGCGTCGCTCGCGGTGCGCGCGACGCTGCGCACCGTGACGGGCGAGCTGTTCGCCGCCGACAGCGCGGGTGACACGATGTATGTCGTCGTCGCCGGCGCCCTGATCGCGCATCGCACACCTGGGGAGCCCCGCCGGGTCGAGCCGGGTGGCGTGGTCGGCGAGCTCGCGGTGCTGACCCAGGCGCCGCGCGCGGCCTCGGTGATGGCCGATGGCAGCGCGGAGGTGCTGGAGATCGACCGCGCGACGTTCGCGGCCGCGTCGCGGCGGACCCCGGAGCTCGTGCTCGGCCTCGCCGCCACGCTCGCGGGCTGGATCGCGCCCGATCGCCCCGACGTGCTCTAGAACTGGAAGTAGATGAACGGCACGATCTTCGTGTGCGCGAGCTCGCGCAGCACGAGTGCGGCCGCCGCGAGCACGAGCCCCTGGCCCCACGCCGGCAACGCGACGAACCGGCCGCGCATCCAGCGGAAGCTGCCGTCAGGGAACAGGTGGCAGATGACACCGGTGACCAATGCGATCGTGACCAGCGGTACGACGTTCGCGTGATCGAGCTCGAGCGCCGCGAGCCGGCGCAGCACGTCGAGCGCATTATCGAACGTCGTCGCACGGAAGAAGATCCACGCGAGGCACACGTACGCGAACACCAGCGTGGTCGCGACCGCGCGCCGCAGCAGCGCGACGAGCCGCGCACCGGCATCGGCGGCGCCATGCTCGACGACGTCGGCCGCGATCGCGAGCGCCCACACGAGCAGGATCGCCGGCACCCACAGCTCGTGCGGCGCGAGCTCGAGCGATGCGAGGAACCCGATCGCCGCGCCGCACATCCCGAGCCGCAGCAGCTCGGCGAGCTGCTGCGGATGCAGGCTCCCACCTGCCAGCGGCCGCAGCCGCCACGTCACGCCCCATGGCACGACGCCCGACACCGCGGCCTGCGCGTGCGGTCGCGGCGGCTCGGGCACCGGATCACTCCCGAGCCAGGCCGTGAGCACCGCCCACAGCGGCGTCAAGCACAGCCAGCCGACCAACAGCTGCCACCACGTGCCGGCATCGTCGAGCACGAACCGCAACAGCGCGATGCCGACCGCGGCGATCACCAGGCACCGCACCAGGAGGGTTCCGGCGGCGCCTCGATCGCGCGAGGTCGCGCGCTGAAAGAACCGCGTCACCGCGAGCCCGAAGCCGTGCAGCGCGCCCCACACGATGAACGCCCAGCTCGCGCCGTGCCACAACCCGCCGAGCAGCATCGTCGCGATCAGGTTGACGTAGGTCCGCCACGGGGCGCCCTTGCTGCCACCGAGCGTGATGTAGAGGTAGTCGCGTAACCAGGTCGACAGCGAGATATGCCAGCGCCGCCAGAACTCCTGGAGATTCGAGGATCGATAGGGTGTGCGGAAGTTCTCCGGCATGTCGAACCCGAGCACCTGTGCGGAGCCGATCGCGATGTCGGAGTACGCCGAGAAGTCGAGATAGATCTGGAGCGCGTAGCCGACGACGCCGGCGGCGACCTCGAGCGACGAGTAGCGTTCGGGAGCCTCGAACACGCGGTCGGCGATCGCCAGCGCGAGCGCATCGGCGAGCGCGATCTTCTTGAACAACCCGACGACGATCCGGAACAGCCCCAGCGTTGCCTTGTCGAGCTCGAGTGGCGGCGGCGAGGCGAGCTG
>JBBJLY010000203.1:0-15309 GCA_037720695.1 Kofleriaceae bacterium | reverse complement strand
GGCGCGTGCGATCCACGACGCGTCGAGTCGGGCCGCCGGCGCGTTCGTCATCGTCGACTGCAGCGCGATCTCCGAGCACCTGATCGACTCCCACCTGTTTGGCCACGTCCGCGGCGCGTTCACCGGAGCCGATCGCGAGCGCAAGGGAGCGTTCGTCGAGGCGAGCGGCGGGACGCTGTTCCTCGACGAGCTCGGCGAGCTGCCGCTGTCCGCGCAGGCCAAGCTGCTGCGCGCGCTCGAGGCGCAGACCGTGCAGCCGGTTGGCGCGGATCGCCCGATCCAGGTCGACACCCGGGTCGTCGCGGCGACCCACCGCGATCTCTCGCGCATGGTCGCGGCCAAGCTGTTCCGGTTCGATCTGTTCTACCGGCTCGCCGTCGTGCACGTCGCGCTGCCGCCGCTGCGCGAGCGACTCGAGGATCTGCCGCACCTGGTCGCCACGTTCTACGAGCGTCGCGGCGCGACGCCGGGACCTGTCGATGGCGACAACCTCGAGCGGATGCGCCGCCACGCCTGGCCCGGCAACGTCCGCGAGCTGCGCAACGTCCTCGAGCGCGCATGGGCGCTGTCCCCGAACCCCGCGTTCCGCGAGCTCCGGCTGTGGCTCGACCCGGGCGCCGCGGCGCCGCAGAGCGGCGAGGTCGTCGACACCTCGCTGCCGTTCAAGGATGCGAAGGAGCGCTGGAACGACCAGTTCGAGCGCCGTTACGTCGCGATGGTGTTCGCCGACCGCGCGAACAACGTCACGCACGCGGCCGAGCACGCCGGGCTGTCTCGCCGCCACTTCCGCGAGCTGCTGTACAAGCACGGGATCGTGGATCGCCCCGGCGACGCGGGCGAGGAGTGAGCCAGGAGTGAGTCAGACCCTGGCGGCGCCCGTGCTCACGCGATTTGGCGCCTACGAGATCCTGTACGAGCTGAAGTCCGGCGGCATGGGGGCCGTGCTGCTCGGGCGGCGGCGCGGCCCGGGGGCGTTCGAGCAGCTGGTCGCGATCAAGACGATCCGCCCCGAGTACGCGATGCTGGCGCACGTCCGCGCGATGTTTCTCGACGAGGCCGCGATCCTCGCGCGGCTGAGTCACCCGGCGATCGCGACCGTCCACGACTTCGGCGACGAGGGCGGCACGCTCTACATGGTGATGGAGTACGTCGCCGGCATTCCATTTCGCGAGCTCGCCGACCTCGGGCCACCTCCGATGGTCGCGGCCCGCGCGATCGCCGAGGCCTGCCGGGGGGTCCATGCCGCGCACGAGCTGCGCGACCTCGCTGGCAACCTGCTCGGGGTCGTCCATCGCGACATCTCGCCCGACAACCTGATGCTCGGCTACGACGGCCACGTCAAGGTGATCGATTTCGGGATCGCGCTGGTCAAGAACCGCCAGTCGCCGGTCACCGAGTTCGGCACCGTGAAGGGCAAGCCGCCATACATGTCACCCGAGCAGGTGTGCAACGAGGCGATGGATCGGCGCAGCGACGTGTTCTCGCTCGCGATCGTGCTGCACGAGCTGCTGACCGGCAAGCCGGTGTTCGACGGCGATTCGATCTATGCGGTCGCGCAGGCGGTGATGCATCTGCAGATCCCGCGGCCGTCCGAGCTCGCCGGTCCGTTGCCGTTCGGGCTCGACGCCGCGACGATGACCGCACTCGATCGCGACCTCGCGCGCCGCACGCCCACGGCGGCCGAATTCGCCGAGCAGCTCGAGCAGGTGATCTCGGCTTCTGGCCACGAGACGCTGGAGTCGTGGGCGGCACGCGAGCTCGCGGCACATCGCGACGCACGGCGGAGCTGGCTCGCGCAGATCGTCGGCGGACATGGGACCGGGGGAATCACCGGCCGTGCCACCGGCAGCGTGACGCGCGTCGGCTCCGCCCCGTCGGCGCACGTGCCGTCTGATCTCGCGGCGGACGTCGACCCACCGCGCCCGCGCCGCAGCATGGTCGTCCCGGTCGCGCTCGCGTTCGCCGTGCTCGGCCTGATCGCGGTCGGCCTCGTGATGCTGACGCGTGAACGCGCGCCCGCGATCCTCCCCGATGCCGCGATCGCGCGAGACGTCGCGGTCGTCGCCGAGGCGATCATCGACGGTGAGGCCGACGCGCCGGCCACGGTGCTCGATGCTGCGCCGATCGATGCCAGCAAGCTCGCGGTCCCGCTCGATGCGGGTCGCCGCACCGTGCTCGACGCGCGTCCCGCACCTCGCGATGCCGCACCGATCGTCGTCGACGCCCGGCCCGAGCCGGTGGGCAAGGGCAAGCTGACCGTCAAGCACCGGCCGGATGGCACGTACCTGATCGTGTTCGTCGACGGCAAGCGGTTCGGCATCACGCCAGTGCTCGGCAAGGCGCTGCCCGCCGGGACTCACACCGTCGAGCTGTTTCGCCCCGACACCGACGAGCGGGTCCACGAGGCGCGGATCACGATCGACGACGGCGAGTCCGAGACCGTCAAGGAGCCCTGATCCCGCCCTGATCCCGCCCTGATCCGCGGCCGGTACCTCGAGGTACCGCACCCATAACGCAGTTGGGAGCGCGCCGGAACCGCGGCGTACCAGGCGGGCCGCCAGTCGAAGCTCGACGCAGGTTTGCGCGCTGGCCACGCGCTTGCTCATCACCTGTTCCGCAAACCAAGGAGCCTTTCACATGCGGATCAAGTTTCCCCTCGCCCTGCTTGTCGCGATTCCCGCCTGCGTCGATTCGTCGACCAGCGAGCCCAAGGATGACGACCTCGTCGTCGCCCTCGCCCAGGACAATGGTGGGTTCACCACCGACGACGAGGCTGCGCAGTTCGCGGCCGACGATCTCTACGCCGATGCCGCGATCGAGGCCGATCGTGCGTACAGCGATCCGATGGCGCTCGATCCCAGCGTCGTCGAGATGAACGGTCGCCCCGAGGTCGCCGCCCACAACGTGCTCGTGATGTGGGGCCGCATCCCGGCCGATCCGGACGCGACGACACCGCGCCGGTGGGACGGCGAGTTGCGCCTGTCGCGTGGCGGCATGATCGTTCGCCGCACGATCGCGTTCGAGGACCGGACCGATCGCGTCCTGCCGCGCACGACGCGCGATGCGGTGAGCTTCGAGTCGGCGACGCTGCCGCGGACGGATGGGTTCGCGCTCACCGTCCTCGATCCGACGCCCGCGGCTTCCACCGCGCTGTCGCTCACGTACACGCCGGCCGACGGTGGCGCGGCGCACACGCTCGACCTGTCGCAGCTCGAGGCCGGCGCGGTGATCGTCGACCTCGGGGATGGCAACAAGCTGATCGCGATCGGTCGCCCGCGCAACGACGCCTGCGACCACGGCTTCATGCGTGGTCGCTGGCACCAGCTGAACGCGAACCTCGGCACGTTCCTCGGCGTGGTCGGCAACGGCGATGGCGAGCTCGCCGGTCACGTCCGCGGCATCTACGGCGAGCGCCGCAGTGGTGACCAGGTCGTGTTCGGCAAGTTCATCGATCGCGAGGGCCGGTTCCGCGGCCTGATCGGTGGCACCTACGAAGGTGGCCGGTTCGACGCGCGCTGGCTGACCCGCGCGGGTGACCACGGCGTGATCCACGGCGCGTACTTCCCCGGTGCGTCGCTGCGCGCTGGTGGCTTCGTGGCCCGCTGGGCCGAGACCACCTGCGCGCCTTAACTGGCGAGCTCGTGGAGCTCGCGAAGCTCGTCGACGGTGTGGAACCGACCCTTGTCGTCCTTCACCACCTTGCCGAGCGCGATCTCCGGATCGTGCGTGAAGAACAACCGGCCGCCGCGCTGCACGAGATCACCGAGCAGCACGGCCTTCTCGTCGATCAGCAGCTCGGCGTGGCGGTCGTAGCCCATCGTGATCGGCAGGTGGACCCAGGCGCGGCCTGGCACCAGGTCCGCCATGAACACGACCGGCCCGCCGGGCATGTCGATCTCGGTCAGCAGCAGTCCTGGGGTGTGACCCGAGCTGCGGTGAAACCGGAACCCGTCACCGAGCGCTGCCGCACGGTCCGAGGCCGCGAGCTCGAGCCGGCCGCTGCCGGCCAGCAGGCTGGTCAGCCCGGGGATGAACGAGGCGCGGTCGCGGGCATGCGGGGACACGGCGCGCTGCCAGGCCTCCGCCCCGACGACGTAGGTCGCGCGCGGGAACACCAGCTTCGGCGACCCGCCGGGCTCGTAGGTCGCGAGCGCGCCGCCGGCATGGTCGAAGTGGAGGTGCGAGAACACGACGACATCGACGTCGTCGGGGGCGATGCCCTCCGCCGCGAGGGATGCCAGCAACACGTGCGAGTCCTCGACCACGCCGTAGCGCTCGCGCAGGGACGGCTCGAAGAATGCGCCGATGCCGGTCTCTACGAGGATCACGCGCCCGCGGTCCCGGACCACGAGGCAGCGACAGGCCAGCGGGATGCGGTTCCTGTCGTCAGGTGGGATCCACTTCTCCCACATCGCCTTCGGAGCGTTGCCGAACATCGCGCCACCGTCGAGCCGCTGCGAGTTCCCGAGCACCGACGTCAAGGTCCGCACCCGTGCGTCCTACCACACTTCGCTGGGGCCAGCTGACCCGACGAAATCCTGGGGTTGGTGAGGGGTTGCCGGCGAAACGGCCACATCCGTTCTGCGTACGGTCGGGTAACATGTTGCCCATGATGAGGACCGCTCTCCGTGCGCTCGCGCTGTGCTTCGTGATCGCCTGCGGTGGGACCAAGGATGACAATCACGCCGACGAGTTCGACGCCACACTCGTGATCGAGCCGGCCACCGCCGAGGTGTTGATCGAGAACAACATGCCCGCGTCGCAGACGTACACCGCGAAGCTGGTGTGGCCAGATGGCTTCGCGAAGGACGTCACTGCAGAGACCTACTTCCACATCGACGCGATCTTCGACGCGTTCACCGCGAACACCGCGACCGTCCGGACCGCGGGCAAGCTGCAGGTGATCGGCTCGCGCACCGACAAGAGCGGCAACGCGCAACTGATCGCGCGGCTCAAGGCGACGCGCGTCGATCCGAGCGTGCCGCCGAACACGCCCGACCTGTTCAACGGACCCGAGGATGCCTCGCGCGCACCGAACATTCTGTATCCGCCTGCCGACGTCGTGATGCCGCGCAACCTCGGCGACTTCGAGACCCACTGGATCGATCCGCATGGCAACGACGTGTTCGAGGTCTCGCTCAAGACCGAGTTCGCCGACGTCCGCGTCTACGTCGCCGGCGGCAACGGCCTGGCCTCCGCGGGCCCGATGGCGTCGTGGTCCGCGTTCCTCGCGCAGGAGTGGCTCGAGGCGGTTGGCATCGAGACCACCGTCAGCTACCAGGTCCGCGGCGTCCAGCTGTCGAACCCGACCGTGGTCGGCGCCGGCCCCCCGCGCCAGGTCAAGCTGTCGAACGAGCTGATGCAGGGTGGGCTGTACTACTGGGCCGCCGAGAGCACGGTTGGGCCCGCCGGCATCTTTCGCCACGACATGTCCAAGCCCGGTCAGCCGGCCGAGGAGTTCATGACCACGAACCAGACCGGTGGGCGCTGCGTCGCGTGCCACGTGCTGTCGCGCGACGGAACGAGAATGGCCATCACCTACGACGGAGGAAATGGTGCCTCGACCCTGGTCGATGTCGCGACCGCGACACGTGCGCCGGAAAGCCAGGCCTGGAACTTCGCGACATTCACGCCTGACGCGTCGAAGATCCTGACGGTGCACAAGGGCACGCTCGTGGTTCGCGACTCGACCACGCAGGGCGTGATCGTGGCCATGCCGTCCGCGGGTCGCGTCTCGCATCCCGACCTGTCGGCCGATGGCACGCGTCTCGTCTACGTGCGCAGCCCGGGCGATGAGGACTGGCGGTTCCCCGATGGCCGGATCTATACGCGCAGCTTCGATCCGGTCACCAACGCGTTCGGCGCGGAGACCCCCCTCGTGACCGAAGGCGTCAACAACTTCTATCCGTCGTGGTCGCCGGACGGCCAGTACGTGCTGTTCAACCGCTCGGATACCAACGGGGTCAACGGCGCCTACAACAACGGCAATGCGTCGCTGTGGGTGATCAAGGCGGACGGCGCCGCGCCTGCAGTCGAGCTCGTCGCCGCGAACCAGGGCCTCGGCTTGACCAACGCATGGGGGCGGTGGGCTCCGTTCTCGCAGACGATCGGCACCGCCGGCGAGCAGATCTACTGGGTCACCGTATCGTCGAAGCGCGCGTTCGGCACCCGGCTCGCGACCGGCACGCCACAGATCTGGATGACCCCGTTCCGCGTCGCGACCGCCGCCGCCGGTCAGGATCCCAGCGTCAGTGCGTTCCGGTTGCCGTTCCAGAACCTCACCAGCAGCAATCACATCGCGCAGTGGACCGAGCGCGTCGTCAATCCTCAATGACCTGAGAGCCCCATCAGCAGTGATACCGATGGAAGCTGAGCCGAGCGACGCTGACGCCCGAGCACGGTTGGTTCGACGAGCAGTCGGCGACAGAGGCCCCTGGCGCACTGGAGTGTCAAGAACGCTTCGCTCCGCCCGGTTTGCGCTGGGACCTCTTGGTGGCGGGTTTGGCCGCCTCCTGATCATCGGTCGAGAGCTCTGCGAACAGGTGCCGGAAGTAGAGCTCGCGCCCGTTCAGGAAGTCTCTCGTGATCTGAAAGTGTTCAGTTTCCTCGTACGCGACCGTGGATATCCCCTTCGGACCGAGCTGATAGATCACGGCGTCCGGATACGCCATGAGGATTGGCGAGTGCGTTGCGATGATGAACTGCGTCCCCTGCGCCGCGAGCCGATGAATGATCGCGAGGAGCGACAGCTGCCGCTGCGGCGATAGTGCTGCCTCGGGCTCGTCGAGAATGTAGAGACCGTTGTCGCCGAAGCGGTTCGAGGCGAGCGCAAGGAACGACTCGCCATGGGACTGCTCGTGAAGTGAGGTACCGCCATGCGTATCGACCACACCGAGTCGGTCGACCTCCGTGGCGACGTTGAAGAAGCTCTCGGCGCGAAGAAAGTAGCCATCGCGCGGACGACGCACGTCTCTGACGAGGCGAATGTACTTGTGCAGGTCGGACTCCGAGCGGCGAGTATGAAAATTGAAGTTGCGCGATCCGCCCTCGGCATTGAATCCGGCAGCGATCGCGATCGCCTCGACCAGCGTGGACTTACCGGATCCGTTGTCGCCCACGAAGAACGTGACCCGTGCGTCGAACCTCAGGTCATGAAGCCCGTGGATCGCAGGGATCGAGAACGGATATTCCGAGAACCCGGGCACCTGATCGCGCACGAGGCAGATCGACCGGAGGAGTTGGTCGTTTTTCGGATCGAAAAGGCGCGTCACCTTTCAAGTATGCCCTGCCCGGCAGGCTCCGGATCTTCCTCGGCTCGGCTGCACGGGCTCGACCCCGAGGTGGACCTGCGAGACCGATCCCTCCGAGCTCGAGCGCGAGCTGGCACGCTCACCGTCCCGGCGTCCTCGTGGGAGTAGCCGGTCGCGCAGTGGACCGAGCGCGTCGTCAATCCGCAGTAGGGCTGTACTCCATCAACGCGACCTGTCCTGTGCATGCGGATCCGCGTTCACGTGGCACGATGCCCGCGTGTACGACCTCTACATCGCGAACAAGAACTATTCGTCGTGGTCGCTGCGTCCGTGGGTGCTGATGAAAGCACTCTCGATCCCGTTCGAGGAGCGCAAGCACGCATTCCCCGATGGCGCGGCCGGCGAGACGTTTCGCAAGTTCTCGCCGAGCGGCAAGGTGCCGTGCTTGCACGACGGTGACCTCGTCGTGTGGGACTCGCTCGCGATCACCGAGTACCTCGCCGAGAGCCATCCGCAGGTCTGGCCGAGCGAGGTCCATGCCCGCGCGTGGGCACGGTGCGCCGCGGCGGAGATGCACTCGGGGTTCGGCGCGCTGCGTGACAACTGCTCGATGTCGTGCGGCCACCGCGTCAAGCTGCACGAGATCGCGCCGGCGCTCGACCGCGACATCTCGCGGCTCGGCGAGCTGTGGGCCGAGGGGCTCACGCGGTTCGGGGGACCGTTCCTCGCCGGCAGCAGCTTCACCGCGGTCGATGCGTTCTTCGCACCGGTCGCGTTCCGGATCCAGAGTTACGGGCTCGTGCTGCCCGAGCCCGCGGCGGGCTACGCGCGCCACCTGCTCGCGGTGCCGGCGATGCAGGAGTGGTATCGCGATGCGCTCGCCGAGACCTGGCGCGAGCCCTCGCACGACCGGGAGATCGCGAACAACGGTGCGGTGACCGAGGATCTGCGCGCGGTGTAGCTCCCGGTGCTAGCGTCGGCCGCATCGTGCCGAAGCCAATCTCTCGCAGGCGCAGGATCGTGTTCTGGGGTGTCGTCGGGACGCTCATGCTGGCCGCGGTCGGGCTGACGCTGCTGTGGAGCGCGCCGCCGCCGCCGAGCCGCATCGTCCTCGCGACCGGTGCCCGCGGCGACGCGTACTTCTTCTACGGCGGCAAGCTCGCCGAGCGCATGCAGAAGCTCGACGGACCGAAAGCCGACGTGCTCGAGACCCGAGGGTCGGTCGAGAACCTGAAGGCGCTGGCGGCCGGCAAGGTCGACGTCGCGTTCGTCCAGGGCGGCGTGCCGTCCGCGCTGCGCGGATCCGTCGAGCTCGAGGGGCTGCGCTCGATCGCGCGGGTCTACAGCGAGCCGCTGTGGGTGTTCCATCGCGCCGACCTCGAGCTCGCGCTGCTCGGCGACCTGCGGACCGGGAACCGGCGGATCGGGGTCGGCGCGGACGGCAGTGGGACGCAGGTGATCGCGCTCGAGCTGCTCGCGGCGACGGCGTCGGCGCGACCAATGCGCAGCTGTTCCGCAAGCCAACGATCGACGCGATCGCCGCGTTCCGCAAGGGCGAGCTCGACGTCGTGTTCCTGGTCGCGGGGCCGACCGCCGACAGCGTGCAGCAGCTGCTGCGCGATCCGAACGCGCGCCTGATGAGCTTCTTCAACCACCGCGCGTACGCCCAGCGCCTGCCGTACCTGCGCGCGGTCGAGATCGAGCAGGGTCTGCTGTCGCTGCAGGACAACCTGCCGGCCAAGCCGCTGGTGCTGCTCGCGCCGAGCGCCACCCTGGTCACCCAGGCGTCGACCCATCCGCGCGTCGTCGAGGTGCTGACCCGCGCAGCGACCGACGTGTTCAGCACGGGCAACCTGGTCGATCTGTCGGGCGAGTTCCCGAACGCGCAGAAGCTCGAGATCCCGCAGCACGATGCGGCGCGCCGCTACATGGCCGATGGCGAGTCGTGGCTGTCACGGCACGTCCCGTTCTGGGCGGTGCTGTGGCTGGAGCGGCTGGCGCTGATCCTGATCCCGCTGCTCGCCGTGTTGATCCCGGCGCTGCGGATCCTGCCCGCGATCATCAACTGGCGCGTCAAGCAGATCATCAAGCGCCACTACGAGTCGCTGTCCGAGGTCGAGGGCCGGATGCGTGGGGCGCAGACCGCGGCCGAGCTCGAACAGGCGATCGAAGCATCCGAGACGATCGAGGATGGGATGAAGCACTTCTCGCGGCGCGTGCCCGGGACCTCGCTCGACCGGCTCTACATGTGGCGCACGCACATCAACATGGTGCAGGCCGAGGCGCTGGCGCGGCTGCGCGAGCTGCGCGGCGACACCACCGCGCCGGAGTCGCCGTACGGCACGCTGAGCTTCGACAAGAAGTCGGAGTCGGGACCGAGCTAGTCGACGGTCGCGGTGAAGTCGACCTTGTCGGGCGGCGCGATCGTGAGTGCGTAGACCGTGATCCCGGTGCCGACCGCGACGACGCTGCCGGCGATCCCGATCACCCACCACTGGCGGTACCACGGCGTCGGCGGATCGTAGCGCAGCGGGATCTCGCGCGGGCGCACCGGGTCGGCCCACGCCAGCACCTCGTTGCCACGCGCATCGTAGGCGCGGAGGTAAAGCTCGAGCGACACCGGCTTCTGGGCGGTGACCTCCGGCAGCGTGACGCGGGTGTTGCGGGCGGTCCCGAGTGGGACATCGGCGGCGCGCCAGCCGGTCTCGCCGCGCGTGCGGACGAACACGGTCGCGCGCTTCAGGAACTGCTTGGGATCGGCGATCACCTCGAGGTCGAGCGGCACCGGATCGCCGACCTTCTGGCCCTGTGGCCAGTTGACGCCGAGCGCGGGCGCGCCGCGCGTCTTCATCTCGTTGCGCACCTTCGAACACGAACGTCGCCTTGGGGGACAGCGTACGACAGGAAGTGGCGGATCGAGCGCGAGCAGCATGTCGAACGCCGCGCGCGCGGTCGGCCTCGTCGAGGTACGCCGCCGCGATCCCGCGCTGCTCCCACAGCGTGATGTTGGACTCGTGATCGAGTGGTCCGCTACGATCGGCGGCCGCGAGGGGTGCCTTCGCCTGCTCGACATCCTGCTTCGCGAGCGCCTGCTTGCCGAGCGCGATCTGCGCGGCGCCGTCCCCGCGCGGCGTGCACGCGGCGCCGTCCCAGTACGTACTGGCGCCACACGCCGGGCGCAGCGCGAGCTGCGGACCGCGCGCCGATCCCGCACAGCCCACGAGGACGAGCAGCCAGACCCGCATCCGCGACGACGCTATCACCGCCGCTAGCGACCCGCATTCAGGGTCCTTCGTTAATGGCGGCGGCTGATCGATCAGCCGGCAAGCGCGCCGGCAGTCGCCAGGGTGATCGGCAGCTGGACTTGCCGCATCGCGTGTGCAACCTCGTGGAATCGGTGGCCAACCGAGCTTCGGTTCCCTGGCACGGAGGGTGCTCCAGGCTGGCATCTAACCCCTCCTTCGGAGCCAAGTCATGAAGCGCCTACTCACTCATCTCGGAATCACCCTCCTCGGTTCGGTCAACCTCCTTGCGTGCGCCACCGACGACAGCCCCGAAGAGTGCCTCCCGGGTGATATCGACTGCGCCGACGCAAACGGCGGTGGTGGCAAGGCCGACGGCTGGGACGACAAGAACAACCCCGAGAAGATGTCCCAGCGCCTGAACTACCGCCTCGCCGAGCTGCCGAAGAAGGGCGTTCGCGAGACGCCGGTCTGGAAGGACACCTATCCGACCGCCGTTGGCAAGTCGTCGCCCGCATGGGCCGACACCTACTGGCCGACCTCCGAGGGTTCGCACAACAACCGCTGGCAGGGCGACAGCGTCAAGTCTCCGCTCGAGAAGTACGACGCCGCGTTCAACAACGCAGCTGGCTGCGAGACCTACCCGTCGAAGTTCTACGGCGCCGGCGCGAAGGCCGAGTGGGACACCTACTACAACTGTGCAGGCCCCGCGGCGAAGTGGCAGAGCAAGAACTTCCAGGGCGGCGGCGAGATGCACGACGGCATCGACAACGACGGTGATGGCAAGGTCGACGAGCAGGGCTCGGACGGCGTCGACGGCATCGCCGGCTGGTGGGGCACCTGCCACGCCTGGGCGCCCGCCGCGATGATGGTTCCGGAGCCGCAGCACGCGGTCGACCTCAACGGCGTCCGCTTCGAGGTCGGCGACATCAAGGCGCTGATCCAGAACGCATTCGACTCGACCGGCGCGGTCATGCTCGGCGGTCGCTGCAACTCGCGCACGATCGATCACTCGCCGACGATCTCGGCCAACAACGAGTGCGCGGACGCCAACCCGGGCGCGCTGCACGTCATCCTGACCAACTTCCTCGGCATCAACCAGCTGCCCCTGGTCGAGGACCGCACGGCCAACTACGAGGTCTGGAACCAGCCCGTGTTCGGCTACGACGTCACGAAGCAGGCCGAGATCAGCAAGACCGCCGCGAACGCGTGCGTCGGCGGCACGGGCGGCAGCACGTGGAGCTACAACACCGCCGCGAAGAAGCTCTACGAAGTGAAGATGACGGTCACGTACATCACCGAGGGCTCGGCCAGCGAGACGCCGCTCGGTCACGACGGCTACAAGCGCAACGACGGCTACCACTACATCCTCGAGCTCAACGACGCAGGCAAGATCATCGGCGGCCGGTTCTGCACCGACAGCGAGAACAACCACATCGACTTCCTGTGGTCGCCCACCGGTCGGTTCTCGCCCTCGAACCCGAACGTCAGCGTTGCCAAGGTCAAGGAGCTGATCGCGAAGTCGGTCGCACCGGGCGGCGGCGGCGGCGGCACGGGCAAGGTGTTCACTGCGACGCCGAACGTCGCGATCCCGGACAACAACCCGGCCGGCATCAAGGTCGACGTCCCGGTCACCGGCGTCACCGGCACGCCCACGCTGACGGTCTCGGTCGACATCACGCACACCTACCGCGGTGACCTCCTGGTCGACATCCTCCGCGATGGTCGCAAGGTCAAGACGCTCCACGACCGGACCGGCGGCTCGCAGCAGAACCTGGTCCAGAGCTACACGCTCTCGGCCGCCGAGGTTGGCGACGCGAACACCACCTGGTCGATCGCGGTCTCGGATACGGCCTCGGTCGACACCGGCAAGGTCAACTCGGTCAAGCTCGAGTTCAACTGAACGCTTAACATCACTCGCTAGCTTCGCTTTGCACCCCGGGTCATTCCGGGGTGCAGTCCGTTTCGGAGTCAATTGACCTCCGCTGCCCTCGGTCTCCGGTCAATCGGGGCAGGGGCTGGCGACGACGCCGCCGTAGGTGAACGACACGGAGCGCAGGATCGGAAGATGTTCGTGGATCGCCTGGTCGATCTCTTCGGTGCGCGCGCCGAACGGATAGGCGTAGGCGTGGACCGGATAGCCGTCGGCGCGCAGGACCTCGATCGATGGCAGCGCCTCGTCCGCGAGGTAGGCCGCGAGCCCGCGCTCCTCGACGTAGAGCGGCGCGCGGAGGTGGTTCACGGTGTGTGCCTCGATCGCGTGCCCGGCATCCGCAAGCTCCCGCAGCTGGACGTACTCCTCCGGCTGGAGGTACGCGTAGCGCGACAGGAAGAACGTGACCCGCGCGCCGTAGGTCTCGAACATCGGGCGCAGCGCATACCACGGCGCGACGTTGTGATCGTCGAACGACAGCGCGAGGCCGGGACCGGTGACGTCGGTGGTGGCGAAGTCTGCGTAGGTGACGAACGCGAGCCCGCGATCGCGTGCACCCGCGAGCACGTGCTGGATGGTGTCGAACGCGACCGTCTTGCCGGGTGCATGGGCGTAGAGCTCGAGCACCTCGCCGCGCTCGGCCGCGCGATCGAGCGCGCCGTCGATGCTGGCGAGCGAGTTGTTGGCGATCAGGTCGAGGTCGACCGCGCAATGCACGATGCGATGGTCGCCGTCGTAGAACGCGCCCTCGATGTCCCCGATCTCGGAGTGGCAGCCGATCAAGGCCGCGCCGAGGAGCATGGCGGAGCGCATCGTCCGAGCGTAGCGCGGAAGTGATAGCGTGCGGCCGTGCGGCTGTTCGTTGGCGCGGCGATCTGCCTCCAGCTCGGGGTCGCGCGCGCCGAGCCAGCTGACCTGGTGACCCAGCCGCTCGTGCTCGACGTCGGGGCGCTGCACGCCCGGCTCGTGCTGGAGCGCAACGTCTCGCTGCGTTCGCAGGGCGCACCGACGTCGCTGGCTCCGGACCTCTGGGTCGGGGTCGCGCCGCGCTGGCAGGTCGGGCTCGTGCACTCGCATGCCGCGCTCGGCCTGCTCGAGACCGGCGCCAGCTTGTGCGTGAAGCAGGATCCGTATGGCTGCGACCGGCTGTATCGCGGCGGTGGGATCGAGGCGCGGTGGAGCTGGAAGCAAGGCGCGTTCGCGGTGGCGCCGCGGGGTGGCTTGATCGCGCGCGATGTCGAGCCCTGGAAGCCGGCGGCGATCGGGGGCGCGGCAGTGCGCTGGACGCGCGGCAGGTTCGGGATCACGAGCGATCCGTATCTCCGGATCGGGCTCGCCAGTCGTGGGCTTGGCAACCGCGACGCGCTCGTGATCCCGGTGTGGTTCGCGATGCAGCCGAGCTGTCGGTGGACCGTCGCGGTGCGGACCGGCGTCGATGGCGAGCTCGCGACGTGGAAGGATGGCTGGCACGTGCCGTTCGCGCTCGCGGTGACCGCACGCCCACCGGCGGGCCTCGAGGTCGGCATCGAGCTCGGCTTCCAGTCGTTGCTCGGCCCGCAGAACAGCTACAAGGAACGCGCGCTGCAGATGTGGGTGGGCTGGCGCGGCCAGGTTTGGTGACCGGAGCCGATTCGCTCCGCGGAGCACGCCGGCTCTCGAGGCGGGCGGGGCGCGCGAGCGATCGCGAGCACTTGGCTGTGGCGTGTTGCTTGCTGTGACGGAGCCGACCTTGGGCAGCGATACCGACGGACCCGACCTTCCACGTTTTGGCCGGTTTCGCGCGACCGGCGAGCTCGGCGCCGGCGCGATGGGGACGGTGTATCGCGCAAAGGACGACATCCTCGGACGCGAGGTGGCGATCAAGACGCTGCACGCACATCGTAGCGACTCGCAGCTGCGCGAGCGGTTCTTCCACGAGGCGCGCGCGGTCGGGCTGGTCACGCACCCGAACATCGTCGGCATCTACGACATGGGCACCGAGGATGGCGCGCCCTACCTCGTGATGGAGCTCGCGACCGGCGGCTCGCTCAAGGATCACCTCGGGCGCGGCAGGCTGTCGATCGAGGTCGTGCGCGGGCTCGGCATCCAGATCGCGCAGGCACTCGCGGCCGCGCACGCGCAGGACATCCTGCATCGCGACATCAAGCCGGCGAACATCCTGGTGACCGGCGACGGAACATGGAAGCTCGCGGACTTCGGGATCGCGCGCGTGCCCGACTCGAGCCTCACGATGACGGGCCAGTTCCTCGGCTCGCCGGCCTACGCCGCACCGGAGTCGTTGACCCGGGGCGAGTTCAGCGCGGCGTCCGACGTCTACAACCTGGGCGCGACGCTCTACGAGGCACTCGCCGGCGACACGCCTTACGGCCACGCCGATCTCGAGTCGCTGTTCCGCAAGGTCAAGCAGGACCCGCCCGAGCTCCGCCATCGGGTCGCGCTGCCCGACGCGCTCGGCGCCGCGATCATGGCAACCCTCGCGCGCGATCCAGCGCTGCGTCCGTCGGCTGCCGAGCTGGCCCGCCGGCTCGCCGAGGTCACGCAGCCGGCCGCGATCGTGGCCTTGCCGGACGTGCCCGGCCGCATCCGGTGGAAGCCGCTCGCGATTGGCGGCCTGGTCGCGTTCGCCTTGATCGTGCTGATCGCGGCCACCCAGGGCGGTGGCAGCCCCGCGATCGGCGCCCGCGTGGCGCCGCCCCCGGCCTCGCTCTCCGATCCGGCACCCGGGATCGACGCCGGCGAGCTCGCCGCGGATCCCGACGACGGCTTCGAACGCGTCGAGTACCTCGAGCGCGAGGAGCCGCGCGGTCGCGGCCGCGGGCGCGGCAAGCACAAGAAGCACGACCGCGACGACTGACGCCGCATCCGTCGAGCACGAGCGCCGCGC
>JBBJLY010000441.1:0-4197 GCA_037720695.1 Kofleriaceae bacterium | reverse complement strand
AGGTCCAGCTCCTCCGCGGCACCGTCGATCACGAGCTGTCCGCACATGTCTGGGCCGGCTACAGCGCCCGGTCCACGGATCGCCCGATCGCGCGCTTGACCTACCAGGTCCGCCGGCTCCGGATCGACGCTGGCGCGGAGGCGACCGCCTCGATCGTCGGCACCGGCCCGCTCGGCACGCTGCTCGGCGGTCACGCATGGTACGCGGCCGGCATCGCGCCGGCCCTCTCGCAGACCGCGTTCCGCTGGCGTGCGGCGCACCTGGTCGACGCCGATGCCGATGCCCGGTTCGACGAGGTGGACGGCCGGGTCACGCTCCAGCCGATCGGCGACACCACCGCACGCACGCTCGACTACCTGGTGCCCGCGATGGCGCGCGCCGGTTGGGATCGCGGCGCGCACCATGTCGAGCTCACGCTGATCGGGCACGCCGCGCGCGACGCGAGCTTCCTCGCCAACGCGACGCAGCGGACCGGAATCGATCGCAACGCGTGGGTCGGTGACGGCATCGCGACCTGGCGCGGCACCTGGAAGCAGACACCTGCGCGGGCCCAGCTCGCGTGGCATCGCAGCGTTCGCCGCGAGGATGCGCACGATCCTAGCGGTGCCGCCGTGCAGCTGCTGTCGGCGTACGTGCCAGCGGACCTGTTCGAGGACCCGGGGCTCGGCGCCGCGTGCAACGACATGGGCGACGACCCGTACCCGATGATCACCAACTGCACCGTGCCGACCGGGTTCTTCGCGAGCGCGGGAGCCGGTCGGCTGGTCGACACCGTCGGCGACCGTCCGACCGCGACGGTGGACGTCGCCCACATCCTCGGCGCGCACACGCTCCGCGTCGGCGCGACGTTCGAGGACAGCCGGCTGGTCCAGACCTCACGGTTCAGCGGCGGTGCACTCGATCGCTCGTTGTTCGTCGGACACGTCGATCGCCAGCAGTTCCTCGGCACCGGGGATTGCGGGGACGAGCCCGGATCGCCGTGCGATTACGCGAGCTCGTCGCGCCTCGCGTACCGCACGCGCTACGCCGCGGCCTACCTCGAGGACACGTTCGAGCCCGCGCCGCAGATCCGGGTCGACGGCGGCCTGCGCTGGGAGCTGATGCGGGTCGGCTCGGACCTCGAATTCTCGAACCAGCTCGCACCGCGGCTCGGCATCGCGTGGGATCTCCAGCACCACGCGCGGGCGTGGGTCAGCATGGGGCGCAGCTACCTGATGCTGCCGCCCGGGCTCGGCGCGACGGTGATCTCCCGCGATCCGCCGGTGCGCGACGGCGACTTCGGGATCGCGCACACCCGCACGATCGAGCGCAGCCGGGTCGCCCGGATCGCGGACGACCTCGAGTCCGCCGCGCAGGACGAGCTGACCGCCGGGATCGAGGCCGGCTACGACCGTTACCTGAAGGGCGTTGCCTGGATCCAGCGCCGGTCGCAGCGGCGCGGGCTCGAGACCGTGGCCGACCCGACGACCGGCGTGCTCGCGTTCGATAATCCCGGCGGCGGCGGCCAGATCGCGGCGCGCCGCGAGTCGTACGTGCTCGCACTCGGGCTCCAGGTGATGCCGTCGCCGCGCTGGTTCGTACGTGCAGGTGCGCAGCTCGGCAAGACGGTCGGGACGTGGGTGGGCCCGTTCGATCCGCGCGTCGGCGCGACCCAGCTCGGCGGCAGTGATTGGGATGCGAGCGAGAGCTCGACCTCGAACCTCCACGGCCTGCTGCCGAGCGCTCCGGGCAAGCGCGGGTTCGTCGAAGGTGAGCGCCGTGGCACGCTGCTCGGGCTCGCAGTGTCGCTGGCGACCCGCCTCACCGTCGCGAGCGGACGGCCGCGCAACGTCCTCGGTCTCACCGAGGAGCTCGGGTTCATTCATCTCCTCCCCCGCGGGTCCGCCGGGCGCGGTCCGATGCAGACCCAGGCCAATGTGCGACTCGGTGCGAGCTGGCGAGGGTTCGACCTGACGCTCGACGTGTTCAACGTGTTCGACGACCGCACGGCCACCAACCTCGACGAGGTCTACAGCGACGGTGCGCTCCGGCCGATCGTCGGTGGCGCCGCCGAGGATCTCGTGTTCCTCAAGCACGAGGTCGTCGAAACCAACGGGGCCACGATCGAGCAGCGCCCCGCGAGCCGGAGGACCACCTACCAGCTGCCGTCGGCGTTCCAGAGCCCGATCGCGGCCGTGCTCGGCATCCACCGGGCATTCTGAGTTTTTCGGAGGGCGCGCTGCGGTTGCGCGCGTGCCCGCGATGATACGATCTGGCAGCTTCGTCGCGATCGGAAATGTGGGTCCGCGCGTCGGAGATTTCGCTCGCCGTACTCCGAGGAGCTCATGGCCGACCTGTCTCAATTCAAGGAAGCCGCTGCCGCCGTCAAACACTCGCCGCATGCCGTGAGCGCTTGGGAAGAAGTCGAGAGCCTCGCTGCGGATCTCGATCGTCCCGACGACATCGTCGAGCTCTACAACGAGACGCTCGCCAACAACGTCGAGCCCCAGGTCGCCGAGATGATCGGCGAGCGGGCCGGTGGGTTCTGCGACGAGTGGTTCGGTGACGATCCGGCGATCCTCGAGAAGATCCTGGTGCGGGTCACGAGCCTGGCGCCCGCTTCGGACACCGCGCTGCAGCGGCTGTCCGTCATCTACACCGTCGCCGAGCGCTGGACCGATGCGCTAATGCTGTACGACCGCGCGGTCGACGCGACCAAGGACAAGTCGCGCCGCATCCGGCTCCTGCGCGAGGCCGCGCAGCTCGCAAAGGACGTCGCGAACCAGCCGGACAAGGCGATCGACTACTACCAGGCCCTGCTGCCGCTGACGCCCGACGACGTCGCGATCAGCCAGAGCCTCGAGCGCCTGCTCGAGCGCCACGAGCGGTGGCCGGATCTGATCTCGCTGTGGGAGGGACGGCTCGAGAGCCAGACCAAGAAGGAGCGCGAGCGGAGCCGCGCCCGGATCGCGGACGTCTGGCTGGACAAGCTCGGCGATCCGCAGCGCGCCCTCGCGGCGACCAAGCCGCTGCTCGCCGTCGCCGAGGACGATCGCGAGTCGTGCTCGCTGCTCGAGCGCATCGTCGAGTCGCCGAAGGCGAACAAGGGCGTTCGCGATGCGGCGCTCGATCTACTGCGCTCGCACTACGACTCGACGACGCGGCCGCGCGAGGTGATCCGCGTCCTCGAGAAGGTGATCGCGCTCGATCCTGCACACAGCGGCGATCTGCACGAGGAGGCCGGCACCCGGCTCGCCGAGCTCGACGACCTCGCGCCCGCGATGGACCACTACGCGGCCCTGCTCGCGATGAAGCCCGACACCTCGGTCGAGGACAAGCTGCGCCAGCTCGCGGAGCGCGGTGGGCTCCACGATCGCTACGCGGACGGCGTCGCGACCGCTGCACGTGAAACCGCGAACCCCGCCGATCCAACCCGCCGCGTCGTGCTGCTCGGTGAGGCCGCACGGACCCGGCTCGAACGGCTCAATGATGTCGAGGCCGCGATCAAGTTGCTGGTCGAGGCGAGCGGGATCAACGGCGCGGCCGAGCACGAGCAGCTGACGGTCGCGCGCCGGCTGGCCACGCTGTACGCGCAGACCGATCGCCCAAAGGATCGCCTCGGCGTGCTCGAACGCCAGGCGCATCTCGAAGCCAACGACGCGGCCCGCAGCGCGATCCTGTCCGAGGCTGCAAAGCTCGCGGAGACGCTCGGCGACACCGATCGCGCGCTGACCCTGTGGGAGCGCCGGATCGACAGCGATCCCGACGATCTGTCGGGACTCGACGCGCGGATCGGCATCCTCGAGACGCAGCAGCGCTGGGACGACCTGGTCGCTGCGCTCGAGAGCCGCGCCAGCAAGCTGTCGGCGCCCAACCAGAAGCGCGCCGATCTCGTGCGCGTCGCCCTCGTCCACCATCAGCAGCGCGCGGATCTCAACGCCGCGATCGGCGCCTGGCAGCGTGTCGTCGCCGACAACAAGGATGACGAGGAGGGCGTCTCGGCGCTCGCAGATCTGCTCGCCGAGACCGCGCGATGGTCGGAGATGGCGACGCTGCTCGAGCAGTCGTCGGGTCGCGCGACCAAGCGCACGGTCGCCCGCCTGGTCAGGCTCGGCGACGCGCTGTGCCAGCACCTCGACGAGCCAACGCGCGCGCTGTCGGCGTACCGCAACGCGATCGCGATCGACCCCGCCTGCAAGGAAGCCCGCGCCGGGCTCA
>JBBJLY010000440.1:0-4254 GCA_037720695.1 Kofleriaceae bacterium | reverse complement strand
TGTGACGCGGCTCGTGTAACGTTGGGATCATGATCCTCGTCCACGGTGGAGCCGGGCAGGTGACGCCCGATCGACATGATCGGCTGCGGGCCGGCGTCCGCGCCGCGGCAGCCGCAGGTCGTGCGCTGCTCGATCGCGGTGGCTCCGCACTCGACGCCGTGGTCGCCGCGGTCCGCGTACTCGAGGACGATCCCGAGTTCGGCGCCGGTGTCGGCTCGGCGCTGACGCGCGACGGGACGGTCGAGACCTGCGCCTCCGTGATGGATGGTGCGAACCGGCGCGCCGGTGCGGTCGCGGCGGTGCCCGACCTCGGTGCGCCGGTGATCGTCGCGCGCGCGGTGCTCGAGATGGCGGAGCACGTGATCCTCGCCGGACCCGCGGCGATGCGGTACGCGAACGAGATCGGCTTCCAGCCCGCACCGCCGGGCTCGCTGGTGTCGCCGCGTGCACAGGCGCAGTTCGACGAGGCGCGCGCCGCGGGATCCGCGGCAAACCTGGCCAACGAGGGTGGCGGAGTCGGGGCGATCGCGCGCGATCGCAATGGCCACTTCGCCGCGGCGACCTCGACCGGCGGCACGATCTTTCGCCGCGCCGGCTGCGTCGACGATTCCTCGGTCCCAGGCGCCGGGACGTGGGCCGACGCGAACGTCGCCGTCTCGACCTCCGGCGGCGAGTCGATCTTTCGGGTCGCGCTCGCGCACGATATCGCGGCGCGCGTCGCGGCCGGCGATGGCATCCGGAACGCGACCAAGGCCGCGCTCGCCGAGCTGCGGCGGATCACGCCAAAGGGGCAGGCCGGCGCGATCGTGATCGACAGCAACAGCTGGGTCGCGCTCCAGATCGGACCCGCGATGCCGGTCGCGTGGATCGACGACTTCGGGCCGAACGACGCGCTGGGCTTCCCGATCTGACAGCTGGCTGATGGAGGCCTGACAGGCAGCTGTCTCGCCCCGCGAGATTGCAAGCGGTTAGCGAATGGTCCAACCTCTGCACCAGGATTTGCCATGCGCTTTCTGTCCTCGCTCGTCCTGTCGCTCGTGCTCTCCGCTGGCTGCGCCCAACGCGGCAAGACCCCGGCCTACGTCATCGGCGGGACGACCGCGACGGTAGGCGCCGCGATGGCGGTGATCGCGGCTGCCCGACCCGACTGCAACACCGCGCACCTGATCGACGACCTCGGGTGCGAGGCGGGCAAGGGCTGGCTGTACATCGGCAGCGCGGTGCTGCTCGCGGTCGGGCTCACCACGATCGGCGTCGCCGCCTCGATCGAGACGCACGAGCCGACGGTCGGCAGCAATCCATTCTTGCCACCGGACGTCGCCGAGCCCGTGCTGCCCGCACCAGCAAGCGAGGATCCGCGGCTCCGCGCGCTGACGGTGGAGGCCAACGTCGCCGCGGGCGTCGGGCGCTGCGACCAGGTCGCGATGATCGCGAGCAAGGTCAGCGAGCTCGATCGCGGTTACCGGATCGCTGGCTTCGTTCGCGATCCCGCGGTCCGCGCCTGCCTGCGATAGGGCGATGCGCGCGGCCGGCCGCGGACGCCTTCGACCATGGGCGCGTGGTACATCCGAATGGTGACCCCGACGCAAGCCGAGTTGCTCACTGTCGCCAACCAGGTCCTGGTGAAGAACTACCGCCAGCAGCCGATCGTGCTCGAGCGCGGCCGTGGGTGCGAGGTCTGGGACCGTGATGGCCTGCGCTACCTCGACATGACCGCCGGCATCGCGGTGTGCGGGCTCGGGCACGGCCACCCGACGTTCACCGCGCGCGTCACCGAGCAGCTGGTGAAGCTCGTGCACGTGTCAAACCTGTACTTCAACGACCAGCAGATCCTGGCCGCGCAGGCGATCACCGACCGCTGCTTCGCGACCCGCGTGTTCTTCTGCAACTCCGGCGGCGAGGCGAACGAGGGCGCGCTCAAGCTCGCGCGGCGCTACCAGGCGCTGGTCGCGAAGCAGCCCGAGCGGACGACCATCGTGTCGACCAACGGCAGCTTCCACGGCCGCTCGTTCGCGACCGTCTCGATCACCGGCCAGCCGAAGTATCGCGAGGGCTTCGGGCCGCTCGTCGGGCCGGTCGAGTTCATCGACTATGGCAACCTGGACGCCGCGAAGCAGGTGCTCGAGAAGCGGACGGCGTGCGCGATCATCCTCGAGCCGATCCAGGCCGAAGGCGGCATCATCGTCCCGCCCGCGGGCTACCTCGCCGGGTTGCGCAAGCTGTGCGACGACACGGGCACGTTGCTGATCTTCGACGAGGTGCAGACCGGCGTCGGTCGCACCGGCAAGTGGTTCGGGCACCAGCACGACGGCGTCACGCCGGATGTGATGACGCTCGCGAAGGGGCTCGGTGGCGGCATCCCGATCGGCGCGGTCGCGTGCACGGAACAGGCCGCCCAGGGACTCGCCGCGCAGGACGGCGGGGCGGTGCCTCACGCGTCGACGTTCGGCGGCAACGCGCTCGCCTGCGCCGCGGCGAGTGCGGTGATCGAGATCATCGAGACCGAGGGCCTGCTCGATCGCGTGATGCAGGCCGGCCAGTACCTCGCGACGCAGCTCGCACAGCTGGTCGACGAATTCCCCGGCCACGCGCTCGAGGTCCGCGGTCGCGGGCTGCTCCAGGGGCTCGTGCTCTCGGGGCCACCTGCACCGGCCGTCACGCGGTGTCGCGCGATGGGCCTCTTGCTGTCGGTTGCAGGCGATCGGGTGGTGCGATTCGCGCCACCGTACATCGTGGAACGCGCGCAGCTCGACGAGGCGGTCGGCATCCTGCGCGGCGTGCTCGCTGATGGGATGGGCAAGTGAATCCGCCGCGCGGCTTCTTGACCCTGGCCGACATCGCGGTCGAGGACTGGCCGGCGGTGTTCGATCGTGCCGCGGCGCTCGAGCGCTCGCGGCTCGCGACGACGTTCGCCGGCAAGACCCTGGCGCTCGTGTTCGAGAAGGCATCGACTCGCACGCGGATCTCGTTCGAGGTCGCCGCGTTCGAGCTCGGCGGCAATTCGGTGGTGCGGCAGTCCGAGGGCAGCCAGCTCGCCCGCGGCGAGCCCGCAGAGGACACGGCGCGGGTGCTGTCGTCGTATTGCCACGCGATCGTCGTCCGCACGTTCGGCCAGGATCGAGTCGGCGCGTTCGCACGCGCGGCCACGGTTCCCGTGAGCAACGGTCTGTCGGACCAGCACCACCCGTGTCAGGTCGCGACCGATCTCCACACCGTGCGTCAGCACTTCGGCAAGCTGACCGGGCTGCGCTACGCGTGGATCGGCGACGGCAACAACATGGCGCAGTCGTGGCTCGAGGCCGCGGGCATGTTCGGGCTGGAGCTCGTGCTGGCATGTCCGGATCGCTACGCGCCGGATGCGCAGCTCGTCGCGGCGGCTCGCGCGGCGCAGCAGACGCTCGGGGCCGGCTCGATCACGCTCACCACCGACCCGCGGGCCGCGGCGCGCGGTGCCCACGTGCTGTCGACCGACGTCTGGGCCTCGATGGGGCAGGAGACCGAGGCAAAGCAGCGCCGGGCCGCGTTCGCCGGGTTCTGCATCGACCAGGGCATGCTCGCGCTCGCGTCGCCCGACGCGGTCGTGCTGCACTGCCTGCCCGCGCACCGCGGGGAGGAGATCACGAGCGACGTGCTCGACGGTCCGCACTCGCTGGTCTGGGTCCAGGCCGCGAACCGGCTGCACCTGGCGAAGGCGATCCTCGAGCACGTCATGCAGGCGGAGCAAGGGTGATAGGATCGATGTCGTGAGCGCTGTGCCGGCCGAGATCGCCGGGATTGGTTCGACGCAGCAGAAGCTGCGCGTCAGCCCCGTGTTCGATCCGCTGAAGGCATCGGTCGGGCCCGAGGAGTACTTCGTGCTGTCGCGGATCGACGGCAAGCAGACGCTACGTGAGGTCCTGCTGACGACCGGGTTGCCGGTCGACCGCACGGTCGCGATCGTCTCGCGGCTGCGCTCGATCGGCGCGCTGCTGTTGCCAGGTGAGGCCAGCCCGCCGGTGCATACCCCGATCTCGCTCAAGCCGCCGATCTTGGGGCGCACGCCGACCCCACAGGTGACGCGCCGTGCGTCCGCCGGCACGATGCCGCCACCACCGCCCGCGCCGAAGCCGCTCCACGATCTGACGCTGCCCGCGACAACCACCGCCGAGCTCGCCGCGCTGGCCGAGAACGTCGAGCTCGACGACACCGACCGCCGTCGGATCCTGGCGATCGCGCGGCTGGTCGAGGGCCGCGACGCGCATGCGATCCTCGGGG
>JBBJLY010000202.1:0-15512 GCA_037720695.1 Kofleriaceae bacterium | reverse complement strand
TTCGACCATCGGCGAGTCCTGGCAGCCGAGGGTGGTTACGGCAAAACTGCAGGCGAGGGCGAAGCGCAGCACGCTTCATCGTACCTCGCTGGTCGGGAGCGCACCTGCAATCACGTTCAGCAGTGGGCGGTAACGGAGTCATGTGCCGAGGCGCACGAGCGAGACTTGCGCAGCGGGCGTGGGGCGCAATCCGTGCCGGGCACAGCCACCGCGATGGGTGCATGATTGGCTACAACTGAAAGCAGGAGCCTGTCATGGCGAAACACGCAACGTTTGCCGAACGCGTAGCGTTCGGGAGTCCGCTCGAAGCGCACGAAGATACGAAGGTCCACGTCGCGCCCCGGCCGAAGACCGCCCTGGTGGGGCGCATCCTGCTGGCGTCGATCTTTCTGGTCAGTGGCTTCGCAAAGCTGACCAATACGGCGGAGACCGCCGGTCACATGAGCGCGGTGGGCATCCCGGCGCCAGAGCTGCTCGCCATGGTGGCGGGCGTGGCCGAGATCGCGGGCGCACTCGCGATCCTGTTCGGCTTCCTGACAAGGATTGGCGCGCTCGGGCTCATCTTGTTCATGATCCCGACCACGCTGCTGTTCCACAATTTCTGGGCGTTCGAAGGCGCTGAACAGAAGACCCAGATGATCAATTTCCTGAAGAACCTGACGATCATCGGCGGCCTCAGCTTGCTGGTCGCGAACGGGCCGGGCCCGTACTCGATCGACCAGAAGCTGAGGAAGCAGTTCGCGATGTGAGCTACGTGAGGCTCTTCTTGAGCGCGCTCATCCGGTCGTGCGTCTGCTGCTGGAGCGGCAGCAGCTGCGTGGTCACCATCTGGCGCGCGGACATGTCGAGATCGTCCATGTCCTTCTTGTAGTCCTTGAGGCCATGGTCCTCGCCCTCTTCGAGCGCGGAGACTGCAACCTTGTCGCCCATCAGACTGGCGCCGCCCTCGACGACCTTCGCGAACACGCCCCACGGGCCCGAGCCGTCCGCCGGCTCGCCGCCCACGGCTCGGATCGCGTCGGTGAGCATCGTTACGCGCTGCTGGTGAGATTGCATGCAGGTCTGGAGCTCGCTGCGAGCCGGGCTCCCGGTGTCGAGCTTCTCGAGCGCCATGCGGTAGGTCTCGACGGCAGAGATCTCGCCGCGGAGAAAGCTGTTCAGCTGGTCGGCATTAGACTTGGTACCCATTGTTCGTGTCCTTTCGTTGGTTGACGGACACGGGTTGCAAGTCGCGCACCGCGCGGACGCGAGATTGTCTTAGGCGATGATCTGCAGGTCGATGGTGGCGCTACCGATCGTCAGCGTGTCGCCGGTGTGGAGCGCCTGCTTGGTGACGCGACCGCCGTTCACCAGCGTTCCGTCGGCCGACCCGAGATCGATCAGGGTGACTGCGCTGGTCGACGACTCGATGACGGCGTGCAGGCGCGCGACTCGCGGATCATCGAGCAGGACGTGCGAGTGGCTGGCGCGACCGATCTTGATGATCTCCTGCCGGAGCTGCTGCTGACGCACGGTCTCGCCGGCATGGTGGATCGTGAACACGAGAGCGGGATGATCGTGACGCGCGGGCAGGATGACCTGGTGATCGCTGGTGACGAGCGGCGGCTTGCGCGATGGGTCGCCGAGCCGTAGCAGCGCGGTGGCGAGCTCGTCCTTGTCGAACCAGATGCCGTGCTTGGGACAGCGGTCGAGCTTCACGTTGTGGATGACCGTCTGATGCATCTGCTCGTGGCAGCTCGGGCAGGCGATCGGCGCCTCGCTGCGATCCATGACGGCGAGATGCAGTCGACCGAACGGCCCGGGCGGGAGCATCTCGAGCACCATCTCGTTGAGGATCGGCTCCTCGACCCACAAGCCGCCGCAGGACTCGCACCCGCGCGCCGAGCGAGCATCGACGAGCTCGACGTGACACCGGGGGCAGGTCTCGAAGCCATCACGAAACGCCATGACCGACGATGCTATGCTGGATCGGTGAGCAGGACGCGGCAGACCGTGACGCCCAGTGCGCAGGCGACGACGAGCACGCAGGCCGTGTGGCCCGGCAAGCGCTCGTCAGTGACACCGGGACGGACGGGTCCGGTGGGCCCGGGCAAGCGGTCGCGCACGCAGGCGGTGCGCAAGCCGGTCCGCAAGCCTTCGGCCCCGTAGCGCTACTCGAGGATACCGCTGTCGGCGATCTTGCCGATCTCGCGGAACTCGGCCTTGATGGCGCGCTCGAGGTGGTCCTGCGTCAGCGGCGAGTGTTCCTCGGCGGCGAGGAATGCGGCGCGCAGCGCGACATTGCGAATGTAGCCACCCGACATCTGGTAGCGGCGGGAGATCTCGGCGAGATCGAAGTCGCCGGTTGTCGGGAGCTCGGGCGGGAGGTGCGAGCGCCACAACTTCTCGCGCATGTCCTCGTCGGGGAACGGGAAGGTGAGGCGGAGCGAGAGCCGGCGCTTGAATGCGGCGTCGATCGAGGTGCCGAAGTTGGTGGTGAGGATCGCGATGCCCTCGAACGAGTCGATGCGCTGCAGCAGGTAGTTGACCTCGAGGTTCGCGTAGCGATCGACCGAGCTCTTGACCTCGGTGCGCTTGGCAAACAGCGAGTCGGCCTCGTCGAACAGGATGATGGTGTTGCCGTCCTCGGCGGCATCGAACAGCTTGGCCAGGTTCTGCTCGGTCTCGCCGATCCATTTGGACATCACGCGCGACAGGTCGACCCGGTAGAGGTCCATCCCGAGCTCGTTCGCGATCGCGCTGGCGACCAGCGTCTTGCCGGTACCAGGTCCACCCTGGAACAGCGCGGTGACGCCACGCGACGTGCTCATCACCCGATCGAAGCCCCACTTGTCGAACACGAGTCGGCGGTGCTTGATGCGGGCGATCAGCTCGGTGAGGCTGTCCTGAATGTCGGGTGGCAGGATCACCTGTCCCCAGCTCGCGAGGCGCGCGACCCGGTTGGCGCTCGTGCCGAGCCGGCTCTCGAGGTGCTGGCGGATACCTGCTTCGAGGCGCGGACCGGCATCGGTGGCGGCGTCGCCGGTGCGCGCGATCTCCTGCGCAACGCGTTCGATCACGCCGGGTCCGACCGCGTAGTGATCGGCAAGCTCCGAAAGCTCGCTGACGCGCAGCTCGTGGTGTACGAGGGTGCGCTCCCAGCACAGCAGGCGATCGGTAAGCGAGAGCGTCGGCAGCTCGACCAGCACGTGACCGGGATCGAGCGGCGGCTGGACCTCCCACGGCAGGCGCACGGCGAGCGGTCCGGCATGCCGGCGCAGTAGCTCGCGGATGTGATCGCGCGTGATGATGTCGTGACTGGCGATCACCTCGAGCCCGTCGACGCACGGAAACAGACCGGCGAGGTGTGCGCGATCGAGCGCGACGGCGAGCTCGCCGATCCGGCGCGGGTCGCGGACCAACGGAGTGGCGTCGATGATGCCGAGCTTGCGCCCCGCGCTCGCGGCAAGCGTGGCGAGCAGGGCGTGACGGCCCGACCCGACGCGGCCACGGATCGCGATCCTGAGCGGTGCCGGTGCGTGCGCGAGGTCAGCGACCAGTTGCTGCTTGACCGCCTGTGGGATCCGCAACTCTTCGAACGTGCGCTCGCCGGCGAGCATGTGCGTCAGCGGCTCGAGCTCGCTCTCGACCGGCGCGCCACGCAGCAGCTTGAGGACGAGTGGCTCGACGACGAGCGGCAGGAAGGGGCGCATCGAGCCGGGATGCACGCGCACGACCCCGTAGCGGATCAACGGCGCATCGTCGTCGAGCTCGCGCGCGATCTGGCCGCGCTCGGCCTGAGCGACCAGCAGCTCGGCGAGCAGCAGCTCGTCGACCAGCGGGCGCCCATCGTCGTTGGACAGGATGCCGTAGAGCCGCGCGGTCTCACCCCACAGGCTCGGTGCCGCGATCAGCAGCAGCAGGTCGCGCGCGATCGGTGACAGGCCGAGCTCCTCGCCGATGGCATCGAGCGGCGAGACCCGCGGGGCAACAGCGCGGCGGGCTTCGATCGCGGCGCCGGCTGCATCCTCGAGCCGACCCTGCGCGGTGACGAGCTCGTCCATCGCGAGCCCGCGCTGGCCGGAGGTGACACCGCTGACCTCGCTGTGGAAGGGCAGGCCGTGTGCCTGTGGGTAGGCGAGGCGGCCCTCGTCCCATGCCCGGGCGATCGCGACGCCGACGATCGCGATCGCGAGATCACGATGGCAGGCATGACCGTCGCGGACCCGGTGATGGTGGTCAGCTCGCGCTCGGGGCGCGGCGGCAGGGCGGTGCCGCTGAGCGCGAGCCCGCCCGCGGTAAACGGATCGACGACGACCGCGGCCGCGCCGTTGGTCGGCGCTGTCATCGCGACGGGCGCTTCCTCGGCGGGTGCCTCGGGCGCGGTCGGCTCGAGCGACGGTGGCGGCGAGGCGGCCGCGGCCGCGAGCAGGTTGGCGACCGTGACGTGCACGACGGCATCCTGGTCGGCGAGCCGGAGCGCGATGTCGCGTCCCGCGTCGTCGATCGCGGCGTCGACCACCGCACGCTGCTCGGCGTAGTTCACGATCACACGACCAAAGCGCAGATCGACGAGCACGAGTCGCGAGTCGTGCGTGTGCACCAGCGCAACGCCGCGCGCGGGCGCGTAGCTGACGCCATCGGCCATGCCGACGACGATGCGGTGCAAGATGGCGCCGTCCCTGAGCCCGACGACGATGATCGCCTGGCTGGTGGGTGTGCTCGCGGTGACCGCCACCGCCTTGCCGTCGAGCACCACGGCGGCATCGGAGATGGTACCGAGTTGCGCGAGCGAGATCGTCCATCGCGCCGAGTCCTGATCGCGCAGCGACAGCCGCTGGCGGCTCGCCACGATCGTGCGGGTTGACGACAGGGGCAGGGCAAGGTCGATGTCGCTCGCGAGTGTGGTCGCGGCGAGGGTGCGGTCGAACGCGATCGTCGACACCTCCGTACCGAGGAAGCTGGCGAGCTTGGCGGCGGGCGAGCGCAGAAACCGCGGCGTCGCGCCAGGCTCGGAGATCGGGATCGAGGCGATCGCGTTACAGGTGAGGTCGTAGGCGGTCAAGATCGCGGGCGAGCCGGCGACCACCCACAGCTGATCGGCGACCGTGGCGAACGCATGGACCGTCGCCGCGATCGGGATCGGTGGCGCGGTGCCACGCAGGTCGAGCACGGACAGCCCGGTCGCGCTGCGCACGACAAGACGACTGCCGTCCCGGGTGAATTCGAGGTAACGCACGCTAGGTAGAGGGCGGTCGCGGCCAAATGTGACAGGCTGCCGCCGTGACGCTAGCGCGAGCGTGGCACGAAGGAGTTGGCATCGGCGATGGCCCCTGGCTCGAAGACCAGCCGGGACTCGAGATCTTCGCGGCGCTGAGCCAGCTGTTGAGCGGTGAGCGCGTCGAGTTGCCGCGCCCTTCGAGCGATCCCGCGATGGCCGTGCTCCACGCCGTGGTCGCGGTGCTCGATGGCTTGCTCGCCCACGCACCGCGAGAGGTCAACGTCGCGGTCGCCGGGATGGGGCTCGCGCTCGAATATCTCGACGACGAGGAACCGCACGCGACCGCCGCGCGCGCGTGGGCCGATCTGGCGCTCGGCGAGGTCGCGATCGCGGTCGCGGATCTTCGCGTTGCGCGTCAACGTTTCGAGGCGATCGCCGCGCTGCCGGATCGCCCCGCTGCGCTGCGCGTCACCGCGATGCTGCGGCTGGCTGCGCTGGCGGTCGAACGCAGCGACCTCGCGTCGGCGCGCAGCTGGACCCGCAAGGCGGCCTCGCTCGCGGATGCGGAGCGCCCGATCGATCACGACCGGACCCAGCTCGCGAGCGGGCTGCTGGCGTACGCCGCAAATGACCTCTCGGCGATGCGCGCGGCCCTCCTCGCGATCTCGATGGAGTCGGCGCAGGGCCGGATCGCACATCTACTTCTGGCGACCACAACGCGAGGTGCGGAGGCGCTCGACCTGCTCGCCGAAACGCTTCGCGAGGCGGTCCACGCGCGAGATCCACTGACCTACGCATTGTGCGTGTTACTCGGAGCCCGCTCGTATCGCGCGATCGGCCACGGCGAGGATGCGCGGGTCACGCTGGATGCCGGGATCGCCCAGCTCGCTAACCTGGCGCCGCACCTCGCGAATGCGCTGATTGCCGAGCGCGACGGGAGGTCGTCATAAATCGTTCGGTCCGGACGTCACATCGCGGAGGTCGCGGGCTCTACCCCGGCACATGTCAAAGGAGGCGCTGCGGCAGTACGGCAGCCAACGCGATCACGAGCTAGAGCACGACGCGGCGATCGAGCAGGACGGGATCACCTGGCCCGGCAAGCGATCGATCAGCGCCGAGCTCGAGACGTCGGCGACGGGACAGCGCACCCACGACCTCCATCAGCTCCGGTCCGCGCTGGTGTCAATGGACGGCACTGGCAACGAGCTGCCGTCGCCGATCGCGAACCAGTTCTCGGTCTTGCTGCGTGCGGACCTGTCGAACGTGCGCATCCACGACTCCGGTCCGGCCAGTGCGGTTGCCGCGAAGCTCGGCGCGCAAGCGTTCACGCATGGGCGGCACATCGCGTTCGCGCCGGGTGCGTTTCAGCCCGAGTCGATGCGGAGCCGCTACATCCTCGCGCACGAGCTGGTGCACGTCGTCCAGAACCAGCGGGCGGGTGGTACGGCGATGAAGCTGGCCGCGCGCCTCGACGTCGGTCCGTCGAGTAGCGCGGTCGAGAACGAGGCGGAAGCAGGAGCCTCGGCGCTTGTCGGCGGGCGGTCGTTCTCCGTCACCTCGCGCAGCGCGCTGCCGGGCATCTCGATGTTCAGCGGCAGCGAGGTCGGCGAGATCGACGCGAAGGTCCGCGAGGCGCTGGAGCAGCGTGCGAACCCGGATGCGAAGGCCGGCTACGCGCTCGAGCTCGAGAAGGTCAGCCTGCTGCGCGAGCACGCGCTCGCGTTCACGTTCGAGAGCCCCGACAAGCAGACGCAGGACAAGCAAGGGGCGAAGCCAGCTCCGGCTGTGAAGCCGGCGGCCAAGCCGAACGGGAAGTCGGCCGAGAAAGCGAAGCCCGGGCCCGAGGGTGCCAACCAGGACGCGGGCAAGCATCAGGCGAGCAAGCCGCCGCCGACGAAGTCGCCGACCGATCAGCGAGCGAACCTGCTCATCCCGCCCAAGGCGCTGTCGCCGAACAAGCTCGACATGTGGCCGAGCCAGCTCGAGGAGCTGCGCGTCGCGCGGGCCCAGCTGGTCAAGGCGCGCCAGCATATCGAGCACCAGTTCACCGTCGCGAAGGCCGCCGGTGCACCGGCGCTCGCGATCAAGCTCGATGCACGGCTCGCCGAGGCTGCGCAGCGCCGGCTCGCGCAGAAGCCGGGGAGCAAGGACACGGACGTCGTCAAGCCGGAGCATGATCTGCCGGCACCGGCGAAGCACGGCGCGACGCCGACGCCCGATGAAGCGCAGACCGAAGCGATGCGCTCGCTGCGCGCGCTCGAGGACACGATGCGTACGCTCGATCAGGCAATCGAGCTCGGCACCAACTACCTCGCCCAGGTGACGCCGAAGGTCGAGGGCGAGGTCGGCAAGGGCGCGGGCGACCCGAAGGGTGGGCCTGCCGGTCCGGGACCGCAGGCGACGAATGGCAGAGCGCAACCGGGCGCGAGCACTGCGACGCCCGCGCACGGGGCGACGCCCGCCGGTTCCGTCACGGTGAACGGATCGACCCCAGGCAGTGGGTCAGTTTCGGCGAGTGGATCGATGCCAGGTGTCGGCACGTTCTCGGCGACCGGATCGATCCAGGGTGTCGGATCGAAGTCCGCGCACGGGACGATTTCAGGCGTCGGCTCGATCTCGGCGCATCGCGCGGTCTCAGACCGCGATGCGGTTCCGGTGGTCGGGACCGTGCCGGGCGTCGGACCGATGCCAGCGAACGGCACGATTCCCGACGGATCGGCGACGGCGACCGGCCCAAAGCCAGAAGGCCGCGCGGTTGCGGGTATGGAAGTCGCGTCGCGCACCGACGCGGTTCCGGGCGGCGCAACCGTCACAGCCGGCTCGGTCACGGCCCACGGATCGATCCCGGGCCTCGGCTCGTTCTCGGCGAGCGGAACCGCGACCGGCGTCGCTGGATTGCCCGGCCTCGCGCCGCTGCACGGCGAATTCTCCGCGACGTTGCCAGGTGGCATCGCGATCGACGCGAACGTGTCGGGCCACCCGTCAAACACCGTGCCCACCCACCGCACCGATAGCGCGCCGCACGCGCCGGGTACGGCCGCACATGATGATGCACACACCGGATCGGTCACCGCGGCCGGAGGCCACGGCGCGTTCTCGGCGACGTCCGATCACGTCTCGTTGACCGCACGCCTGCCGAACGGGCTCACGATCGACGCGAACCTCCCCGGGCTCGCGCCGTTCCACGGATACGCCGGCGCACCTCACGGCCCCAAGGCCCCCGGCGACCTCGCGCACCTCGGCCTCGAGCGGGCGACCTTCGGCAATCAGCACGCATCGATCGACGTCCAGCTCGATCACCAGAACCCGAACGGCAAGCAGGACGACAAGGCGAACGACAAGGCAAACGACAAGGCGAACGACAAGGCGAACGACAAGGCGAACGATACTTCGGTCACGGCACAGCGCGTGATCGATGACAACGCGAAGCCTGATGTTGCCAAGCAGGAGCAGCAGCAGCACGCCGACCATCGCTTCCGCGCGGACATGACCGCGATCGTCGGCAAGCATCCCGACGAGGCGCGGTCGTTGATGCAGCTGCGCGACGTGCTGGTGACAGCCCAGCCGGGCGTCGCCGGGGTCGCGCGCGACATGCACCACATGTTGCCGATCGAGGCGCAGCGCGTCGCGTCGGATCTCGCGATCAGGCCCGCGTCGCATGGCGGGATCCAGTTCGCGGGCGGCGACCACGGCGCCGAGCTGAAGTTCGACTCGAAGCAGGTCGCGAGGAATCTGATGAAGGCCGACGGCGCGCATGCGCCGCTGATGCCGCTCGACAAGCACGACCTCGAGGGCAAGTCGTCGACGCTTGATCCGTCGATCGCGCCGCTCGCGAAGGGCAACGGCGCCTACGAGCCGCTCGGCAACAAGGGGCCGCCGGCCCCGAAATCAAAGGGCGGTGGTGGTGGCGGATTCGCAAAGCCGCCGAAGCCGCCGGAGCTGCCCCCGCCGCCGCAGAGCGCGAACCAGACCGCGGTCAACAACTACATCACCCAGGCACGCCGCGATCGCGAGGCCGCGAAGGCCAAGGTCGGCGCGACCCAGCTCGCGAAGTGCGCGGGCGTCAGCGTCGACGTCAACAAGGTCCCGGCCAAGGTCCAGGCCGAAACCGCCAAGGTGCTGGCGGGGCTCAAGCAGCAGGCCGAGAAGGAGAAGCAGGCTGCGGCCCTGAAGGCGGCGGAGAAGAAGCAGGCGGGTCCGGTCACGATCGCTTCGCTCAAGGAGAAGCTCGAGTCGACGGCGACCGCCGAGAAGGAGGAGCTGAAGAGCACCTTCGAGCGCAAGAAGACCGAGCTCAAGGTCAAGCTCGACACCCAGAAGGAGACGCTCAAGGCCGAGACCCAGAAGCAGGTCGACAACCTCAAGGCCCAGCAGAAGGCCAAGGAGGTCGAAGCCGGCAAGAAGTGGGAGACCGAGAAGAAGAACCTCGAGAAGACGCGCGACGACATGCTCGTCAAGGTGCGCGCGTCGGTGGTCGCGGATCGCCAGAAGCTCGAAGCCGACAAGAAGAAGCTCGAGGCGGCTGCGGAGAAGCGCAAGGCGCAGCTCGAGAAGGGTCGCGACCTTGATGTCGCGACGGCGCAGAGGGAAGGCGAGCAGCACGCAGTCAACATCGAGGCCGCCGGCAAGGCGCTCGCGAAGGCCAAGCGGGACGAGGGTGAGGGCAGGGCGGCGCAGATCAGGGCGGCGGCGACCAGCCGTGCGGCCAGCGCGACCGACGATGCCGAGAAGAAGAAGATCGAGAACGAGGCGAACGCTCAGGCCAATGCCAAGCTCTCCGAGCTCAACCGGATCGCGGACAACCTCGACATCAAGGCCAAGCTCGACGCGAAGAAGGTTCGTGCCGACGTCAAGGTCAAGGTCGGCGCGCTCGAGGATGCGACCCGCACCGCGATCGACAAGGCGAAGGGGACCGCGGACAGCCAGGTCAAGGCGATCGACGACAAGGTCAACTCGCTTGGCCCGCTCGCCGACCAGAAGATCGCGCAGGCCGGCGCCGACCTCGAGAAGAAGCTCAAGGAGGGCAAGGAGAAGCTCGACAAGGAGTTGAAGGGCTTCGAGGAGAAGATTGCCAAGCTCAAGGACGAGGGCGAGAAGAAGCTCGCGAAGATCGGCATCGACGGCGAGAAGGATCTCCAGAAGGATCACGACGCCGCCCTGAAGGCGATCGATACCCGCCTCGAAGCTGCGCGCAAGCAGCTCGCGACCGGCAGCGAGAAGAACATCAAGGCGCTCGAGAAGATGGTCGATCAGACCTGCACCGCGATCGACAAGTCGGTCAGCGATGCGGAGAAGAAGTTCGACGGGCACATCGCCGAGGCAGAGAAGAAGGCCAAGGCAGTCGTCGTCGAGCAGCTGCGCAAGATCAAGGCCGAGGCCGACAAGGCACTCCAGGCGATCGACAAGTCCTTCGTCGAGGCCATGAAGCGGCTCGACGACGCGGTCGCCGCGACGCACAAGCAGATCGAGGAGCTCGCGCAGGGCAAGATGCTCGAGCTCGAGGTCCACATCGCGACCCTCTACAACGACCTCGGCGACGGCACGCGCCTGAAGGCGGTCAAGGATCAACTCGCCGAGTACATCAAGCGCGGGCAAAAGATCCCGGATGGCTACGGCAAGACCGCGCCAGCCGCGCCGTCCGCCGACGAGGCCAAGGACAAGAAGGACGGCGACAAGGACAAGGACAAGGACAAGAAGGACGGCGACAAGGACAAGAAGGACGGCGACAAGGACAAGAAGAAGCCCGATGCCGCCGCGGAGGCCAAGGCCAAGCTCCTCGATCCGAAGAACCTGTCCGAGGAAGGCATCGCGGCGAAGGTCGAGCAGCAGCTCAAGGAAGGCCAGAAGCAGACCAGCGTCGGCGCGCATCAGGACGCCAAGGAGACGATGGCGGCGGCGAGCAAGGCGACCGCCGACGGGATGCAGGCGTTCTACAACACCAAGTTCGCCGACCTCGAGAAGATCAAGAACGGGGACCCGAAGGCGATCGCGGAGCTCGAGACGGACGCGACCAAGCAGCGCGACGCCGAGAAGGCGGGCCGCGAAGCCGCCGCGAAGCTCAAGGAAACGCAAAACAAGAAGAACTGGTACGGCGGCAAGAAGGATCCCGAACCGAAGGAGATCCTGAAGACGCTCGAGGGCGCCGACGAGGCGCAGATCGAGGCGATGCGCGAGGCGCTCAAGAAGGACGGCATCAACCTCGACGCGTACGTCAAGGACAACATGGGGTCCGACGGCCAGCTCAAGGAGGCGCGCGCGCGCCTCGCGGGCGACGCGGACATGGGCGACATGCTGGCGCTCGAGAACTCCGCGGGTCACCAGCTGACGAACAACCAGAAGATGCTGATCGGCGCGACCGGCGTCGTCGGCATGGCGTTCGTCGCGATCAACGGCGATGACAACCTCGGCGCGGACAAGGAGCGGATCAAGGAGATCCTCGAGCGCCGCAAGCAAAAAGGCACGTTGACGCCGGCGTTCATCAAGCAGTTCGAGGAAATGACCGGTCGCTCGATGAGCGACTACATGGCGCGCACCGGCACCGGTGACCAAGCCAAGGGGCTCGGGTTGCCCGAGCCCAAGGTCGACATTCGCAGCAAGGAGGAGGTCCAGAAAGAGGCGAAGGCCGAGTCGGACAAGCTGCTCAGCGTCAAGGGCGTCGACAAGGGCAAGGTCGGCGCTGCCGTCTCGAACCTCAACGAGGCGATGGCGGGCTTCCACTTCGACGGTGCGCGCGCCGACAAGGTGCGCGAGAGCATGAAGGGGCTCAACAAGGACGAGCTCGCCGCGCTCAAGGCCGAGTACAAGGCGAAGACCGGACGAGATCTCGATCGCGATCTCGAGAAGCAGATGAGTGGTCCGGCGCTCGCCGAGGCCAAGGCGACGCTGCGCAACGATACGACGGCGATCTCGCTCAACAAGATCCTCGGCTCCGAGGATGCGGGCCTGACGTCCGTCACGCTCGACGACAAGAAGCTGCAGGATGCGCTGAAGGAGCTCACGGATCCGGCGCAGCGACGCGCGGTCCTCGAGGCCTACAAGAAGCGCACGGGCCGCGATCTCAGCGCGGTCATCGTCGAGAAGATGACCGGCAACGACCAGGATCTCGCCCTGGCGCTCGCCTCCGGCGACAAGCTGAAGGCGCAGATGATCGAGCTCGACGAGGCCGCCCACGGTGGGTTCCTCAACGGGATGCACCGCGCGCTCGCCGAGCGCACCGGGCTACCGACCGAGCAGTTCACGCGAGGCATGGTCAACGGCGTGCTCGGACCGCTCGGCGTGGCCGCGGGCGCGGTGTCGGCGATCACCGGCGAGAACCTCGTGATCGCCGGCTACGAGATCGGCAACGGCTCGATCCACAAGGTCGACTCCGACAAGATCTTCGAGATCCTCGAGCAGACGCCGAACGGCGCGGATCGCGAGCGGCTCGCGGAGCTGTACTTCAAGCGGACGGGCAAGCGCCTCGACGCCGACATGAAGCACAGCCTCACCGAGGAAGGATCGGTCGGCACCAACGACAACAAGTACCAGGCCTACAAGGCCCTGATGGAGGGCCGGACCGCCGACTACCACGTCGCGCGGATGGACGACGCGACGTTCGGGCTGAACGACACGAAGACGCTCCACAAGCAGCTCGAGGGCAAGAGCCAGTGGGAGCGCACGCAGATCATCGAGGCGTACGAGAACAAGCACGGCAAGGGCTCGTTCCTCCGGATGTGTGGCGACCAGCTCGGCGGGCTCGACAAGGAGAAGATGGAGCGGCTCGCCACCGCCGCCGATGATCCGCGCACCGGTGTCGTCAAGCTGCCGGACGAGTTCGTGCTGCGCTACGCGCAGGACAGCGTCTGGAACAAGACCGCGAAGTTCATCGACGAGAACACGAAGATCTTCGACAAGTACCCGATGCTGTACCTGGTGCCGATCGTCGGCACCGCGGCAGCGCAGGCGAAGACCGCGGCGTACTTCATGCGTGGGTGGGGCGTCGATAACGAGGCGATCAAGGAGGTCCTGAAAGGCAAGTCGAAGGAGGAGATCGACGCGCTCAAGCAGCAGTACCCGGGGCTCGAGACTGATCTCAAGTACTGCCTGTCGGGACGCGACGCGTTCGAAGTCCAGCTGATGCTCAACGAGGGCGAGCCCAAGACGCCCGAAGACAAGATCAAGCGTTCGCTGAAGCTCTACGACTTCGATCGCGGCGCGGCGGGCTCGTGGTTCCCCGAGCTCGGGCTGTCGAAGTACACGAACGGGATCGTCGATGTGTTCTCGCCGTCCGGCAGGGCGATGGACGCCGATGCCGCCGCGATGCGCGAGCAGCTCCAGATCCTCCAGAAGGGCGGCAAGCTCACGCCCGAGGAGGAAGCGAAGATCGCTCGCCTCGACATGACGCTCGCGTCGATGTCGGCGTCGACCACGAACTTCATCGAAGCACGCGACGCGGTGACCGGTGCGATCGCGACTGCGGTCGGTGTGGTGGTCGGCGCGGTCGTCACCGTGCTGACCGGCGGCGTGGCGGGTGCGGTCCTCGCGGCGCTGGCGACCGGGCTTTCGACGGTGGCGATCAAGTGCGCGATGCTCGGCCAGGCGTACGGCCGCAACGAGATGGGCGTCGATCTCGCGATGATGGCGGTCCAGATGGCGACCGCTGGGATCGGCGGCGCGATCGGCGCGCAGAGCTTCCTCGGTCAGGTGCTGACCGGCGCGATCGGCAGCGCGGCGTCCTCGTTCGTCGAGACCGCGATCACGAGCCAGGATGCCCACGACCTGCTCGGCTTGCTCGCGCAGGCCTCGAAGGCGGGTCTCGTCGGCTTCATGTCGGGTGCGGCGAGCTCGGCCGCGACGTTCGGCATCAACAAGGTGATGGAGAAGCTCTCCATCAAGGCCTACGGCCGCAACATCTTCGACAACGACACCGCGACGCTCTCGGCGGTGTTCACCAAGGGCCTCGTCACCGGCGCGGGCTCGTCGGTTGCCAGCATGTTCGTCGAGGCGATCTCGAATCCCGAGATGTTCTCGGGCAACTGGGATGCGGTGTTCGTCCACGTGCTGCGGACAGTGGTCGAAGGTGCGATCACGAATGCGATCTCCGAGACCGCCGAGACCGCTGGTGAACGCCGGGCCGCAGCGCGCGAGACGCTGCGTGGTGCGACCGACGCGGCAAAGGCGGTCAAGGCACGCGGTGGATCGATCGAGGACCAACAGGCCGCGTTCGCGAACCACATGGAGAACAGCCAGAAGGCCGAAGCTGCGGCTGCGCCTGCCGGCAAGAAGGACCCTCCGCCCGCGCCGAAGAATGCCGACGAGGTCCACCAGCACGTCCAGAGCCAGCCGCCGGTCGACCCGCAGGCGATCCCCAAGGACGGACCGTCACCGGGACACGGCAAGTCGGGGATCTCGGCGGACGATGTCGCGCAGAAGATGCGGCAGGCAGCGGACGGCAAGCTGGCGTCCCCGCACACCGATGGCAGCGGCTACGTGCCGCACGGTGACGACGATGGTCCGACGAGGAAGGGCCGCGGCGACGGCAAGCATGGCGACGACGGTGCGGCACGCCCGCCGAGCGACACCATCCCCGACACGCAGCGGATGCCCGGCGCCACGACACAGCGGATGCCGGCGGCCAACCAGGGCGACGGGCTCGCGAACCCGCAGCGCACGCAGGACTTCGTCGACCGCATGCGGCAGATCGAGGTCGCGTGGCAGTCGAAGACGCCCGACCAGCGCGCGAAGATGATCAGCGACGCCGTGAACCACGCGCTGCGCGAGGCGGGCGTGCATCCGGTGAACGTCCAGCCGGTCGGGATGAGCGCGGGGCGCAACGGGCAGCTCGACTTCACCGACTGGAAGATCTCGCTCAACTCGACGCATCTCCATAACGACCTGATCACGCCGTCGCAGATGCAGAAGCTCGTCGACACCGCGTATCACGAGGCGCGGCACGCCGAGCAGTGGTACCTGATGGCGCGCCACGTGACGGCGAACCCGGGCGCCGACCTCGACGCGCTATCCCGTCAGACCGGCATCCCCCGCCACGTGCTCGATGCCGCGGCCGCCGAGCGTGGCAACCCGATGACCCCGCGCCAGCAGCAGGACGCGCAGACCTACTACGACAGCGTCTACGGCTCGCGAGCCGGCTACCGGAACGACGTGCTGGACGCGCTCGATCCATCGATCTCGCGGATGCGGTACGAGGCGCTGGCGAACGATCCAACGGTGTCAGCCGTCGCCAAGCGTGCGGCCTACGATCGCTGGCAGAAGGCGATGGCCAACGCGCCTGATCCAAGTGTGTTCCCACGGTACCTCGCGCTGCCCGAGGAAG
>JBBJLY010000439.1:0-4267 GCA_037720695.1 Kofleriaceae bacterium | reverse complement strand
TACTGCGGGACGAGGCGGATCTTGCCGCGGTAGCCGCCATCCATGATCTCCTCCGGGCCGACGCCCGCGATGTGCCCGAGGTCGTTGTGGAGCGCGAGCGCGCGCGACGCCGCCTCCGGATCGCCGCGGTAGCGATCCGTCAACAAGCAGGCGACGTCCCGGCAGTCCGCGCTCGCGTCGGGCAGGACCGCGCGCGCCTGGACCAGCGGGATCGCGGGCAGATCTGCGCGTGCGGCGGAGCTGACGACCAGGAACGAAGCACCGATCACGAGCCCGTGGAGCCACCGCATCCATCGAGCGTAATCGACTTGACGCAGGATGCCTGCACTGATAACTGAAAGCAACTTTCAAATTCAGAGGACCTCGTGAAGCAAGTTCTAACCGTGTTTGTGGTCGTCGCAGCAGCGTGTGGAGGGGATGATGACGGCGGCGGGACGCTCGAGGATGCACGTCCGGTGATCGCGACCTACGCCACCAATGTTCACGCGAACTATGTCGACACGCTCGAGGGGGCCATCGCCCTGCAGGCCGCGGTCGAGACGTTGATCGCGACGCCGAACGAGACCACGCTCCAGGCCGCGCGCACCGCGTGGATCGCCGCGCGCGAGCCCTACGGGTTGACCGAGTCGTACCGGTTCTACGACGGTCCGATCGACAACCCGACGGACGGCCCCGAGGGACAGATCAATGCGTGGCCGCTCGACGAGGTCTACATCGACTACGTCGTTCGCGATCCGGCCGCGGGGCTGGTCAACGACACCAGCGTCACGCTGACCAAGGACTTGCTGGCGTCGCGCAACGAGCAGGGCGGCGAGAAGAACATCTCGACCGGCTATCACGCGATCGAGTTCCTGCTGTGGGGCCAGGACCTGTCGCCCACCGGGCCCGGTGCGCGACCCGCGACCGACTACGCGACGGCCGACAACGCAGATCGCCGCAAGCAGTACCTCGCCCTGGTCACCGAGCTGCTGGTCGACGACCTGACGACCGTGCGCGACGCCTGGGTACCGAACACTGGCTATGCTGCGGAGCTCGTCGCCGCGATGCCAGCCGAGGCCGTGCGCCGGATGATCCAGGGCATGGGCGCGCTCGGCGGCGCCGAGCTCTCGGGCGAACGGATGGCGACCGCGCTCGACAACCAGGATCAGGAAGACGAGCACTCGTGCTTCTCCGACAACACGCACCGCGATCTGCGCGCCAATGCGATCGCGGTCCAGAACGTCTACCTCGGTCGCTACGGTGCAACAGACGGTGTCGGCATCGAGGACCTCGTGAAGTCGCGCGATCCGGCGCTCGCGACCCGGCTCGCCGCGGAGCTCGCGGCGAGCGTCGCGCTGATCGAGTCGATCCAGGCGCCGTTCGATCAGGCCCTGCTCGACGATCAGGAGCGCGAGAAGATCGAGGACGCGGTGAGCGCGCTGCAGAAGCAGACCGACACGATCGTCGAGGTCGCAACCTTGCTAGGGATCACGCTCAACCTCTAACAACGATGTCTCATCTCGCCAGCTGGATCGGTGTTGTCACGGCGCTCGCAGCGTGCGGCGGCGAGGACGTGTCTTACGAGCCCGGCGAGGAGCTCTCCGGTGGTGACACCACCGTGTTCGAGACCGGCACGAGCTCGTTCTCGCTCGCGGCGCGCAACCTGAAGGGTGAGCGCAGAAACCAGTTCTTCGTCGGCAACTCGATGTTCAATCGCGGCTGGGTGGCGGCTCCCTCGTCGACCCAGGGCGCCGATGGGCTGGGTCCGACGTTCAATGCGGCGTCGTGCTCGGGCTGCCACTTCAAGGACGGACGCGGCCGGCCGCCCAACGATTCGGACGAGGTGTTCCTCGGTCTGTTACTGCGACTGTCCGTGCCTGGCGAAGATGCGCACGGCGAGCCGCTCGGCGATCCGATGTACGGCGGGCAGTTCAATCACATGTCGATCCGCTCCGTGCCTTCCGAGGGCCGCGCCGTGGTCCGCTACGACGAGATGCCGGGGACGTTCGGCGATGGCACGGCGTACAGCCTGCGCCGCCCGCGCTACGAGTTTCCGGAGCTGTCGTTCGGTGCGCTCGATCCTGCGATCATGGTGTCGCCGCGCGTCGCGCCCGCGATGATCGGCCTCGGCTTGCTCGAGGCGATCCCCGAGGACTCGATCGTCGCGCTCGCTGACGAGGACGACGCCGATGGCGACGGCATCTCCGGCCGCGCGAACCGCGTCTGGGATCCCAAAGGCGGCACCGTCGCGCTCGGTCGGTTCGGCTGGAAGAGCAACCAGCCGGGGCTCGAGCAGCAGAACACGGGCGCGTTCCTCGGCGACATCGGCATCACGTCGCCGCTGTTCCCGACCGAGAACTGCACGGCGGGCCAGACCGCGTGTGGCAGCGCGCTGACCGGTGGCAGCCCCGAGATCGATCAGGACACGGTCGACGACATCACCTTCCGCTGCTCGCGGTGCCGGCACGCCGCGACTTCGAGGATCCGACCGTGCTCCGCGGCAAGCAGCTGTTCGTCGCGAGCGGCTGCGCGAGCTGCCACACGCCGCGCCACGAGACCGGCGTGGTCGACAGCCTGCCCGAGCTGTCGAACCAGACGATCCGACCGTTCACGGATCTGCTGCTGCACGATCTCGGCGACGACCTCGCCGACAACCGGCCGGACTTCCTAGAGACCGGCCGTGAGTGGCGCACCCCGCCGCTGTGGGGCGTCGGGCTCGTCGGCGTCGTCAACGGTCACACGACCTTGCTGCACGACGGCCGCGCGCGCGACCTGACCGAGGCGATCCTGTGGCACGGCGGTGAGGCCGAGCCCGCGCGCGAGGAGTTTCGCAACGCGAGCGCTGCCGATCGGGCCGCGCTCGTCCGCTTCCTGGAGTCGCTGTGACACGCATGCTCCTGCTGCTGGTCCTGGTCGCGACGACCACGTGCAATGTCGTGCCACTCGGCGATGGCGAGCGCCGGACCCGCGTGGCCGAGCTCGCCGGCGACGTCATGGTGCCAACGCTCGACGAGGCCGCGGTGCGGACCGGTGCGCTGGCGGCCGCCCTGGCCGACCTCGCGGCCGCGCCGGCACAGCCCGCGCTCGATCGCGCGCGCGCGGCCTGGCGTGCGGCGCGCGTGCCGTGGAAGCAGAGCGAGGCGTTCGCCTTTGGCCCGGCGATGGACGAGCGGCTCGCCGCGGCGATCGATCAGGTGGTCGAGCCGGCGCGGATCGACGACGAGCTCGCGGGGACCGCTGCACTGACGCCCGCCTACGTCGCGAACCTCGGCGCCAACAAGAAGGGCTTTCACACCGTCGAGTACCTGGTGTTCGGCGACGACGCGACGATCCTCGCGGCTCTCGCCGGCGAGCCTCGCCGCCGCGACTACGTGACCTCGCTCGGGGTCGCGCTCGCGGCCGACATGCAGCGGCTGGCGCAGCTGTGGTCCGAGGATTACGTCGCCGTGCTGACACTGCCCGGCGCCGGCAACGCGACGTTTCCGACGATCAAGACGGTGGTCGACACCGTGGTCAACGAGTCGGTGTTCCTGGCGGAGCTGATCGCGGACAGCCGGATCGGCAAGCCACTCGGCAATGCCTCGGGTGGCACACCGCAGCCGGCGCTCGAAGAATCAGGTCCGAGCGACAACTCGCTCGCCGACATGACGGCGTCGCTGCAGGGCATCCAGGCGGTGTATCGCGGGACGCGCGACGGCGGCGGCGAGGCCGGTGTCCGCGCCCTGATCGCGAGCCGCAGTCCGGCGCTCGATCGCGAGGTCGAGCTCGCGCTCTCGAATGCGCTCGCGGCGATCGCGGCGGTGCCGCGGCCGTTTCGCACCGCCATCGTGACGGCACGCGCCGAGGTCGAGGCGGCATACGCCGCGGTGAAGGAGCTGAAGACGCTGCTCGGAACCGAGGTCGTCGCGACCCTCGGAGCCACGCTCCAGTTCAACGACAACGATGGCGACTGACATGCGCGCGCGCCTGCACGAGCCCGTCGACGCCGCGTCACTCGCGGTGTTTCGCATGGTGTTCGGTGCGCTGATGCTGGTCGCCGTGATCCGGTTCTTCGCGCACGGCTGGATCTCCGACTACTACGCGACGCCGACGCACTTCTTCAGCTACGACGGCTTCGCGTGGGTCAAGCCGTGGCCCGGTGTCGGGATGTACGTCCACTTCGCGGTGATGGGCGTGCTCGCGATCTGCATCGCGATCGGATTTCACTATCGCGCGAGCGTGGCGCTGTTCGGACTCGCGTTCGCGTACGCCCACCTGATCGACAAGACCAACTACCTGAACCACTACT
>JBBJLY010000043.1:0-44610 GCA_037720695.1 Kofleriaceae bacterium | reverse complement strand
AGGATCCGTCGGGCACGCGCGAGGCGACCCGCGCCGCGGCAGATGCCCTGGCCAAGGCTCGCGATCGCGCGCGCAGCGCTGCACGCCAGGCGCAGGAGGGCACCTCGGTCGGCGAGGAGCCGATCAAGATCCCCGGCGCCGAGGAGTATCGTGCGCCCGAACGGTTTCGCGAGGATCTGCTCGAGGCGATGAAGCGCAAGGGCGCGGTCGCGCCCGACGGCTACGACGAGCAGATCAAGCGCTACTACGAGGACCTCATCAAGTGAGGCTCGTCCTGCTCGCCGCGCTGTTGCTCGTGGGCGCCCCCGCCGACGCGCGTCGCGACCGCACGGTCACCGGCGATCTGATCAAGGCCGCGCGGTTCGTCCAGGCATCGCGACTCGACGATGCGCGCGCGCTGCTGCTCGATCTCGAGAAGCGCGCCCCCGACACCGCCGAGGTCAAGTGGCTGAAGGTCGAGCTCGCGTTCCAGGCCGGGGACTACGCGGGCGCGGTCAAGCTGCTCGACAAGCTGCCAGATTCCGCGGTCGATGGCCTGGTCGGCCAGACCCGCAAGCTGGCCGCGTCGTCGCTGAGCGTGACCGAGACGTTCGTCGCGGTGAAATCTCCGAACGGCCACTTCGTGATCATGCACGCGCCCGGTCCCGACGCGGCGATCGCCGTGCTCGCCGGCGAGGTGCTGGATGCCGCGTGGGAAGCGGTCGGCGAGGACCTCGGCCTGAAGCCCCGCGATGCGATCCGCGTCGAGCTGCTCGGCGCGCCGTCGGATCTCGCGAAGCTGTCGCCGCTCGCCGAGGCCGAGATCGAGACCACGGGGACGATCGCGCTGTCGAAGTACAACAAGCTGATGGTGGTCTCACCGCGCGCGACGATCTTCGGCTACCCGTGGATGGACACGCTCGCGCACGAGTACACGCACCTCGTGGTGTCGCGGCTCGCCAGCGACCTGGTGCCGGTGTGGCTGCAGGAGGGGCTCGCGCGATTCGAGCAGACCCGGTGGCGAAAGCCACCCGCGCTGCAGCTGTCGGCGACCGAGCAGGCGATCCTCGGCGGCGCGCTCAAGAAGGGCCGCCTGATCACGTTCGACGAGATGCACCCGTCGATGGCCAAGCTGCCGAGCCAGGAGGCGGCGGCGCTCGCCTACGCGGAGGTCTACACGCTGGTCGGCTGGATGCACGGCAAGATCGGCTACAAGGGCATCCGTGACGCGATCACCGCCCAGCGCGATGGCAAGTCGGCGCGGCGCGCGGTCGCCGAGGCGCTCGACCTGTCGTGGGGCGCGGTCGAGCGCGCGTGGAAAGCAAACCTCAAGGTCGAGCACCGCACGGCCAGCCCCGCGCGTGCCGGCAAGCCGATCAAGTTCGGCAAGGGCGGCGCGGATTCGGAGAACATCGGGCTCGAGCAGGTCACCACGCGGGCCCGCAAGCACGCGCGGCTCGGCGGGATGCTGCGCGCGCGCGGTGCGCTGGCGGCGGCCGTGGTCGAGTACGAGAAGGCGCTCGGCGTCGGGCACGACCCGTTCGTCGCCGGCAAGCTGGCGCGAACCCTCGTCGAGCTCGGCCGCCACGACCGCGCGATCGAGCTCGCCGGACCGCTGGTCACGGCCGATGATCAGGATGCCGTGGCCTCGGTGACCCTCGGGATCGCTCGTAGCGCGCGCCAGGAATGGCCCCAGGCGATCGTGGCGTTCGAGCAGGCACTCCGCGTGAGTCCGTTCGATCCAACCACACGCTGCGGCCTTGCCGAGGCATACGCTCGTACGACAGACTCACGAGCCGCTCGGGAGCGCGCGGCCTGCGATCTGGTCAAGCCCTGAATCGACTATGACGAAAGCCGTGAAGCCGACCCCCGTCTCCGATCCGCCCAAGCTGGCGCAGGTGACGCCGATCCATCCGCAGCCGGACGATGCCGACGACGACGGCCCCACCGTCCTCATCCCCAACGACGCCGACACCGCGCCAGTTCCCACGGTCACCACGAAGGGCAGCGACCTCGACGCGGTCGCCGAGCTGGCCGAGGCCCACGACCAGATCCTGCGCGAGATCGAGAAACGCATCATCGGCCAGCGCAGCGCGATCGAGCAGCTGCTGGTCGCGCTGTTCGCGCGCGGCCACACGCTGTTCGTCGGGGTCCCGGGCCTGGCGAAGACGCTCCTCATTTCCACGCTCGCCGAGACGCTGAACCTGACGTTCCAGCGCATCCAGTTCACCCCGGACCTGATGCCCGCCGATATCACGGGCACCGAGGTCCTCGAGGAGGACCACACCACCGGCCGCCGCGTGTTCCGGTTCCTCCGCGGGCCGGTGTTCGCGAACCTCGTGCTCGCCGACGAGATCAACCGGACGCCGCCCAAGACCCAGGCCGCGTTGCTGCAATCGATGCAGGAGTATCGCGTCACCGCCGGCGGCACCACGCACGAGCTGCCGCTGCCCTTCCTCGTGTTCGCGACGCAGAATCCGGTCGAGCAGGAGGGCACCTACCCGCTTCCGGAGGCGCAGCTCGACCGCTTCATGTTTCAGGTCGATGTCGACTACCCGAGCGAATCCGAGGAGGAGGAGATCGTTCGTCAGCAGACCAGCGATCACAAGCCGGAGCTGACGCGCGTGCTGTCGCCGCAGCGGATCATGCAGCTCCAGGACCTCGTGCGTCGCGTGCCGGTCGCCGACCACGTCGTGAAGTACGCCGTCGCACTGGCGCGCGCGACCCGGCCAACGGCGCCCAACGCACCGGCGTTCGTCAAGGAGTCGATCTCGTGGGGCGCCGGTCCCCGCGCGTCACAGTTCCTGATCCTCGCCGGCAAGGCGCGCGCGATCCTCGACGGCCGGTTCGCCGTGTCGATCGAGGATGTCGCCGCACTCGCGCGCCCGACGCTGCAGCACCGGCTGATCCTCAACTACCGCGCCGAGGCCGAAGGCGAGCGCGCCGGCGAGCTGGTCGATCGCCTGCTCTCGGTGATCACGCCTTAGCGTGGCAGCTGCCGGAGACGATCGACCCGGCGCAGCTCGCGCGCCTGGGCAGCCTCGCGATCAAGGCGCGGGTGATCGTGGAGGGTGCGCTGTCCGGCATGCACCGCGCGTCGGTGCACGGCTCGTCGGTCGAGTTCGCGGAGCACAAGGAGTACTCGCCCGGCGACGAGTTGCGCCACGTCGACTGGAAGGCGTACGCGAAGCTCGACCGCTACTACGTGAAGCAGTTCGAGCAGGAGTCGCAGCTCACCGTCTACCTCGTGCTCGATGCTTCCGCGTCGATGGCGTTCGCGGGCGCCGGGATGTCCAAGCTCGAGTACGGTGGGCTGTGCCTCGCGGCGATCGCCTATCTGGTGATCCAGCAACAGGACAAGGTCGGCCTCGTCGCGTGCGGCGACCCGAAGCTCGAGATGGTGGTCCCGCCTCGCGCGCGCACGAATCATCTCCACGACCTGCTGTCCGTGCTCGACGGCGTGCTCGCCCGTGGCGGCGCCGGCGACGAATCGCCCGCCCGCGCGCTGGCCCGGATCGCCGAGCTGTCGCGCCGTCGCCGCAGCCTCGTCGTGCTGGCGACCGACCTGTTCGACCTCGACGATGAGACCCTCGGCGTCGTCGCCCAGCTGCGCGCACAGCGGCACGACGTCTCGGTGCTGCACCTGCTCGATCCGCACGAGCTCGACTTTCCGTACGACGGCCTGACCCAGTTCGAGTCGTTCGAGACCCAGCACAAGATGCTGGTCAATCCGGCCGCGGTGCGGAAGGAGTACCTCGAGCGGATGGCGACGTTCCTCGCGAAGTGCCGCAGCACGCTCGCCGCGGCAGGCGTCGACTACCACATGATCTCCACCGACCGCCCGCTCGAGCGCACGCTGCTCGACCTGCTGGTGACCCGGTCGCGACTCGGCCCGGTTCGACGGAGAGCGGGCTGACCATGTGGTTCGTCGCTCCCCTCATGCTGGTCGGCCTTGTCGCCCTCGCGGTCCCGATCGCGATCCACCTGATCGGCCGGCGCCGCGCACGCGTCGTCAAGTTCGCTGCGCTCGACTTCCTGCTCGCGACCAAGCGTCGAACCGCTCGCCGGTTCCGGCTGCGCGAGCGGCTCCTGTTGATCGTTCGCGCCGTCGCATGCGCGGTCGTCGCGCTGGCGCTCGCGAAGCCGTACACGTCGTGCGCGCGCAAGGGCCCGCAGGTGACGCGTGGCCCGCAGGCGGCCGTGCTCGTGATCGACGACTCGTTCGCATCCGGCTACGCGATCGGCGGCCAGCCGTGGCTGCGCCGCGCGACCGACGAGGCGCGCCGCATCCTGACCCAGCTCGGACCGGAGGCCGAGGTCGCGATCGTGCGCGCCGCCGAGGGCAGCGATCACCCGGGCGAGCTGACGCGCGACCACCTCCGGCTGCGTGACCAGCTGCTCGCGCTCGAGCCGAGTGCACGTCCCGCCGATACCACACGCGCGCTGACCCGGGCCGCCCAGCTGCTCGCGGCCTCGGGCCACCTGCGCAAGACGGTCTACCTGGTCTCGCTGGTCGCGAAGACCGGGCTCCGCGGCAACGATCCGCCGTGGGGCAAGGACGGACCGGCGCTCGTCCTCGTCAACGTCCGCCCCGCCTCGCTGCCTAACGTTGCCGTGACCGCGCTGCGGGTCGATGCCGAGCCCGGCTCGGGCTCGCGCGGGATGGCGTTTGACGCGGAGGTCGCAAACTTCAGCGACACCAAGGCCGCCGTCGAGCTCCAGCTCACGGTCGCCGATCGCGTGGTCGCGCGTGGCAGCCTCGAGCTCCCGCCGCGCGAGCGGCGCATCAAGCGATTCCTCGCCGCGCTACCGCCCGGCCTGCGCGCCACCGATGCGTCGATCGCCATCACCTCCACCGGCACCGTCCTCGACGGCCTGCCGATCGACAACCGCCGCTGGGTTCGCGCCTCGCTACGCGACCAGGTGCGCGTGCTGCTGGTCGACGGCGATCCGCGCACGGTGCGCCACGACGACGAGCTGTTCTATCTCGAGGCCGCGCTGCGACCTGGCGATCGCGAGGACAGCGGCACGCGCGTCCGCAGCATCACCGTCGAGGAGCTCGCCGGCATCGAGGCACGAAACCGCGCGAAGGCCGGCGCGATCGACCTCGCCGAGTTCGACGTCGTCGTGCTCGCCAACGTCCCCGCCCTCTCACTCGAGCGCGTCGCGGTCCTCGCGGAGTGGGTCCGCGCCGGAGGCGGCATCCTCGTCGCGCCCGGCGATCGCTTCGACTCGGCGGCCTACGACCGCACCATGTTGCCCCTGCTGCCGCAGAGCCTCCGCGATCCGATCGACACCACGTGGGGAGCGACCGCCCAGGATCGCGCGAGCCGCGCCCTCCATCTCGTGAAGTGGGAGGCCGACCACCCGATCTTCACGCCGTTCTCGAAGACCGCCCCCGAGCTCGCCGACGCCCGGTTCTACAAGATCGCGCTCCTCGGGCCGACCACGGACACCGCGGACCGCAAGGTCCTCGCGCGGTTCACCAACGGCGCCGCCGGCCTGATCGAGGCCTCGATCGGCGCCGGCCGCACGCTGCTGTTCACCTCGACGCTCGACCGCGACTGGAACGATCTCCCGATCCATCCTGGCTACCTGCCGCTGGTCCAGCAGGCGGTTCGCCACCTCGCTCGCAAGCACGCCACCACCGCCGCGATCGATCACCTCGTCGGCTCCTCGGTCTCGCTGTCGACCGGCGACCTCAAGAAGCTCGAGGTCCGCGGGCCCGAGAGCCTCGGCACCAGCTTCGAGGGTGACCGACTGGCGGGCCGCGCCACCGTCCGGTTCACGCGAACCGATCGGCCCGGCATCTACCGCGTGATCGGCACCGACCAGACCTCCTCCGCGCGCGAGCGCGGCGAGCTCGCGTTTGTCGTCAACCTCGACCCACGCGGCTCCGACCTCACGCCCGCTCCCGCGACTGCGCTCCCACCGTCGGGCACCGGCGGGGGGGACACGCCGATCGATTCCTCGCGCAGAGTCGAGCTGTGGCACGCGCTCGGCGCCGCGCTGCTGCTACTGCTGCTCGCCGAAGGCCTGCTGGTCCAGCGTTAGCGGTCCAGCCAGCGGTCAGGACCAGCCGGCACCCGCACAGAAACTGGAAGGACGCGGTCAACGAGAGGGCAGCGATGGCGATTCGGTTTATCGGACTCTCCAAAGTAGGAGAACCGCATCGCAAGCTACGTGCCGCCCACCCCCGTCCTCTGCAGGCGGTCCCGAGTCACACCCCACGCGCTCGGCGCCGCGCTGCTGCTGCTCGCCGAAGGCCTCTGGTCCAGCGCCAAGGTCTGGTGCGGCGTCGTCACTGATAGCGCGTCCGTTCGTGAAACCGCAACTGACCGGATTTTGTCGGGTCATGTCGAAACAGCCATGCTCATGCTTCGCATTCGCTTCACGGCGGCGCTCGCCGTCATCCTCGTCATCCTCGTCATCCTCGTGGTCCCCACCGCCGGCGCCGCGCCTGGCAAGGTAATCAAGCGCAAGGCTGGCGAGGTCGAGCTGTCACGCGGCACCCTCGCACTCGCGAGCGGCCAGACCCTCGCGTTCGAGCTCGGCACGCTGTACGTGCCGGAGAATCGCACCGCGCCCGGGAGCCGCATCATCGGGGTCGGCTTCGCGAGGCTCAAGGCCGCACGGCCGACCGGTGCGCCACCGATCTTCATGCTGCCCGGGGGGCCCGGCGTCAGCTACCTCGATGCTTTTGTGACCGGTGTCGCCGACGACTGGCTCGCGCACGTCACGCCGTACCTCTCCGCCGGTGATGTCATTGTCGTCGATCAGCGTGGGTTCTCGAAGCGCGGCGACGTGCTGCTGGCGACCGCGCCCCGGTTCCCGCTCGATCAGGCAAGCACGTCCGCGGCGAACGCGGCCAGCGACATCGCGCTCGCCCGGCAGGCCATCGCCGCCCACCGCGACAAGGACCTCGCTGGCTACACCATCGTCCAGCTTGCCGCCGACGTCGACGATCTGCGCAAGGCGCTCGGGTATCGCCAGATCACACTGTCAGGCCAGAGCTTCGGTTCGCAGTGGGCGTTCGCGGTGATGCGGTTGTACCCGCAGACAGTGGCACGCGCGCTGCTCTCGGGGGTCGAACCGCTCGACGCCGCCTACGACCTGCCGGCCCACGTCATCGCGGCGGTGCAGCGGATCGCGTGGGATGGCGACCGCGATCCGGGCCTCGCGCCTTACCTTCCCACCGGCGGGGTCATGGCGGCGATCCGCGCGGTTCACGACCGCCTCGTCCGCGCACCAATCACCATCACGGTCGCCGCCGCCGCAGGGGGCAAACCTCAGACGGTGACGCTCGGGCTCGCTGACTTCCAGAAGTGGCTCCTGCGGTCGGGCCGCACGTTGCCGGCATACGTCCTGTCGCTCTATCACCGGCGCTACGATGACTGGGCGCGCGAAGTGATCGACTGGCGCCAGCACGCGGAGCCCGTCGAGCTGATCCAGCCGCTGATCGACACCAGCCTGGGAGTCCCGGCAACCCGCGAGCATCAGCTGCGGACCGACCCCGCCGCCGATCTCCTCGGTGATCACGACTTCGCGCCGCAACTCGCGTCCGCGTCGACCTGGCCCACGCAAGACGTGGGCGCCAAGCTCCATGCCCCGGTGCAGAGCCCGATCCCGGTGCTGTTCATCCACGGGGACTGGGATACCTCGACGCCGATCGACAACACGTTCGCGATCCTGCCGTACTTCCCCAACGGCCGCGCCCTCATCGTCCGCCGCGCTGGGCACCACAGCCGCGGCCAGCTGTTCGCGCAGCGTGCAGACGTCCTCAAGCAGGTCAACGCGTTCCTCGCGAGCGGCAGCACGCAGGGGCTTCCTACCGAGGTGACGTTGGCCGCGCCGGCGTTCGAGCTGCCCGCGTTTCCGGCGCCCAGGCCGTAGTCGCGCTGGGCGTCTGGCTCGCGGCTAACGGTTACGACGCGGCCTGGTCTCCGGCAACTCGCTCAGCTTGACCTTCACCGCCTTCCTCGCGGCGGTCCTGGTCACGACATCGAGCGACACGGTGGTACCCGGCTTGATCATCGCGATCGTGTTGCGGAGCACGTCGCTGCTCTTGATCTCGCTGCCGTTGAGCGCGGTGATGACGTCCCCCTCGACCAGGCCGACCTTCGCGGCGGGGCTGCGCTGCTCGACATCGGCGACCGCGGCGCCGCGCGTGGCGCCGAGCTTGTACTCCTTTGCGAGCTTCGCGTTGACCGTGACGATCTTGACGCCGAGGTAGCCGCGCGAGACCTTGCCGTCCTTGACGAGCATGTCCATGATCGGGCGCGCCATGTTGGTGGGGATCGCGAAGCCGATGCCGGCGTAGCCGCCGCTCTTCGAGGCGATCGCGGTGTTGATGCCGACCAGCTCGCCGCGCAGGTTGACCAGCGCGCCACCGGAGTTGCCGGGGTTGATCGCGGCGTCGGTCTGGATGAAGTCCTCGTACTCCTCGATCCCCATGCCGCCGCGGCCCTTGGCCGAGACGATGCCCATCGTCACCGACTTGCCGACGCCGAACGGGTCGCCGATCGCGAGCACGATCTCGCCGAGGCGAAGCGCGGTGGAGTCGCCGAACGTGAGGGGCTTGAGCGCGGGGACCTTGCCCTGCAGCTGGATGACGGCGAGGTCCGCCATGGCATCGATGCCGATCACCTTGGCATCCCAGTCGGTGCCGTCCTGCAGCGTGACCTGGATGTCGTCGGCGCCGTTGACGACGTGTGCGTTGGTGAGGATCCGACCCTGCGCCGTGACGATCACGCCGGAGCCCTTGCTGCCTTGCTTGCGCGCGCCCGGCTCCATCCCGTAGGCGGGCGAGTCGGGGTCGGTGTAGAACGGATCGTTCGCGGCCGGGCCGCCCTTCACGGCGTGCGCGACCGAGATGTTGACGACGCTGTCGACCACGCGCTCCGCGACATCGGGGATCGAGGCATCGGTGATGTGGGCGGGCGGCGCGGCATGCGCCGCGTTGGGATCGTGAAGCGCCGCGCCGGCGCCGACGAGACCGACGACTGCGAGCGCGATGAGCAGATGGCGTGACAGCTTCATGTGTCTAGCTTCTCCCGTTTCCACCGGACGATGGATATGAACCGAGGACCGGTCAACCGGTTGCTTGTATTCCACGAGTTAACCCGCTGATCAGGCAGGGAAAGCCGCGATCCGGCCCGCGCGTGACCTACGCCACCCGCTAACCTCCTGGAACCGGCCGCGTCAGTGCGCGTGGCCGTCGTGGCCCGCAGGCGCGGCGCTGCCAGGCGCGGGCACGGCGTTACCAGGCGCGGGTACGGCGCTGCCGGGCGCGGCGCTGCCAGGCGATGCTGGCTTGGCGCTACCGGCGCCCGGGATCGACTTCACGGGCTTGCCGCTACCAGCGCCAGGAGCCGCGCTTCCACTGCCCATGCCCGGGAGGCCCGGACCGGCGCTGCCCGTGCCCGCGCTGCCGATGCCGCCGGGCGGCTTCGGGTCGGGCTTCGGCAGGGGCTGATTGCCGAACGGGTTGCCCTTCGGATCGACGCTCTTCACCGGCGGCGGCTTGTCACCGAACACGATCGGGAGATCCTGCTCCGTGCGCTCTGCGTTGTCGCGAAGGACGAGCGCGGGCACGTGCGTGCGCTCGGTGACGATGTAGTACTCGGTCTCGCCCTTCGGAGGATTGGCAGGATCGAGCTCCGCGCCCTCGGGGAGGACGCCCGGCTTCTCGCGGCGGAACAGCATCAACGTGCCGAGCGAGCCACCCGCCGGATCGCGGTAGGTCAGTCGCACGACCGGGGTCAGCGCATCGACCTTGATGGTCGGCGCGTACTCGGTCGGGCGCAGGTTGTTCACGTTGTCGATGAAGGTGCCGAGCGTCGCATCGGCCTTCGCGGTGGCAGCATCGCCCCACGTCTTGACCTTCTTGCCGTCCTTCTCGGTCTCGATCCTCTTTGCGTTCTTCGTCCGGCCGCCGGACTCGATCGCGACGCTGTCGATCTTCGTGCCATCGAAGCCCTTGGGATCCGTCAGCTGGAGGCTGGAGGCGCCGACCTCGATCTTCGAGACCAGCTCCTTGGACAGCACGTAACCCTTGCCGGTCGACGTATCGAGGATGTAGCGATCGCCGTAGACGTCGCCGCCGACCGCGAACATCCGCTTGCCATCACGGAACGTCACCTCGAGCGTGTTCTTGGTCTCCGCCAGCTTGTAGTCCTGCTTCTTCTTGTCGTCGAGGACGCCGAGGTCACGCATCGCGCGCGCCTTGTAGAAGCTCTTGACGATCTTCTCGCCGTCCTCGCTGAGCGGGAACTCGATCTTCTTGGTCTTCTCCTCGACCGTTGGCTTCGCGTCAGGCGCCGCGCTGCCACTGCCGGCGGCGACCGCGCTGCCGCTGCCCGCGCTGCCACTGCCCGCGCTGCCACTGCCCGCGCTGCCACTGCCGGCGGCAACCGCGCTGCCGCTGCCCGCGCTGCCACTTCCCGCGCTGCCACTGCCCGCGCTGCCACTTCCGGCGGCCGGGTCGACCTTGGGCACCTCGGGAGGCTTCTCCTTCTTGTCGACCGTGGTCTCGATCCCCCACCAGTACGCGGCCGCGCCAGCACCGCGGCGCTCGATGCGCACGGTCTTCTTCTTCTGCGGCTTGCCGGGGAGCTTGTCCTCGATCTTGTCGGTCGTGTACTCGAGCGAGACCAGGTCGGACTCGCTCTTGTCCCACAGCACGACGGAGCCGAGATTTTTCTGGATGGTCTTGTCACGGGTCCACGTGCGGTAGCCGTAGACCAGCATCACGGCGAGCAGGATCCCGTGGATCAGGGCGCTCTTCATGGCTTCACCTCCGACTTCTTCTTCGCGCGACGTTTGCGCGTGCCGACGAGACCGAGTGTGAGCACGAGCAGCGGGGCGCCGATCGTGGTCAGGGCGAACCAGACCTGGTCCTGGTCCTTCGTGTGCTTGATCGGCTTGTCCTCTTCGGACACCACATCACCGACGAACGTCTCCTCACCGCCGAGCCACTTCACGGCGTCGTCGAGGAGCGGTCCCGAGATCAGGATGGTCTGGGCAGGCCCCATCCGGCTCTGCACCTTGGCATCGGCGAATAGCTGGACGTCCGAGAACACCAGCGCCCGGAAGCCATCCTTGTCGCCGAGCCGCGGACCTTCGACCGCAGCGCCGATCGTCCAGCGCTGCTTCTTCTCGGTCGTCGCGTCGAACGTGAAGTTCGCAGGGCTGCCGAGGTCGAGCCAGCTCGAGTCCATCGAGCGCAGCGTGACGGTCTTCTTGGGCGCCTCGCCCTTGGTGGTGAACGGCGCGTCCTCGAGGGCGCCCGCCTCGATCAGCACGAGACCCTTGTCGACCGAGCGCGACAGCGACGTCGTCGACGCGTGTGCCGAGAACTGCGTGGTGATCACGAACCGGCGATCCGACAGCGTGCGGCGCTGCGGCAGGAACGAGTCCCCGTCGGTCAGCACGCCCGGGGCGATCCGGTAGCCAAGGCGGCCTTCCAGCGGACCGACCGTCTGATCGGCCTGCGGGTCGAGCGCGAGCAGTAGCCGGCCGCCGCGATCGAGGTAGCGATCGAGCGCGTCCCACTCCGCCTGCTGGAGCGGAATCGTTGGCGCGAGCAGGCACACGACCGTCGCGTCCTCCGGGACGTCCTTCGACAGATCGATCAGCCCGAGCTCCTTGATCTCGTAGTTGAGCTCGCCGAGGCGCTTCTTGAACATCGAGGTGCCCCAGTCGTTGAGGCCCTTCTTGTCCGTCGGGATCGAGTCCGGATCGTTGAGCTCGCCGTGGCCGACCATGACGTAGGCCTTGCGCTTCTCGCGCACGAGCTTCAGCAGGATCGAGTTGACCTCGCGGTCGAGGTTGCGCAGCTTGCTGCCGGCCTTGCGGGCGGTCTCGAGGTCCGCGGGGATCTCGATCGGGAAGAACTTCTCCTTGTCGCCCTCACCGCGCGCGAGGACGACGTAGCCCTTCTGCTTCTTGGGATCAGGCTCGTCGAGCTTCGGCACCTTGTACTTGTCGCCGAGCGCCGCGTCGACGTAGCGGTCGTGCGTGGTCACGGTGACCTTGCCGTTGCGCGCGAGCGACTCGAAGTAGTCGGTCAGCTGCGTGCCGACCTCGTTGATCTGCGGGAAGAACAGCAGCACGCGGATCGTCTCGGTCGACGACTTCGCGATCGCCTTGGTCGAGTCACCGGGCGCCGACGTCTTGAAGTAGCTGACGTCGCGGGAGACGTTGCGCTCGCGCGCGACGTTGCAGGTCATCATCAGGAGGCCGAGCGCGAACGCGATCGCGAGTCCCGACCAGCCGATGTCGCGAACGCGGAAGTACTCCACGCTCGAGGCGTCGAGCGCGGTCGAGGCGCGGACATCGAAGCTGTTGCGCATCGCGGTGCCGAGCGAGAGCTCGATCATGAACAGCGGCACGATCGACGCGATCAACACGACCACGTACATCACGCTGAGCGCGACCTTTGCGTTACCGGTGTTGAGGCTGGTCGGCCCCCAGCCGGTGGTCAGCATGTAGAGGATCAGCGAGAGGATCACGCCGAGCTGCGCGAGCAGCAGCGTGCGCTCCACTTGCTTGCGGGTTCCAGACGATCCGGCGAACGACCATGCCCGCGCACCGGTCATCACGATGATGGCGCCGACACCGATCACGGTGGCGCCCTTCAGCGAGAGCAGACGCTCGCCGAGAAACACGAACAGGAGGCCCACGCCGAACACGAGGGACACCCACCACGGGGAAGCAGTTCTCATTGCCATCGCTTCGCCTCCAGCGTCTTCACGGCGAGTAACAAGAAGAAGTACGTCACGGCGACGTAGTACACGACGTCTTTCAGGTGCAGCACACCTCGCATGAACCCGCCCTGGAAGTGGACCCACCACAGGTCCATCTCCTGCAGCACGAGCTTGACGCTACCGTCGAGCTGGCGCGCCAGCTGGTACAGCAGCACCATCACGAACAGCATGCCGGCAGCCGACACGGCGCTGATCAACTGGTGGCTGGTGAGCGCGCTGGCGAACGTGCCGATCGCGAGCGTCGCCGAGCCGAGCAGGAACAGCCCGAGGTAGCCGACGATGATCTGCGAGCCGGTGATCTTGCCGCGCACCTTGATCAGCAGCGGCATGTAGAGCGAGAGCAGCAGCAGGATCGCGAGGAACGTCAGCGCGGCGAGGAACTTGCCGAGCACGATGTCCGAATCTCGCGCAGGTGAGGTGTTGAGCAGCACCATCGAGTGCTGTTGCCGTTCTTCCGAGATCAGGCGAAACGACAGCAGGATGCCGGCGGCCATCGCGACCCCGCTCGAGAAGTAGAAGTACTTCTCCAGCACGATCGCGGATAGCTGCTGCCCGGGGATCGCGTAGCCCTGGAACAGGATGCCGTCGATCAGCAGCAGCACGGCCGCGATCACCCAGGCGAAGGGCGACCGCAGGTACGCGCCGAGCTCGCGGCGATAGATGATCCTAATTGCTCGCATCAGTGCCTCCGACGAGACGAATGAACGTGTTTTCGAGCTCGCTGCGCGCGTAGTCGAGCTTGATCAGATCGAGCTTGGCCTCGACGATCGCGCGGCTGACTTCGGCGCGACAGTCCTTGGTCGTCGACATCGAGAACGCCCAGCCCCCGCCCTGCTCGTAGGGCTTGTCGACATCCTTCACGCCGTCGACCGAGCGCAGGACCTTGGCAATGCCGGTCCGCGGATCCGATGCGGCGTCCTTCTCCGCTTTCTCCTTCTCGAGATCGCGCTCCTCGTCCGTCTTCGCCGAGTCCTTCTTGACGTCGCCGCGGTACGGATCGGGCATCTTGCCGGGCGGGCGCACGGTCACGGTGATCTGGCGGATCTCGCTCTCCTTCGCGACCAGCTCGCCCTCGCTGCCGACGCCGAGGATCGAGCCACGTCCGAGGATCAGCAGCCGATCGCAGGTCTGGCTGATCTCGGTCAGGATGTGGCTCGAGATCAGGACCGTGTGGTTCTGCTTGAGATCGTGGATCAGGTTGCGCATCTCGACGATCTGCACGGGATCGAGTCCGCGCGTCGGCTCGTCGAGGATGAGGAATTTCGGCTGGTGGATGATCGCCTGGCCGACGCCGACGCGCTGGCGGAAGCCGTGCGACAGCGTCCCGATCGGATCACCCGCGACCTCGCCGAGGTCGGTGATCTCGAGGACCTGCGGCAGGCGTTTGGTGACCTCATCCCGGGTCATCCCGCGCAGCTCGCCCGCGAACTTCAGGAAGTCCGAGACCGTCATGTCCATGTAGAGCGGCGGGTTCTCGGGCAGGAAGCCGATCCGCTTCCGGACCTCGTGAGGATCGGCGATCGCATCGACGCCACCGACCTCGATCGAGCCCGCGGACGGCCGCAGGTCGCAAGCGAGGATGCGGAGCGCGGTGGTCTTGCCGGCACCGTTCAGTCCGAGAAAGCCGACGGTCTCGCCGTCCTCGATCTCGAACGAGACGGGACCGAGGGCTCGTTTGCCGCCGTAATATTTCGACAGATTCGTTGCGCGGATCATGTGGCCTCGTCAGCGCCATGGGCGCGGAATCGCTGGGCTTCGTAATGCGGGAGACAGGTTCATGTCAAGCGAGTGCGGCCGCTCAAACCGCTGTCCTGGGCCCGATCTTCCCCCCACGTGAACGAATGTGAATCGCAGGGTTACGGCACGGTCAGTGCACCATACTCCCCACATGCGCTCACTGTTCATCGGCCTCGTGGCGCTCTCGACGTTCGGGGGCTGTTATCGCGACTACGAACCCCAGTCGCCCGGCTACTCGTATGGCGGTGCGAATCCACAGCTCCAGCAGGGGCCGCCCGGTGGTGAGGCCGACCCGGGCTATGGGCTCGACCCCGCCGAAGATCCGGCAGGTTACGCGTCTGACGAGCCCCAGGTCCCAGCGGGGGAGGTCTCGGCCGAAGCGGGTAGCGAGCCGGCTCCGACGGGCGCGGTGACGGACGCCGAGATCGACGCGACCCTCGCGCCGCACGGCACATGGGTGGAGGAACAGGGCTATGGCCGCGTGTGGCGTCCGAACACCACCGTCGTGGGCGCCGAGTTCACACCGTACGAGACCTGCGGGAGCTGGATGTACACGGAGCACGGCTGGACGTTCTCCTGTGATTGGGACTGGGGCTGGCTCCCGTTCCACTACGGCCAGTGGCAGTGGTTCGACAACTACTGGGGCTGGTACCCGGGCTACGAGTGGAGCCCGGCGTGGGTGGATTGGCGCGGCAGCGACAGCTACGTCGGCTGGCGGCCGCGCGCTCCGATCTTCCGCGATCACACCGGGCGCGGTCGAGTCGTGATTCGCGATCATCGCCGCCCGCGCGATCGTGACTGGCGCTTCATCGATCGAGGTAGGCTCGGCGAGCGCAACCTGCGCGGTCACACGTTCCATCGTCAGGATGTGTTCCGCGGCACGCGTGAAGGCGCGCATCCGCCGGCGGGTGTTCGCGTGTACTCGACGCGCGACGCGATGCGCGGTCGTCATATCTCGCGCGGTGCGTACAACACGCCACGCGGTGGCTATCAGCCGCGTGGTGGCGGCGTGCACGACCCGCGCGGCACGCCGCGCCCGCGTGGTGTCCCCGCAGGTGCGGGTGGACCACGGCCGCGTGGACCGAACGCGGACACCACGCCGCGCGGTCCGTACAACACGCCGCGCGGCGGCTATCAGGGCCCGCGTGACAACAACGGCGGCACGTACAACCCGCCGCGCGGTCCGTACAACACGCCGCGCGGCTACCAGGGTCGCGCACCAACCCCGACGCCACGCCGCGCGGTCCGTACAACACGCCGCGTGGTGGCTATCAAGGTCCACGCACCAACACCGACGCGACGCCGCGAGGTCCATACAACACGCCGCGCGGTGGTTATCAGGGTCCCCGCACCAACACGGACGCGACGCCGCGTGGTCCGTACAACACGCCGCAGGGCGGTTACCAGGGTCCGCGGCCGTCGAGCCCGGCGGGCGGCACGTCTCAACCGTCACGTCCATCGGGCGGCACGTATCAACCGTCGCGTCCATCGGGCGGCACGGATCAACCGTCGCGCCCGTCCGCGCCGTCGCGCAGCTCGGATTCACCGGCGCGCTCCTCCAGCCCGTCGCGCAGCCACGATTCACCGTCGCGCTCCTCCAGCCCGTCGCGCAGCCACGATTCGCCATCGCGCGGATCCTCGGGCGGCTTCGGCCGCCGGCGCTGAGCCGACGCGACCTGACCGCAGGCATTGCACTGCGCGTCGCGTGATGGCATCTCCGATCGGTGGAGCTCCCGCATCGCGATCGCCTGCCCGCTCCGCGGCTCGTGCTCGTGCTGGCAGGTGTGACCGCGGTGGTCAGCGCCGTGTCGATTGCGGTGATCGACCAGCCCGTCGCGCGTGCGATCGCTCCTCACGAGGCGTCGTCGTTGTGGGATCGCGGGATCAACCTGCTCGAGTACGCGATCGGGTTGCCGGTGTTCAAGTTGCTGTCGGCGGTGCTGCTCGTGCTCGCGATGATCGTCACGACCTTCGTGTCGCGGCTCCGCATCTACGCGCCGCTGTTCACGCTGCTCGCCGGCACGCATCTGATCACGCGGCTCGCGATGATCTACCTCAAGGAGTGGACGGGTCGGCTGCGGCCGCACGAGTGGCTCGAGCTCGGCGGCGACACGTTCCTGCGCGACGGCGGGCTGTCGTTTCCATCGGGGCACGTCGTGCTGTTCGCGAGCCTCGTGATCCCGCTGGTCGTCGTCTACCAGCGCCTGCGTCCGCTGCTCGTGATCCCGGTGTTCGTGAGTGCCGCGCGGATCGCGGTCGGCGCGCACTTCATCTCCGACACCACGGCGGCGATCGCGCTCGTGTTGCTGGTCACGTGGGGGATCGCGTGGGTTGTGCGACCGTGCGGGCCCGCGCCACGGCGAGCGTCCCCGCCAGGATCAGCGCCGCTCCCATGACCGAGGCCATGGCAGGTGGGTCGGCAAAGATGATCAGCTGCCACAGCATCGCGAACACGACCTGCAGGTAGCCGATCGCGGTCGCCTTGCCGGCGCGCTCGAGCGACAGGCCGAGCGTCAGGAACACCTGGCCGACCTGGGTCGCGAGCCCGATCGCGACCAGTAGCAACCAGTCGATCGGCGCAGGCGTCACCCAGTCCATCACGGCCCACGGGATCGCGAGCGGCGTCGCGACGAGCGGGAAGTAGAACACGATCGTCAGCGGATGCTCCGTGCGTGACAGCTGGCGGACCGTGACGTACGCGACGGCGGAGGACATCGCAGCCGCGACCGCGAACCCGAGGCCGATCGGATCGACGCCGGCACCTCTCGGGTGCACGATCAGCATCACGCCGCCGATCCCGCAGGCGATCGCGAACGCGGTCGACCAGCCGACCGGCTCGCGCAGCAGCCACCACGCGAGCAGCGCAGTGACGACCGGCGTGGTCTGCTGGATCGTGGTGGCATCCGCGAGCGGCAGGTGCGCGATCGCCACGTAATAGAACGTCAGCCCCAAGAAGCCGAACACGCCGCGGAGCACGAGTCGTGCGCGGTGCGTGCCCCACACCGAGACCTCGGCGCGCCGCACCATCATGTACGACAGCACGAGCGTCACGATCGCGCGGGCGAGCACGAGCTGCCCGGTCGGCATGCGCGGGCTCGCAACCTTGACCAGCAGGCTCATGCACGAGAAGCCGAGCGCGCTGGCCGCCATGTACAGCACGCCGCGCGAGACAGCCACGCGGCGACTGTAGCGCGTCAGCGGATCGCGGCGGCGAGCTGGCGCGCGATCAGAGAATGAAGCTGGATCTGTGGCCGGTACTTCGCGAGCAGCCCGGCGACCGTCGCTAGCACACGGCCGAGCAACACGAACGATCGCGGGATCACGAGGCCCCCGAGCTGCTTCGCGGTCGCGAGCTGGGCCGCGAAGGCCGCCTCCCAATCGAGCTCGGCGACCGAGGTGCCCGGTCGCATCGCACCGACCAGCGAGGCCGTCAGCGCGACGAGCTGCGCCGGATCGTCGGCGGTGAACCCGAGGGCCTCGAGCTCGCGAGCCGCGGCGGCATGATTCGCACCCGCGATCGCGATCACGAGCCGCGCATAGGCCGCGCGTTCGGACGCCGCGAGCTCGAGCATGCAGCCAAAGTCGAGCAGCGCGAGCTTGCCATCGCTGACGAGGAAGTTGCCGGGATGCGGATCGGCATGGACCTGGCCGCGCACCAGGATCTGCTCCGCGACCTCGGACACCAGCTCGCCGAGCAGCCGGTCGCGATCGGCGGGTGGCATGCTGTCGAGCGCGACGGTCAGCCGCTCGCCGTCGAGCCGCGTCATCGTCAGCACGCGCGCCGACGAGACATCTTCGATCGGACGCGGAACGAGGACACCAGCGCTCGCGCCCGCGAACCGGACCAGCGCGGCGGCCTCGGCGACGTAGTCGAGCTCGCTGGCGAGCGCGCGGGCGAGCTCGTCCGTGAGCGTCGGCAGATCGATCCCGGGCAGCGCGCCCACGGCACTCGCGATCGTGCGGAGGGCCGCGATGTCGGCGGCGATCACGCTCTCGATGCCGGGCACCTGGACCTTGACCGCGACGCGCGTGCCGTCGTGCAGCGTGGCGGCGTGGACCTGCGCGAGCGAGGCCGCCGCGAGCGGGACGTCGTCGAACTCGGCGAACAGCTCGTCGAGCGGGCGGCCGAGCTCGGCCTCGATGCGCGCGCGGATCGCATCGGCCGCGATCGGGGGGACATCCGCCTGGAGTGCCGCGAGCTCGCTCGCCCAGATCGGACCGACGAGGTCCGGCCGGCACGATGCGAGCTGGCCGAGCTTCGCGATGCCACCGCGCAGCTGGCCCGCGAGCTTCGCCGTCTTGCGCGCGAGCTCGCGATGATCCTCGGCGCGCAGCCCGGACTCGCCGCGCGCCGCCGCTGCGAGCACGAGCCAGCGCCGCCGCGTCAGGATGGTGGCGCCGGCGGCCGCGAGCTTCGCAGCCCGTGGCGTCGCGCGGTACGCCGTGGTCGCCTGCGTGTGCACCACGGCACCGAACGCCTGTGCCTGACGCGACACCGCGCCGAGGTCACGCGCCAGATCGAGCGACAGCGCGTCGACCCGCTGCCCGAGATGCTTGATCAGGCGCGCGGTCTCGAGCGCGGTCTCCTTGATCTGCGCGAGCAGCTGGGCGAGTAGCGAGCCGAACGAGCGAGCCGAGTCTTCGGTGGAACGCTCGAGCTTGACGAGTGCAGTCACGGGGATCGAGGACATCAGCAGCTCCTTGGGTGCGAGGTCAGGCGCGCAGCGCGGCGAGACAGGTCAGGCAGATCACGAGCCGCGTCTCGCTGGCCTCGGCGATGCCAGTCGCGGCATCGTGGCCCTTTGGCAAGATCGCGTTGCACCGCGCGCACAGAGCGTTCTTGCCGAGCACGATCTGCTGCCAGCCGAGCACGTCGTCGATCGCCGGCGCCGCGGGCCGCGGTGCCGGCGGTGCCGGAGGCCGCGGCGCACGTGCAGCACGCGCGATCGCCTGGCTGTCCGCGACCACGTCCCCGACCAGCCCGAACGCGTGACCGAGCACGTTCCGCACGAGGTTCGAGACCGAGATCCCGAGATCCTGCGCGCGCTGGCGGAGCTCGGTCTCCAGGCTCTCCGGAACCCGCGTGTGGATCACGCGCTCCTTGCGCTCGTCTTCGGGTGGCTCGGTGGGCGGACGCTTGCGTGTCACGATGTGACACAATATGTATCACAACGTGACACGCGTCAAGGGCACGCTAGATGCAGCCAGATCGGCACCATGGCCGATCATCAACTCGCTAGCCAGCCCCGCGGCACCCGCGCCGCCAACGAGAAGCGCGCGGAGGTGCAAGACGTGCTCGACCGCATGGCCCGTGCGCTGACGACCGGTGACGGTGCCGGCGTCGCCGGCTGCTGGGGCGCCCCGGCGTTCGTCGTCAGCGCCGAGATGGTGAAGGCGGTCGCCTCGCTGGACGAGGTCGCCGCATTCTTCGGCGGCGCCGCGGACCAGTACACCTCGCGCGGGATCGTCAACACGCGCGGCGACATCGTCGACGAGGAGTGGATCGGCGACGGCATCGTGACCGTCAAGGTGCGGTGGCCGTACCTCGACGCTGCCGGCAACGAGATCGGAGCCGAGGCCTCGGACTACACGCTGCGGCGCAACGACGCCGGCAAGCTCGAGATCCGGTGCGTGGTGATGCGCGGCGTGATCGCCGGCAAGCCGTGATCACAGGTAGACGGCGCAGCCACGCCGGACCAGTCCGGTGTGCCAGGCGTCTCGCGCCTCGCGCAGGCGGTTCCATCGCAGGTCGAGCTTGCGCAGCCGCGGAAGCTCGACGATGAACGGCGGCACGGTATCGAGGAAGTTCCCGCGCATGTCGAGCCGCGACAAGCTGGGGTGACCGGCGAGCGACGCCGGCAGCTCGGTGAAGATGTTGTCGCGTAATCCGAGCACCTCGAGCTCGTGACCGAGCGGTGGCAGCTCGCGAAACCCGTTGCCCCGCAGCTGGAGCTCGCGCAGCTTGCCGAGCTGGTGCAGCGCGACCGGTGTCTCGTTCAGCCCGATGAACTCGGCGCGCAGCTCCTCGAGTGCCTCGAGCCCACCGACCGCGAGCGTCCCGAGCGGATTGTGGGAGATGTTGAGGTAGCGCAGCGTGGCAGGCAGCGCCGGCAGCGCACGAAGCCCGCAGCTCTCGGCGTAGAGGAACTGTAACGGGAGGCGATCGAGCGGTGGGAGCCCGGCGAGGTTCGGGTTGCGATTGAGGTCGAGCACCTCGAGCGCGACCAACCCGTCGACCGCCGGTAGCGCGTGGATCGCGCCGTCGTAGAGGTACAGCTCGCGCAACGCGCGCAGCCGGCCGAGACTTGCGGGGAGCGCGTGCAGGTCGTCGTTGCCCGACAGGTCGAGGCGCACCAGCCGCTCGAGCGAGCTGATCGACGCCGGCACCTCGGTCAGGTCGCAGCGCCGGGCCGTGATCGCCACCACCCGACCGTCGTCGCAATGGATCCCGATCACGCCTTCCCAGCGTGCGCGCTGATAATCCATGTGAACGATGGGTCGCCCTCCCGCGAGCGCCTCCACCACCTCGCGGTCCTGCTTCTCGATCACGTGCCGAGCGTAGCGGATCTGCACGTATGCTACGGCCATGGGCGTTGAGATGACCGTTGACGACGACCTGGTGGCGTTTCGGGCCCGGCTCGATGCCGAGCGGTTACCGACCGAGGACGTGCTGGCGCAGACGCGCACCGAGATCCGGATCGTCCCGCGCGCTGCAGATCCCGCTTGCGGTGCCTCGCGGCTCGGCGGAGCGCCGGATCTGCCGCCCGGGATGGCGTGGCCGCGCCACCGCTGGTCGCGCGCCGAGATCGAGACCTGGCCCACGTGGGCGAAGGACGAGCTCGCGGTCGCGATCGAGTCAGAGCACGTCGTCGTCGAGGGCGAGCGCGTCGCGCTCGCGCTGCCATTCGTCGCGCAGCTCGATCTCGCGGAGCTCGCACCGCTACAAGACACGCTGCCGCGCACCGGTCACCTGTGGCTATTCGCGGACCAGAGCTCGACGCTCGCGCTGGCCGAAGGCTATCCGTTCGTCGCGAGCGCATGCTTATACGGCAAGCGCGGCGAGCTCGTGCCAGCGACTCCACCACCGCTGCCCGAGGCGTTCACGCCTGCCGCGATCTCGTTCGTCCCTGCCCTGTCGGTGCCGGACGTCGACGACCTGTTCCTGACCCGCGAGGACAGCGAGCGCTACGCGATGCTCCGGCGCGAGCTCGTGACGTCACCACGCCATGCAGTGCTGCCACGCGCGGCGCACGGCACCACACTCGTACCGCCGGCGAGCTTCACGCCGATCTTGCGGCTCGACACAGATCCCGCGCTCGGCATGCACTGGGGCGACGCCGCGTGGATCGCGTTCGCGCTACCCGACGGTGCACTCGCCGCCGGCCGATTCCGCGACATGCATGCGTTTCGCTGGATCGGCTAGCGATTCGCTCACGCGAGGCGATTGTCGGCGAGGCTCTTCACCGTCGCGATCAACTCCTGGGGCTCGATCGGCTTGGAGACATGGACCTGGTAGCCCGCCAGCATCGCGCGGGTGCGATCTTCCGAGCGCGCAAATGCGGTCAGCGCGATCGCTGGGATCCGGCCGCCTTCGCTGGACGACAGCCCGCGAACGTCGCGCATGAACTGATACCCGTCCTTGTCGGGCATCCCGATGTCACTCACGATGACGTCCGGACGATGGGTCTTCACGAGTGCGAGCGCCTCGTCCGCCGACGCGGCGGTGTAGACCTCGGCGACCGCCTCGACCAGCACCGCACGCACGAGCTCGCGCGCGTCAGGCTCGTCGTCGACGATCACGATCTTGAGCCCCGCCAGCGAGATATCCGGCACGCGCGAGGCCGCCAGTCGCTTGCTGGTCGGGTGTTCGCTGAGCGAGCCGGCGCGATCGCGAACCGCCCGGAGCGGTAGACTGACGTGGAACGTCGCGCCTTGATCTTTGCCGGGACTCTCGGCCTTCACGGTCCCGCCGTGAAGCTCCACGAGCTGCTTGACGATCGACAGTCCGAGCCCGAGTCCGCCGTACCTGCGCGTCGTCGACGAATCCGCCTGCCGAAACCGCTCGAACAAGTGCGGCAAGAACTCCGGACGGATGCCGATGCCACTGTCGTGGACAACGATCTCGATGTGCGAGTTGACGCGCTGAAGCAGCACGTCGATCTTGCCGCCCTTCGGCGTGAACTTGACGGCGTTGGTGAGCAGATTCCACACGATCTGCTGGAGGCGATTCGGATCGCCGAACACCGGACCCGCATTGGGATCGAATGTCTGGCGGATCCGGATCGACTTGCTCTCGGCCGACGGTCGCACCGAATCGAGCGCGGCCTCCAGGATCGGTGAGAGCTCGATCCGCTGGACGTCGAGCCGGATCTTGCCCGACACGATCCGGTTCATGTCGAGCAGGTCCTCGATCAGCTGGGCCTGCGCGCGCGCATTGCGGGCGATCGTCTCGAGGCCGCGGCGCGTTTCGGGATTGTCGTTAACGCGCGACAGCAGGAGCTCCGACCACCCGAGCACCGCGTTCAGTGGGGTACGCAGCTCGTGGGACAGCGTCGCGAGGAACTCGTCCTTCATCAAGCTGACGCGCTCGACCTCGGCGCGCGTTGCGCGTTCGGACGCGAGCAAGCGCGCACGCTCGTCGGCGGAGCGGCGAGCCTGCTCGTAGAGCTGTGCGTTGTCGATCGCGATCGAGGCCTGCGCGGCGATGCCGACCACCAGCCGCTCGGAGCGCTCCGTGAACATGCCGCTCTCGGCGTGCCCGAAGAACAGTCCGCCGAGGACCGCGCCGGAGCGCGAGATCACCGGTACCGCAAGGTAGCTGCACACCGGCAGGTGCCCCGCCGGCATCCCGTGGTGCGGTGCCCACTTGCCGTACCGAGGATCCGCGCGTACGTCCGCGATCCGGATCACCGCCTCCCCGTTGAAGGTCGGCGCGAACACCGGGGTTGCTCGCGGATGGCCGAAGTCGTCGAACGCCTCGCGCGGCGCACCGGACAGCGTGTACAGCGTGAACACGCCGCCCTCGGGATTGCTGACAGTGTAGAAGAATGCGCCGAACTGCGCGCCGGAGATCTTGGTCGCGGCGTCGGTGACGGCCTGGACGACGGACTCGAGGTCGAGGTTTGAGGCCAGCTTCGCGCCTGTCTGGTTGAGGAGCTCGAGATCGCGGGTCTCCTCCTCGAGCGCTTCCTTGGTCTTGACCAGCTCCTGCTCGGCGCGCTGACGCGCGGCGAGGATCGTCTGCACGTTCTGCAGGGCGGTGGCACGAAGTAGCTTGTCTTCGTCGTCCGTAGTCATCACTTCGCTCGCAGGATCTCGCTCGCGAGCGCGGTTCCCTTGACGCGCGCCGTGATCTTCGCGAACGCGGTGTCGCGGCTGGTGGACAGGTCGTCGCTGAACGGGGAGAACCCGCAATCGTCGGTGGTTCCCAGCTGGCCGACCGGGATGTACTCCGCGGCTTCGAGGACCCGGTCGCGGACCTCCTCGGGAGTCTCGACGCGGGGATCGATCGGGGCCACGACCCCGACGAAGATCCGCTGGTGCGGGCGCAGGTGATCGCGGATCACCGCCAGCACACGCTTGCGATCTCGCTCGCCTGCGAGCGCGATGTAGAAGTTGCACAGGTTCAGCTGGAGCAGGCTCGGCAGCAACTCGGCGTAGTCAACGTCGGCGCTGTGCGTCGAGTCGCGGTCTCCGCCCGGGCAGGTATGGACGCCGATCCGATTACGCTCGTCTGCCGTCAACCGCGCGAGCGCGAGGTTATTTAGATCGATGAAGCCCGCGAGCAGCGTTCCGGTCGGATCCAGCTTGATCGCGAGCCGGCCCTCCGTGAAGTCGATCTGGACCACGTGCGCGCCCTTGGTCAGACAGCGCCGGACCTCGCCGACGTGCTCGGCCAGCAGGTCGTCGATGAACTGCTCGCGTGAATAGTTCGGGATCGGCTCGACCGGATACAGCAGGCTGAGCGCCGACGGCGAGATCACGGCCTGCTTGACCGCCACCGTCGCGTAGCGGAGCGCGACCTCGAGATAGTGATCCGCGTGCTGCTTGTAGCGAAACGGCGGCTCGGTCAGCCGCGGCATCCGGCGCGTGTGCCCGGCTGCAAACGGGATGCGGAACCCATCGGGCGCCATGTTCGCCAGACCGTGTACGCAGTAGTCCCAGAAGTTGTGATACTTGCGCTGCTCCCCGTCAGAGATCACGGGCGAGCCCGTCGCCTCGAACCGCGTGATCGTGTCGCGGACCGCCGCGTCGAACAGTGGCTCGAGGGTCGGGTCGTCTGGATTCCCACCGTGGTTCGCGACCGCGTCGATCAGCGCAGGTGGACGGGGAATGCTACCGATCGGCTCGGTGGGAATCATGGGTACCTGAGCTACTGTATGCGAGCCGCTTCCGAACGGCACCTCACTGGTGTGTTCTCGGACTGTGCGCACGCGCTCACCACGGAGGCCCGAAGCGGGGACCATGATCCAGCGCGCGCGAGCCCATCAGCGTGCGAACACGTCGACCGGTGATGAGGCACTCACGCAGCTCAACCCCAACGCATCGCTTGCACGTGTCTGCGGCGGTTCGATCGGCGAGCGCGATGGTCGACAGCACGTTCGCGGATCCAACATCGCGATGCACGATGCCGAACGAGAACCCGAGCACGTCGCGACGCGCGGTGATCCGATCGTTCGCGAACCGGATCGCGAAGCTCGTTCTCGCCGGCCGTGCGCCGCGGATCGATCCGTACCGGCCTGGTGACATCCGTGTCGCCGGCGGTGCCCCCCGACCTCCCGCGAGAGCTGGGCTATGGTGGCGGCATGGACCTGATCGACGCGATCGGCAACACACCGCTGGTCGAGCTCACGCGTGTCACCGCCGGCCTGCCGGTGAAGGTCTTCATCAAGTGCGAGCATCTGAACCCGGGTGGCAGCGTCAAGGATCGGACCGCCCGCGCGATCGTGCTCGATGCCGAGGCGCGCGGCGTCCTGGGCCCCGGGTCGACGATGATCGAGGGCACCGCAGGCAACACGGGTGTTGGCCTGGCGCTGCTCGCGAGCGCCCGTGGATATCGCCTGGTCTGCGTGATGCCCGAGAAGATGGCGGTCGACAAGCGCATCGCGCTGCGCCAGCTCGGCGCCGAGGTGATCATCACCCGCAACGCACCGCTCTCGAACCCCGACAACTTCCGCAACGTCGCCGCGCGGCTCGCCGAGGACAACGGCTGGTTCTTGACCAACCAGTTCCACAACCCGGCCAACCTCGACGCTCACTACGGCACCGCGAGGTATCCCGGCACCGGTCCCGAGATCCTCGCGCAGCTGAAGCAGCTCGGCTATGACACGCTCGGCGCGTTCGTCTGCTCGTCGGGTACGGGTGGCACCATCAGCGGCTGCGGGCGACGCATGAAGGAACACGACCCGAAGATCCAGGTCGTGCTCGCCGATCCCGTCGGATCCTCGATCGCGGACTGGATCAACACCGGGACGCTCGGGCCGGATGGGCCGTTCGCCGTCGAGGGCATCGGCTCGGGCTCGGTGCCCGGCAACCTTCATCGTGACGTCCTCGATCTCGGCGAGAAGGTCACCGACGCCGAGGCCTTCGCGATGGTCGAACGCCTGGCCAAGGAAGAGGGCCTCACGGTCGGCGGCTCGACCGGGGTCAACGTCGTGGCCGCGCTGCGCGTGGCGGCCCGCGATCCCGGCGGCCCGGTCGTCACCATCGCTGCCGATCAGTGGGATCGTTACAAGTCGACCGCGTGGATGAAGGCGTGGATGGAGCGCGAGGCTGCATCGATCACGCTGCCCGCAGTGCGCTAGGCTGCGCGCCGATGTCCGAGACGCGCCCGGCGACCAACGGCGACGACGCCGAGCACGAACCCCAGAGTCCGCGGCGTCGCGTCGCGATGATCGTGCTCCGGATCGTGGTCGTCGCGGCGATCGTCGGCGCGCTCTGGTACTTCATCGGCAAGCTCGACACCGATGCGCTCGGCGAGGCGCTCGCGTCCGCGAAGATCGGCCGCTCGTGCTGGCCGCGGCGCTCAACTTCGTGTGCCTGTTCGGCAAGGCGGCCAGCTGGCGGATCATGTTGTGGCCGCGGTACTCGATCCGGCTGCTGCGTCTGTTCCGCTACACGATCGCCGCGTTCGCGGGTTCTGCGATCGCACCGGCGCGCGCCGGCGAGGTGCTGCGGGTGATCACGCTGAAGCGGCGCGATGGCGTCCCCGCGTCGTCGACGATCGCCGTCGCGTTTGCCGAGAAGCTGCTGTGCGCGATCACCCTGGTCGCGCTGATCGCGCCGGTCCCGTGGCTGCTGCCGGGGCTGCCCGCGTGGGTTGGCGGTGCGATCACGACGGCGGCGGCAGTGACGATCGCGACGTTCCTCGTGCTGTGGTTCGCGGTCGGACGCGTCGATCCGGCCAGGCCTAGACTCGTGATCCGGCGCCGTCGCGAACATGCACGTGCTGCGGAGCGCGCGCCGCCTGGTCGGCGCCATGGTCGTGCTGACGCTGGTGTGGTTCGCAGATCTCGGCATGATCCTGCTGTCGCTCTACGCCGTCGGCATCGAGCTTCCGATCGCCGGCGCGATGCTGATCCTGTTCACGGTCAACCTCGCGATCCTCGTGCCGTCGACGCCGGCCCAGGTGGGCGCACTCCAGCTCGGCGCGCTGGCGGCGCTGGATCTCCTGTACGTGCCGCACGAGCCCGCGCTCGCATTTGCCCTGCTCTATCACCTCGCGCAGATCATCCCGATCATCGTCATCGGCCTGTTGCTCGAGGTCCGGCTGGTGCTCGGCCGCCCCGAGCCGGCGAAGCCCCTCGAGTCGCCCGGCTGAGCCGGAACAGCCAGTGCGGGCGCAGCCGGTGCCCGAGCGGAACCGACGGATGCTCGAAGTTGGCATCCTCGTCGCGCGACATGCCGAGCCGGCCCATCACGCGCTGCGAGCGCAGGTTGTCGGGCACGACGAACGCGACGATCTCGTCGAGCTCGAGGTTCGCGAACCCCCAGTCGACTGCCGCACGTGCGGCCTCGGTCGCGAACCCGTGGCCCCAGTACGGACGCGCGAGTCGCCAGCCGACCTCGACGACCGGCATGAAGCCGGGCCGTCCGATCCCGGTGAACCCGACGAACGGTGCGACGCCTGGGGCTTCGAGCGCCCAGAACCCGAACCCTTCGCGCGCGAAGTGCCCGCGGATGCGTTCGATCACGGCCTCGCACTGCGCCCGCGTCAGCAGCGCCGGGTAGTGCTCCATCACCGCCGGGTCTGCGCTCATTGCCGCGAACGGCTCCAGATCGTCGTCGCGCCACGGTCGCAGCACGAGTCGCTCGGTCGCGAGGACGGGTCCGGCCATCTGCCCATCTTGACGCAAAAACCCGTGTATCGTCGCACCCGGTGAAGCTCCCGCATCTCCCGCTCTACATGCGGGTCGTGATCGGTGTTGCGCTCGGGACGCTGGTCGGGCTCGCACTCGGAACGGACGAGGTCGAGCTGCTCGGGCTCATCACGTTCACGACCGAAGATCTGGGACGCATCGGGCTCCTCGTCGTTCGCGTGCTCAAGATGCTGGCGGTGCCGCTGGTGCTGTTCGCGATCCTCGATGCGATCGCGCGCACCGAGGTCTCGGGCCGGATGGGATTGCGCCTGATCGTGATCTGCCTGGTCAACGTGACGATCGCGTTCGTCATCGGGCTCACGCTGATGAACCTGCTCGAGCCCGGCCACGCCTGGCACGACCACCTCGACGACCTCGGCGGTCCCGAGCTCGCGGCGCCCAAGCACGCACCACCGGGCACGACGCTGTCCCCGCTCGAGAACCTCGAGAAGTGGATCCCCGAGTCGATCGTGCAGCCGTTCTCGGACAACAACGTGATCTCGGTCGTGCTGCTGGCGGTGCTGGCCGGCGCCGCGGTTCGCAGGGCGCGCAAGTCGGCCGAGCAGCCGGACTCGGTCGAGACCGTGGTGCGCTTCATCGAGGGCACGTACAGCGTGCTGATCCAGATGCTCTCGTGGGTGATCGAGATCGTGCCGTTCGCCGTGTTCGGTGTGCTCGCGCATGTCGTCGGCAAGGCCGGGCTCGGCATGTTCGTGGCGCTGTCGGGGTTCCTCGGCGTGATCCTGCTCGGCTTCGTGATCCACGCGCTCGTCTACTACCCGCTGATGGCGTGGTTCGTCGGGCGCATATCTCCGCGCGTCTATCTCGGCCGCGGCGCCAACGCGATCGTCACCGGGCTGTCGACCAACTCGAGCCTCGCCACCGTGCCGATCACGCTGAACAGCCTCGACCAGATGGGCGTGTCACCCGAGTCCGCGCGGCTCGCCGCCTGCATCGGCACCAACCTCAACAATGATGGCATCACGCTGTACGAGGCGATGGCCGCACTCTTCATCGCGCAGGCGCTTGGCTACGACCTGTCGATGGGCGCGCAGATCACGATCGTGCTGGCGTCGTTGATGGCGGGCATCGGCGTCGCCGGGGTCCCCGAGGCCGGGCTCGTGGTGCTCCCGCTCGTGCTCGCCGCCGCGGGGCTGCCCGAGCCGGTGGTCGCTGCCGTGCTGCCGATCGTGTTCAGCGTCGACTGGATCCTCGCGCGTTGCCGCAGCGCTGTGAACGTGATGTCCGACATGCTCGTCGCGATCTTGCTCGACCGCTTCCGCGTCACGCCTTTGCGCGAATCCTGACAGGCGTCCGCACGATGTAGCGCAGGTTCAGGAAGTTGATCGTGAAGTGGGCGGCGATCGGCCCGCCCAGGCTGCCGGTCCACACCGCAAGCCAGCCGAACGCGATGCCCAGCACGAGCGCCGAGGCCGTCCACGGCAGGAACCGCTTCTTCGGGCCGACGTGCAGCAGCGCGAACACGATCGCCTGCAGCCACACGCCCATCCACGGCAGCAACGCGCCGCGAAACAGCAGCTCCTCGCCGATCGACGACGCGAGCGCGAGGATCACGATCTCGCGTGTCGACAGCTCGCCGAGTAGATCGCGAAAGCTCGCGTGGAGCTCGCGCGCCCACTGGAAGTGCCGGGTCGAGAGGCGGGTCAGCCCGACCACGCCGAGCCCGATCGCGATCCCGAGCCCCGCTCCACCCAGCAGCATCAGGCCGCTCGGATCCCCGAGCCGATACAGATCCGGGTTGCCACGCCCCGCCGCGATCAGGAGCGCCACCAGCCCCATGCCGCCGTACAGGCCGATCACCAGGCTCGCCCGCGAGAGCGGTGGCGCCGGGCTTGGCTGACTCGGCGAATACGGCATGGCAGCCAAATGTAGCGTGCTCAGGGCAAGAACTGGATCCCGAACGTGATGAACAGCTTCACCTGGTCGCGCGGCGCGTCGTCGAGCGGAGTCCCGATCGCGAGCACCGGCTGCAGCCGCTCGCCCATGAAGCGGATCGTGAACGCCAGGGTGTGAAACGTCTGCTCGTTGTCGTCGACCTCGTCGAATCTGAGCAAATTGATGAGCTCGAGCCCGAGCGCCACCACCCCGAGGTCAACACCTCCCCCGACGTTGAACCGGAAGTAGTTGTCGGCATCGTTGAAATCGCCGGTGTCGATCCCGAGATCGAACCCGAGGTCCGCGCGCAGGAACAGCTTGTCGTGGTGGATCAGTGGCGACACCGCGAGCCGGACATACAGTGCGTCCGGCTCTGCCAGCGCGAGGTCGGTCAACCGCGGCACGGAGGCCAGGATGTTCGTGGGCACCGCGTCGACACTGTCTCCCGCGGTCGGGAGCGCGAGACCGCCGCGAAGCACCCACGACAGCGTGTCGCCGCTCGTCACGTAAAGCCCGCCGAGCTCCAGGTTGCCGATCGTGAGCGTCGGCTCGGGATCCGGAGCCTCCCCATCACCGAATGATTTCGCGATCGGGAGTGCGCCGTAGAAGCCGAGTCCACTGTGCGACACGAACTGGCCGTAGGGCTCGATCCGCAGCGCGAGGTCATACGGAGGCGACTCGAGGAGTGCGAGCCCGAGGTCGAGCCCGAGCCGCGTGAGCCCGTCACCACGGTCCATCGTGGCGGTGTCGGGAGAGCGCTGCGCGAGTGCGGGCTGGGTGAACGCCGCGATGGCCACGACGACGAAGAGCACGAGCTTCCGGTTCATTGCAGCCTCCATCGACCACTGCCAGGTTCGGCGCCGACTTGACCAGGATACGCACCGACGGCTCGACCGTTGTTGCGGTGGGACAGAAATGGTTCACTCGAGCCAGTGACCATCGAGCTGGACGAGAAGCTGTTCCACAGTGTCGACGACCTCGAGTTGACCGTGCGCCTCGCGAACATGCTGCAGCTGGCGAACATCAACATCATTGGCGATCTCGCGAGCCTGTCTGCCCCCTATATGCATTTCAAGCGCTACAAACCGCAATCGATCAAGGAGGCCGAGGTGGAGCTCGCGAAATTAGGCTTCTCCCTCGGCATGAAGATCCCGAACTGGGACGAGGAGCGCGCGAAGCGCGGCCTCGCTCCGCGCGAGATCCCGGAGGAGCTCGGCACGGTGGACGCGATCCAGCGCACGTTGAAGTGCCTGGAAAAGCCGGTGAAGGTGAAGAAGGGAAAGGCTCCCAGCGCCGGGGAGCTCGCCGCCTCGGAAACCCAGCTCGGCGTCCGCTTCCCCGTCGACTACAAGGAGCTCGTCCTCGCCTTTGGCCAGCTTCAGATTCTCGCGGGCTATCGAGGCAAGGAGGAGGCCAACGGCGGTTTGCGCGTCCTCAAGCTCGGCGAGCTCGCAAAGGCGCAGGCGTCGCTGCTGGCGGACTGGCAGCGCTGGGGCTCCGACCCCGCGGCGCTGAACAACGCGGTGCCGGTGTTCGAGTTTGCAGACGCGGATGAGGACGGCACGCTCGTCTGGACGTACCGGTTCGCGCAGGCAATCGTGATCGACGCGGACGGCGACGTGCTCTCATATGCCACGGGCGCTGGCATGACGAAGCTGGACATCAGCTTCGCGCAGCTCGCGACGAAGTACATCCGCATGTTCGCCTGAGCGCGACCCCTCGAGCGCCCGACCGGGAGTCCCGGCGGATCTCCCACCCCGCCGGCGGCAAATTTCCCCGACTTGGGCGCGTAGCCGCTGGGTCGGCTTGACACCCGCCGCCCATGGCGCTACCTACGCCTTCGCTATTTCACAACTTCGCGCGGATGGCGGAATTGGTAGACGCGCTAGCTTGAGGTGCTAGTACTTAACCGTGTGGGGGTTCGAGTCCCCCTTCGCGCACGACTCAACCACTGGAAACAGTGGTTGTTTTATTTTCGGCCCCGCAGTCACGCGGGTTCAAACGGCGATGCTGAGCGAGCTCTTCGGTGAGCCGGGGCCACACCGCCGAACCGACGATCCAGCACGGGCCACGCCAGGTCTTCTCGACTTCCCCGGTCCATGCGAGTCGGTGATCCCAGGCGCCCAGTCGCAGCGGCTCGTGGCCCTCGATCGTCAGCACGAGCAGCGGCATCGTGTAGCGGCCGGCGCGCGAGCTCTGGATGAACCGACGGCGCACGGCCCCCACCGCGCTCCACGGCGTGTGCGAGATCGGGTCGCCACCAAACCTCGCGAGCACGAGCGCATCGGGCGTGACGCGAAGCTCGAGCTCGGGCGCGCGGATCCGCAGACTGCGGACCACCATCACCGTGATCCCGACGACGATGCACAGCACTGTCGCAATCACGATCACGAGCTGACCGTGGAGCGTGGTCAGCAGGTTGGACTGGCCAGCGACGATGGCGAGGACGAACACCACGGCCATCGTCAGCAGCCACGGCGCCATCGTCCGTAGCAGACCGCTCGTTGACTGCGAGTTGCGGAGGAGCGGCACGACGAGCGGACCGACGTCGCCCTTGCGAATTCCAACCGCAGCGCAGATGGCCTCGAAGGTGTCACAACCGACCTGACAATCGACCGTGCGCGTCGCAGCGCCGACGACGGAATAGCCAGCCCCATCGAGCCCGCCGCCGCCGACCCGGAGCGCACCGACGCGCAGCACGAGGCCGATCGGCGCATCGACCCCGGCAACCACCCAGCTCCCGAGCACGGGGGCGCCGCGTTCCGGCGCTCTCCACGACGGAACGATTTCGCCGGTCGTCACGGCGAGTGTGACGTGCTGCGGCACCATCGCGAAGATCATCGAGACGAACCATCCGAGCGCACCCGCACCCGCCAGATACGGAGCGACGGCATGGGTATCCCGAGCGAGCGCCAGCACGGCTGCGCCAACGCCACACGCGACCATCCACGCCAGGCCCGCGAGCACCGGTTTCGGTCGAAACACACGTCGGGCCGAGAAGCTCAGCACGAAGCCGACCATGCTACAGAACGCGCTCACGAGCTCGGTACACGAGTAGATTCTCGGCATTCTCATCGGCTGGCACGAGCATCACAGCACGGAGCTCGCCGCGCTCGGCGAGCACATCGCGCGCGCACTCTCACAGCCGCTTGCGCGGTGGCAGCTCGAACACTGGCGTGCGGTGGATGCCTGGGTGGACCTCAGGGCGCGCCTCGACGCGATCGAACCACGCGGTGAGCTGTGGCAGGCTGCGGTCGAAGTAGCCGCTGCGCTTCGCGGCGTAATACCAGCCGAAGAACGAGATATCGACGATCGAGTATCCCGAGGCGAGGAAGTAGTCGCGTCCAGTCAGCAAGCGCTCGCAGATCTGATCGGTCGTCGCGCCCTGCTCGTCGTAGCGCTTGATGCCGTACGGCACGGTCTCGGGAGCAAACATCGCGAAGTGCGCGCGCTGCCCGAACATCGGGCCCTGCAGCGAGGCCTGAAGGAACAGCAGAGCGTCGGCTTCGGTTCGCTCGGCGTCCTCGGTCGGCCACAGCGCGCCAGCCTTGGCCGCGAGGTAGCGCAGGATCGCGTTCGATTCGTAGACCGCGCGGCCGTTGTCGCGATCGACGATCGCGGGGATCTTGCCAGCCGGACTGATCGCGAGGAATCCGGGAGCCTGTCCGGCTCCAGCGAAGATGTCGACGAGCGTGATCTCGTAGGGCTGGCGGAGCGCCTCGAGGGCGATCGCGATCTTGTGGCCATTGGGGGTGCCGTGGGTGAACAGCGTGATCATCGAAACTCCAGGGGTTGGTGTTCGTCCAACCTAGCGACACTTCAAGAGACCATCGATGCGAGAAAGTCGCGATTGCTTGCGCGAGCGTCTCGATCGACTATCGTTCGCGCGCCATGGATGTGCTCGCCGATGTACTCACCGTGACCCAGCTCGGCAACACCGTGCTGGGCTGCTCCAAGATGGTGTCGCCGTGGGCGATGGAGCTCAGTCCCGACGTCTACACGTCGGTTCACGTGATGCTGCGCGGCTCGACGTGGCTGCGGATCGAGGACCAGGCACCGATCCCGGTCGCGCCCGGCGACGTGCTGCTGGTCAGGAGCGGCGTCAGACACGCGCTGCTCGACCAACCGGGCCGGCGTCCTCGGCCGGTGGCGGCGGTGCTCGCCGAGATGCCGGCGCGCGTCGCTCGGCTATCGCCGGAGCAAGCCAACATCGCGACCGAGATCCTGTGCGCGAAGTACCGCTTCACGCACCGGGGCGCGCATCCACTCGTATCGCGACTACCCGCGCTCGTTCACCTGACGGCGTCGAACGTCGCCGGGGACGTGCAGGTGCAGCTGCTGTTGCAGTTGCTCCACCTCGAAGCCACGCGTCGAGGTAGTGGCTCGGACCTCGTGGTCCCTCGTCTGGTCGACACCCTGCTCGTGTTCATCATTCGCAACTGGCTGTCGCTCCAGCCGATCGGCGAGGGCACCGCGAGCTGGTTCAGCGCGTTGCGTGATCCCGGGATCCGCGACGCGCTCGCGCTGATCCATGATCACCCCGGCAAACCATGGACGGTGGCCAGCCTCGCGACCGGCGCCGGCAAGTCGCGCGCCGCGTTCGCGCGCCGGTTCACCGAGCTGGTCGGCGAGACGCCGCTCGCGTATGTGACGCGGTGGCGAATGTGCGTCGCGGCCAAGGCGCTTCGCGACTCGGAGCGATCGATCAGCGACGTTGCACGACTCGTCGGCTACGACTCGGTCGCCGCGTTCTGCACTGCGTTCAAGCGGAGCCACGACGCGACGCCGGGACAGTTTCGTCGAGCTTGCTAGGAGCTTGGTCATCTCGCGACGGAGCTCGCGCGCGGCGATCACTTGTTCTGCACACGCCCGGCGGCGCGCTGGACGCGTCACTCCCCGACGTCGAGCCCTGAACGACGGTGTGCGTGTCGCTGAACGTCACGCGCACTCGGCGGGCAACGGCGCGCTTTCCTCACCGCGGTTCCACCAGTCACCGAGCGCATCGATGAGAGGGACGAGCCGCGATCCGAACGCCGTCAACGTATACTCGACGCGCAGGGGATAGCCCGAGAACTGAGTGCGCAGCACGATGCCGGCGGCCTCGAGCTTCTTCAGCTCCAGCGCGAGCATGCGATGAGACACCGTCGGGTTGTCACGTCGCAGGTCGCTGAACCGCTTCGGGCGGTCCTTCAGGTAGTAGAGCAAGAGCGTCGGCCACCGTCCGCTCAGCACGCGCATCACCTCCTCGATCGGGCAGCGAGACACGAGGTTCTTCATCCACCGTGGTTACCAAATTGTGCGTCATGTACACACCGTGATCGACTGCCTACGGTCGAAGTCATGGAACCAATTCTCCTCTACGGATTCCCGGCTGGAACCTCGATGGGTCTCGTCGCCGCGCTCGAGTGGCTCGGTCAGCCATACCAGCTTGCGCGCGTCGACATGCTCGGCGAGATGCGCGAGCCCGGGTACGCGCGCCTCAACGCGCGCCACGAGACACCGGTCATGATCACGGACGACGGCCGGGTGCTCACCGAGACCATGGCCATCGCCGCGCACCTCGAATCCCGCGACAGTGAGCGCCGGATCAGCTTCGACCCACGCAGCCCTGAGGCCGATCGCATGCACCAGCTGATGGCCTTCTTGAACTCGAGCTTCACGTCCGCATTCGGGCCGCTGTGGGCTGCGCTCGAATCGACGTCCACATCGGCCTCGGACCTCGACGCCTTGCGTACGTTCGGCCGCGGGTCCGTGATCAAGCGCCACGATCAGCTCGAAGCAATGGTCGGCGACGATCCATACCTGACCGGCGATCACCCGACGCTCGCCGACGCACTGCTCGCCGGTGTTGCGCGCTGGCTCGAGGTCCACGAGGTCGCGCCGATCGCGCGCTGGCCCAAGCTTGCCGCGCTACGCACACGGGTCGAGGCGACGCCGGCGGTCCGGTTCGCCCTCGCACGCGAGAATGGTGACACGCCGCCGTCTGCGCATTTGACAGCGCAGCTCGCGCTGTCGGAAGTGATCGAGAGGGCTGGAGCCTAGTTTCGCCATCGAAGACAGCTGACAGGCCGCGGCCACGCGACAGGCGTTCGGACATCGATCTTCTTGTCGATCTTCGCCGCGAGGGCAGGCAGGCTCACCTTCGCGGATCGCGCGCCATCTGATCCACGAGCCCCAGGATGTGCGACCGGATCGCATCGCGCGCACCTGCGTAGCCCTCACCGATCGCGGGCGTGTCGTTCCAGCACGTATCCAGGCCGCGCAAAGCGACCATCGTGGGCTGCTCGCAGTCGAACACGATCACGCGAGTGGCGTCGTGGAGATCGGATCGCGTCAAGGCGTGCGGGACCTCCAACGTCGGGGTAAGACCGTCTGCAGCCAGTCCCGCGATCGTCTTCGTCGATGGCTCGCGCTGTGGATCGGCGCCACGTGCGGTTGCGCGGATCGTCAACCCGCGTTCGTGCGCCGCTTGGTTGAAGTACGCGGCGGCGATCACGCTCTTCGCGGCGCCGTGCTCGCACACGAACACGACATGCTGGCGTTCCGGCGCCACTGGACTTGCGTGGCACGCCACGACAGAGAGCACGATCGCGACGCCGAGGCCGGATACTGCGGTTCTGTCCAGGGTCATTCGCTAGCTCCCGCGGGTAACTTGCAGCAACTTCGTCACACGCTTTGGAAACACCTATAACACGATGTAACAGGCGTTCGAATCCGTTCCGCTCGCCGATGAAACGAGAGGCACGACGAGGACTTCGAACCGGCAGCGCCGCGGTGGTGGGACCCGTCCGTCAGCGGCGGAGCACCGCGAGCGCCTTGTCGGCGCGCGCGAGGCGCTTGTCGACCTCGGCCCACTGCACGTTCTGGAAGAACGCGTCGATGTACTTCGCGTGGGCAGCGCCGTAGTCGATCGCGTACGCGTGCTCGAACATGTCGAGCACGAGCAGCGGCTGACCGAACGCGACCGACTGGCTGTGCCCAGACGTGCCATAGATGCGGAGGTCGCCGGTCGCGTAGTTGATAGCGAGCAGCACCCAGCCGCTCCCGCCACCCAGCGACATCGCGGTGGCACGGAACAGCTCCTCCCAGCGCGCTGTCGAGCCGAACTGGGCTGCGAGCCGCTTGTCGATCGCGCCCGCGAGCTTGCCGTCGCCGCCGAGGTTTCCGAAGTACTGCTCGTGCAGGATCATCGAGTTCGTGTAGGTCAGCTCGCGCTCGCGCAGCCCGAAGACCTCGAAGCCGGGCGTCGTCTTCGTGATCTTGGCGAGCTCGAGCTCGACCTTGTTGAGGTTCTTCACCGCGCCGGCGTAGTTGTTGTCGTGGTGCGAGGTCAGCATCGCCGCCGACAAGCCCGTGAGCCTGCCCGCCTGGAATGGTAGATCGAGTATCTTGTGCTCGCCTGCCGCGACCGGCGGTCCGGCTTTGGGAGGTGTCTTGGAGTCTGCGTTCGCCAGCGTCGTCGTGAGTATCGTTCCCCCTGCGGCAACAGCAGCGAGCTCGAGGAAGTCGCGTCGTGAAGTCATGGCGCGAGTATCGCGCCGGGCAACCATGGTAACCAACTGCTACGATCGTTTCGGTCCGTGAGGCGTGCGCGGAAGTCACGGTCGCAGCGGGAGTCGACGCTGAGCGGAGCACGCTGGGTGCTGTTCATGCCGTCGATCCCTGCGAAGCCGCCCTCGCTGCGAGTCAAGATCTGGCGCCGGCTGCAAGCGATCGGTGCAATCGGGCTGCGAGGCGCGGTCTACGTGCTTCCGAACCGAGAGGAGTGCGTCGAGCTGTTCGAGTGGGTCGCACGCGAAACCCGCGAAGACGGTGGACAGGCCTCGCTCTGTGAGGGGCGCTTCCTCGATGACTCGACCGACGCTGCCATCGAGGAGCGGTTTGTCGAGGCGCGCAATGCCGACTACGCAAAGCTTGCGGCCGAGGCGAAGGCGCTCGCAAAGCAAGTCGACGGCAGGCGCGTGACCGCCGAGCGGCTCGCCGCGCTCGCGCAGGCACACGCGAAGCTGAAGCGCCGGCTCGACGAGATCGCCGCCATCGACTTCATGAATGCGTCCGGGCGCGGGGCAGCCGAGGGGCTCCTCACGTCGATCGCGCGCGCCTTGCCCCGCGGCGATCAGCCCGTTAAGAAGGACAAGCTCGAGGTGATCGCGCGGCCGCGCGGCGCGACCTGGGTGACGCGCACGGGGGTCCATATCGATCGGATCGCGAGCGCCTGGCTGATCCGTCGGTTCATCGACCCACAGGCGCGCCTCAAGTTCGTGCCATCGAAGGGCTATGAGCCGAGCAATGGCGAGCTGCGGTTCGACATGTTCGAGGCCGAGTTCACGCACCTTGGTGACCGCTGCACGTTCGAGGTGCTCGTCGAGCGCATGGGCCTCGACGATCCCGCGCTCGTCGCGATCGGCGAGATCATCCACGACCTCGACCTACGCGACGACAAGTTCGGACGCGCCGAGACGCCGGGCGTGCGGTCCGCGATCGATGGCATCTGTATAGCCGCGCGCGATGACGAGCAGCGGATCGCTGCGGCCTCACCGATGCTGGACGGGCTGCACGCGAGCTTCATGACCAAGGCTCGCCGCGCGCGCTGACGAGCTCGGCGATGAACGGCGTAGCGGGACGGGTTCGCCGGGCGTCGGGCCACCGACGCGCTCTGCCTCGGGCTCGGAGCCAACTATCGCTTCAGCTCGGCGAGCTTCGCCGCCATACGCGCGAACACCTCGTGCAGCGAATCGAGCTGCTCGGGCGTCATGGTCGGGAGCTGCGCTTCGAGGCGGTCGATCGTGCTGGCTGCAGATTCGAGGGCATCGAGGCGGGCGTTCACGAGGACGAGTTGCGCGCCGAGCTGCGCGATCGCCTCTGCGTCCGTCGGTGCATCCACCGGAGGCGGTTCCGGGAGATCGTCGATCGCATCGACCATCTCGATCACGTCGCGAATCGCCTCGGTCACCTCGACGAGCGGCATCGGGCGCTCGCGCTCGATCTGTTCCGTGACGGCGCGGATCTGGGCGAGCCGCGCGGGTGACAGGCCATCCGCGGTCGCATCGCAGATCGGACAGGGATCAGTGGTGCAGGTGTGGGCCACGGGATGTCCACTATCATCGTCCGCACAGCGGCGCCGACTCAAGCTCGCTGCTTGCCACGCACCAGCTGCTCGAGGCGAACCAGGGTTGCCGGTGACAGCCCGAACGATGTGCGCTCGGCGGCGAGTTGCTCGATCGTCCCGCGCCCTGCCACGTAGCCGTTGAGCCGGGCCGCCACGGTCGAATCGGCGAGCTGGCGCGGCGTGTAGTCGGCGAGCTCGCGCATGAATTCGTCATACCGCCGAAGCTGGTACTTCTGGTGGTAGTCCTCGGCGCGATAGAACCGCGCGCCAGAAAGCACGGGCGTCCGGATCTCGCCCTTGAGCTGGAGCGCCACCCGCGCGCGCGACCGGGTCGCCTCCGCGAGCTGCTCCGGCGTCTCGCAGAACACCGCGGTCATGTACTGCCTGCCGTAGCTCTCCTGATCGGGCATGTGGCTGCGCCAGAACACCGCGAGTAGCTCGCCGTACGAGATCCGTGTTGGATCGAAGTCGAGCTGCAACGACTCCGTGTGATCGCCCATCCGCCGATACGTCGGGTCCGCGAGCGAGCCGCCTGCATAACCGACGCGCGTCCGCACGACGCCTGGGAGACACCCGAACCGGGCGTCGGGCGTCCAGAATCAGCCGAGCGCGAACGTGGCGGTCTCGACGTGCGCCGGTGGGTTCGCATCGAGCGGCAGCAGGGGCCCCACGTTGCTGGACGTCATCATGGTCTCCCAAGCGTACCGCGAGCGCGACCCGCGTCCAGCGCGTCTCGGTCACGCATTCGCCGACGGCAGCGGGGGCGCGAGACGCTCGTGTAGAAACGCCAGGATCCTGTCGACCGCGGCGCGCGTTGGCTCGCCTGCCTGGTCGATCAGGTTGATCGTCAGGACGCTATGAGGCGGCTCGGGTGCGGGCTTGGCTGAATCCGCAGGGAGCTCGAGTCCCTCGAACCCATCGCCCAGCTCGCGGCGCAGGGTCGCGAACCGTGCGGCGCGGCAGAACAGCGTGTCGCCGTGAAAGCGCACGCCCAGGAACCGCAGTCCCTCGTCCGCGATCCGCCGGCGTGCGCTGGCCATGGCTTCAGGCGTGGCGTGCACGGCCGCCGCCTTCGCGCGCGTGATCGGCAACGGGAAGGAAGGATGTCCGAGCACCGGGGCGATCACCCACGGATCGAGCGCCATCGTGAGCGCGAAGTTGCCGGTGACGCACATCCCGACCACGCCGACACCCGCGCCGCCGATCTCGTCGTGGGCGTGCTTGGCGAGCGCGCGCAGCCAGTCGGTGATCGGGCTCGCGCGATTCTCGGCGAGGCAGCTGAACTCGCGGCTGACGCACACACGCGTGAGCATGGCGATGCGCTCGATCGGATTCGTCCTTGCCCCTACCCTGCCGAACAGCCGCGGCATGAAGACGGTCATCCCCGCGCCCACCACCTTGCGTGCGAATCGCGCGACCTCGGCGGTGATGCCGGGCACCTCGTGCATGACGACGACCGCCGGGCCGGTGCCTTGCCGATAGACGACCTTGGTCTCTCCATCGTGCGCGAAATCGAATCGCGAGAAGTCATCGAGTGGATCGACCGTCATGCAGCGACTATCGCCGGTAGCCTGCGCGTTGACGCGTCGTCGCGTAGCCATTCACGTCCTTGGTTGGTTCGCTTCAGGGCGCCTTCGTGAGCGGACGCCAGGTGTCGCCGTGGACCGCGATCAGCGCATCAGCCTCGACCGGACCTGCCGAGCCGGGCTCGTAGATCGGCACGCCCGGCGCGCCGTCCCACGCATGGAGGATCGGATCCATCAGTTGCCAGGCGCGGTCCACCGAGTCGCGTCGCGGATAGAGCGTCGCATCGCCGCGCATGCAATCGAGCAGCAGGCGCTCGTAGGCCTCCGAGATCGGACGGTGGAACGCATCGGCGTAGGCCATCGACATCACCACGTTGCCGATCGCGATCCGATCGCCAGGCACCTTCGCGACGAACCGCAGCGAGATGCCCTCCTCGGGCTGGATCCGCAGCGTCAGCACGGCGGGCTGCAGGACCTCACCGGCGGCCTCGTGCTTGAACAGGACGAGCGGCACCGACTTGAAGTGGATCGCGACCTCGGTCACGCGCTCCGCCAGGTGCTTGCCGGCGCGAAGGAAGAACGGGACGCCCTGCCACCGCCAGTCATCGATCATCACGCGCAGCGCCGCGTAGGTCGCGGTGGTGGAATCCTTCGCGACGCCGGCCTCGTCGCGATAGCCCCGGTATTGCCCGCGGATCGCATTCGCGGCGACATCCTCGACATGCAGCCGGCGGATCGAGCGCAGCACCTGGATCTTCTCGTCGCGAATATCGTCGGCGGAGAACGAGGCAGGCACCTCCATCGCGACCAGCGACAGCACCTGAAGTAGATGGTTCTGCACCACATCACGGATCACGCCGGTCGACTCGTAGAACGCGCCGCGGCCCTCGATGCCGATCGACTCGGCGGCGGTGATCTCGACGTGATCGACGTGGTTGCGATTCCACAGCGGCTCGAAGATCGAGTTGCCGAACCGCAGCACCAGGATGTTCTGCACCGTCTCCTTGCCGAGGTAGTGATCGATCCGGAAGATCTGATTCTCGTCGAGATGCTTCGCGATCAGATCGTTGAGCGCAGTCGCCGAGCCGAGGTCGCGCCCGAACGGCTTCTCGACGATCACCCGGCAGGCCGGCCGCGCATCCACCGGGCGGCGCTCGATCAACTTGTGCGCCGCGAGGTTCTCGATCAGCATCGGGAACACCGCGGGTGGCGTCGCGAAGTAGAACAGCCGGTTGCCGCCGCAGCGGCTGTCCGCCGCGGCGAGCCGCTCGGCCAGCGCGTCGTAGGTCGCCGCGGTGGCGAACTCACCGGCGACATAATCGAGCTTCGCGGCAAATCGCTCCCAGCGCGCCGGATCGACCTCGCGGCGTGAGTGTTCCGACACCCGGCGCAGCACGTGGTCGGCAAACGTCGCCGTCGTCATCGGCTCGCGCGCGACGCCGATGATGACGCACGGCTCGGGCAACAGGTCGTCGAGCATCAGGTTGTACAGCGCCGGTGCGAGCTTGCGCCCGGTCAGATCGCCGGTCGCTCCGAAGATCACGATCACGCACGGCTCGGGTCGAGGCGATGCGCGCTCGTCCCCGCCGATGACCTCCGCGCTGACCGCGCTCATGCCGCCCCCGCGAGCTGGCCGGCGGCAGCATCTTCGATGAACCACACCACATCTGCCGCGCCCGCGATCAGCTGCGCGGGATACCGATCCGGATCGCGTGGGCCTTCGAGCACCGCGGCAACCGCAGGCGCCTTGTCGACGCCGGCGACCAGGAACCGCACGTGACGCGCGGCGCACAACGTCTGCGCGGTCATCGTGATCCGCGTGGTCGCGAGCTGCGCGACCGGATTCGCGGCGACCCAGCGCGCGGTCTCGCGCACGGCGGGGCTGTCCGGAAACAGCGACGCGGTGTGCCCATCCGATCCGAGTCCGAGCAGCGCGATGTCGAGCACGGGAGGCGTACCGAGTCGATCTACCAGGTCGCGCTCGTAGTCGGCCGCCGCGGCGACGGGCTCGCGCTCGCCGGCGATCCGATGCACGCGCGCGCCGATCGCGTCGAGCAGCGCCTCGCGCGCCATCCGGTAGTTCGAGTCGACATGGTTGGCCGGCACGGTGCGCTCGTCGCCCCACCACAGCTCCACGCGGTCCCACGGCAGCGCCATCGTCGCGAGCTGCTGATACAGCGGGCGCGGGGTCGAACCGCCGGACAGTGCGATCTGACATGCGCCCCGTGCCTGTACCGCTTCGTCGACGAGGATCGCGAGCTCGGCCGCGGCGGCATCGACCAGGGTGGCGAGATCCGGGAACCGTCGCACCGTCACCTCAGCCCGCCTTCGGGGGCTCGACGTGGCCACCGAACTGGAATCGCATCGCGGACAGCACCTGGTCCGCGAACGACGGATCCTGCCGCGAGCGAAATCGTGCGTACAGCGCCGACGTGATCACCGGCGCGGGCACCGCCTCCTCGATCGCCGTCTGCACCGTCCACCGACCCTCGCCAGAATCTCCAACCACACCCGAGAATTTCGCGAGCCCCGGATCCTCGACCAGCGCCTTCGCCGTCAGGTCGAGCAACCACGAGCTCAGCACGCTCCCCCTCCGCCACACCTCGGCGATGTCCGCGATCGGGAGCTCGAACCGCTGCTCCACCGGCAGCTTCTCGTTCGCCGCGCCGCGCAGGATGTCGAAGCCCTCGGCGAGCGCCTGCATCACGCCGTACTCGATCCCGTTGTGGATCATCTTGACGAAGTGGCCGCTGCCCGACGGACCGCAATGCAGGTAGCCGTCCTCGACGTTGCCCGCAGCGCGTCCCGGCGTGCGCTCGATCGAGCCGCGCCCCGGTGCCAGCGTCGCGAAGATCGGTTCGAGGCGACGGAACACCTCCGGTTCGCCGCCCACCATCAGGCAATACCCGCGCTCGAGCCCCAGCACGCCACCGCTCGTCCCGGCGTCGACGTAGTGGATGCCCTTCGCCGCGAGCACCTTGGCCCGGCGCACGTCGTCCTTGAACATCGAGTTGCCGCCGTCGATGATCACGTCATCGGTCTCGAGCAGCTCGCCGAGCGCCGCCACGGTCTCCTCGGTCGGCCCGCCCGCCGGCACCATCACCCACACGGCGCGGGGCTTCGCCATCGCCCCGACGAGCGCCGCCAGCGAGTCGACGCCCTGCGCGCCCTCCCCGACCAGCGTCGCCACGGCCTCGGGGCTCCGGTCGTAGACCACGCACTGGTGCCCGCCGCGCATCAGCCGGCGCGCCATGTTCGCGCCCATCCGGCCAAGTCCGATCATTCCGAGCTGCATGGCGGCAGCTTACGCGCCATCTGCGGAGCCGACACGACGACCCAGACACGAACGCGGCGGTCCGCGAACGGTCGCGACGCCAACAGCCGCGACGCTACATGTACTTGCCGACGACGACCTTCGCCGCGCGAAGCAGCCGATCACCGATCCGGTATCCAGGCTCGAGCTGATCGACGACGAACCGATCGCGAGCGCGGTCGGAGACCGCGACCATGTTGGTCGCTTCGTGCACCGACGGATCGAACGCGGTCCCGACCGCGTCGAACCGCACGAGCCCGTAGCCCTGGAGCACGCTCTCGAGCTGTCGACGGACCATCCGGACGCCTGCGACAATCCCCGGTGCATCTCCCTGCGTCTCGCCCGTTGCGATCGCGCGGTCGAAGTTGTCGAGCACGGGAAGCAGTGCCTGGATCAGCGCGCTCCGCGTCTGCTCGTGCACGCTGCGAGCGTCGCGCTCCACGCGGGCCTTCACGGCCGCAAGCTCGCGCAATGCATGCGCAAGCTTGGCACGATCATCGGCGACGGTCTGCTCGTCGATCCTCGGTGACACGTCGACCCTGCGCTCCTCGACCCCTGGACGTGACGGTTCGGCTCCATACCGTGTGATGTGCGGACGATCTGAGCGAAATCAAGGCGGCGCAGTCCAACGATAAGTGGGCGCGACCAGCTCGGCTCGAATCGGGTGCCGCGTTGACTTCAAAGTTCATGTCCTGAGTTGCAGCAGTCACGAGCTGCCTCGGATTCGATCTGGGCGGCGGCCATGGTGCTCGCCGGCGGCACGAATGTACGTCGCGTGCGCGTCCACCCGTGCCGGAACACGTGGAACAGCTGCGGAACAAACGCAGGCCTGAAGCCCGTGGGCCTGCCGCGCAGATCCGCGAGGTTCGCCACGGGTCGCCTGGCCTCTCGCTTGCGTGGGAAGCGCGCCATCGCTCTCGCAACG
>JBBJLY010000438.1:0-4300 GCA_037720695.1 Kofleriaceae bacterium | reverse complement strand
GAAGGGGAGCTCGCGACGTGGTGAGATCTATGCCGACCCGACCGGACCGGCTGTCTCGAACCGCTTCCGGAGTCGCACCGTGGAGCAGCAAATCGACTCACCAGCGGTACCGCTCCCTTGCGCGCAGTGTCGATGCGGAGGATAGTCAGTGAAATGACATTCGCTGGGCTCCGGTGACTGTATCGGGACGTCGATGAACTCGAGGCGAATCGCGGGGGCATGGATCGTCGCAGGCCTGGCGCTCGACACGGCGCTGGCGGTGCTGGATCTGGCGCTCGGGCCTGACGTGACGTTCACCGGGTTGCTCGTGGCGGGGCCACTGGTCGCTTCGATGAGCGCGCAGCTGCGCGGGACGGCGTGGGTCTCGCTTTACGGATTCGCGGTTGCGGCAGGGCTGGGGGCGCCCAACGACATCTGGGCGAGCGCCGATCACGCCGCCCGCTGCGCCGGCGTCCTTGCCGGCGGCGGCCTTTCCGTGTGGCTGGCGTGGCTGCAGCTCGACCGCGAGCGCAGCATCAAGCGGCTGGCGATCCAGCGTGCGATCGCGCAGGCGCTGGCTGAATCGTCAACGTTGGCGGAGGCCGGGCCGGTGATCCTGCGCACGCTCGGCGAGATGCTTGGCTGGGCGACGGCGGCGATCTGGAGGGTCGAGCGCGACGAGGTTCTGCGTCGGCACGGTGCGTGGCATGCTCCAGGTCTGGCGGTCGATGAGTTCGAGCGGCTCAGCCGTGACATGACGTTCGCGCGCGGCGTCGGGCTCCCGGGGCGAGTGTGGGACAGCGGCGAGCCGGCGTGGATCCCGGACGTGCTTGTGGACGACAACTTCCCGCGCGTCCGGTCGGCTGCGCAGAGCGGGCTTCGCGGCGCCCTGGGAGTCCCGATCGTCGGCTCCAGCGGCACGCTCGGGGTGATCGAGCTCTTCGCGGCTTACGCACGCGAGCCCGACCCTGAGCTGACGGAGCTGATGGTGAGCCTTGGCCGGCAGATCGGCGAGCGGATCGAGCTTACACGGGCCGTGGAGGAGGCGGCGGCGCGGGAGGTGCGCAACCGCGCGATCGTCGAGTCGGCGCTCGACGCGATGATCTCGATGGACCATCACGGCCGAGTGATCGAGTTCAACCCGCGGCCGAGGCGACCTTCGGTTACACGCGCGACGAGGCGCTCGGCAGCGAGATGGCGGACCTGATCATCCCGCCGTCCCTGCGCGCGGCTCACCGCGAGGGGCTTCGCCGGTACCTCCAGACGGGCGAGGCGGCGCTGCTCGGCTCACGGTTCGAGCTCATCGGCATGCGGGCAGACGGCAGCGAGTTCCCGGTCGAGTTGACGATCACCCGCGTCGGCTCGCTCGAGCCGCCCACCTTCATGGGATACCTCCGCGACATCAGTGAGCGCAAGCGCGCCGAGCGAGCAGCTCACGCAGAGCCGGGCGCTGCTCGCCGAGGCGGAGGAGGTCGCCCGGACCGGCGGCTGGGAGACAGACGTCCGATCCGGCGTCGTCGAGTGCTCGGCCGGCCTCTATCGGATCCTCGACCTGCCGGCCGATGCCCCCGGCGTCACGCTCGACTTGATCGTCGCCGCTCTTCACCAGGGTGATCGCCGCGTGTTCGAGCAGGCGATCGGGCGGGCTGTGCGCGACGGCGGCCGATTCGGCCTCGAGTGCCGCGCCGTGCCCCGCGATGGCGGCGTGCGCGTGCTGCGGATCACCGGGAAGACGGTACTCGATGACGACGGTGACGCGGTGAAGCTGATCGGGACCGCGCAGGACGTGACCGAGGAGGTCGAGGCGCGCTCGGCGCGCGAGCTCCTCGCCAACGTGGTCGACTCATCCGACGATGCGATCCTCACGAAGTCGCGCGACGGCGTGATCACCAGCTGGAACCGCGGCGCCGAGCGGCTCTACGGCTACAGCTCCGCGGACGCCATCGGCAAGTCGATCAGCCTCATCATCCCGCCGCGACGGCGCAACGAGGAGCAGGAGATCCTGCGCAGGATGTTCGCCGGGGAGTCCGTCGATCACTTCGAGACCCAGCGCGTGCGCAAAGACGGCACGACGGTCAGTGTGTCGCTGAGGATGTCCCCGGTGCGAGACACCAACGGCAGGATCGTCTCGGCGTCGATCATCGCGCGCGACATCACCGAGAGCAAGCACTACGAGCAGCGCCTGCGACACCTGGCCGATCACGACCCACTCACCAACCTGCTCAATCGCCGTCGCTTTGAGGAAGAGCTCTCGCTCGAGCTCGCCCGCGCGCAGCGGTACGAGTCGCGTGGCGCCGTGGTAATGCTTGATCTCGACAACTTCAAGCTGGTCAACGACACCGGTGGTCACGCAGCGGGGGACGCGCTGATCATCGAGGTCGCGGCAGCGTTGGTCGACCGTCTTCGGTCGACCGACATGGTGGCGCGGCTCGGGGGCGACGAGTTCGGCGTTCTGCTCCGATCGGCGGGCCGCGAGGAGGCGCAGACGGCCGCGGCACAGCTGCTTGACGTGCTCCGCAAGTGCGCGGTGGTAGTCGAAGGCCAGCCACACCGCGCGACGGCCAGCATCGGCGTCGCCCTCTTCGACTCGCAGGGGGCCGAGGCGGACGAGGTGCTAGTGGCCGCCGACCTCGCGATGTACGAGGCCAAGGCCCGCGGGCACGACCGGGTCGTCATCTACACGCTCGCCGAAGGGCATGTGGCGCGAGCGACCGCGAAGCACGCGTGGGCGCAACGCATCCGCGACGCGCTGGATCACGACCGTTTCGTCTTGCACTGGCAGCCCATACTCGATCTGTCGACCGGCAGGGTCTCTCACGGCGAGCTCTTGCTGCGCATGAGAGGCGACGACGACGAGCTCATCGCCCCGGGCGCGTTTCTTCCCGCCGCGGAGCGGCTGGGCCTCATTCACGAGATCGACCGCTGGGTCGTTCGCCGCGCGATACGCGTCATCGCCGACCAGCGCGATCCCAACGCGTTGCCGGTCGCGATCAACCTGTCGGGCACGTCGATCGCCGGCGACCCCCAGCTGACACGACTGATCGAGACCGAACTCACCGACGCCTCCGTCGATCCATCGAGCCTGATCTTCGAAATCACCGAGACGGCGGCGATCGCGAACATGACCGAGGCCAGCACTTTCGCCGACGGCCTGAGCAGGCTCGGCTGCGGACTCGCGCTTGACGACTTCGGCACCGGCTTCGGCTCGTTCTACTACCTCAAGCACCTGCCGGTCGACTACCTCAAGCTCGACGGCGAGTTCGTCCACAACCTGCCCCGTAGCGACTTCGACAAGCACATGGTGAAGGCGATCGTTGAGGTGGCGCGCGGCCTTGGGATCAAGACCATCGCCGAGTCGGTCGCCGACGACGAGACGATCCACATGCTGCACCAACACGGCGTCGACTACGCGCAGGGCTTCCACATCGGGCATCCACGCCCAACATCCGACATGTCGCGCGCGAACTGATCACCGAAGGCATCGTCCAAACCCCTGGCGTGACCCCTGAGTTCGGTCCGGTGCTTGTGAGAGTTCTACCGCCCACGATCATGGGCGAGGAAGGAACTCACGTGATGCGTTCCGCGCCCGCCTGGCCGAACTCGGCGTCACGCACCGGCGCGGCGGCTACCGCGACCCCGAAAGCCAGGCGTTCATCGAGAGCTGGTTCGGAAAGCTCAAGCAACGCTGCGTCTGGCGCGACGAGTTCGAGACGCTCGACGAGGCCCGCGAGAAGATCGGCGCCTACGTCGACGACTACCACCACCGGCCCCACTCCGGGCTGGCCTACCGCACGCCGCGAGAAGTCGCGGCCACCTGGAAAGATCACGACGACCAGTCAATCCCAGCGGCCTGACCGACAACACCGACGGGGTCCACGCCAATTACCACCACGGAGGAGCACTACGGTCACCTCGAACTCTCCTTCATTCGCCAAGCCGTAGCGCGAACTGAGGCGAGCATCACCGAGGCGGCGCGGCGCGCGCTCGGATAAGCGCAGCCGCGCCTACGCCTAGCCAGGGTGGATCAGCCGCAGCTGTACGAGATCCGCCGTGACCAGGGGCCGCTGGGCCGCGCCCTGATTGCGTCGACCTCGCGGCTCACGCTCTCCCGTCCCGCCCTTCGGCATTGACGCGGCTACCCGGCTGCGCTCGATCCAGACTTCGAGCTCGTCTTGCCGGAAGCGAATCGGCCGCTCCTCACCTCCAAAGCCGCAGGCACGGAACGCGACCGGCTTTCGCCGCCGCGTACAGCCAGGATCGAGAGACACCGAGTAACTGGACCACCTCGGCGGGCTTGAGCAGATGAGTGTCCGTGCGCTCC
>JBBJLY010000042.1:0-44790 GCA_037720695.1 Kofleriaceae bacterium | reverse complement strand
CCGTGCGAGGTGTGCGGCGGTGTCGACCGCGTACTGCAGCACGGACAGGCAATTGACGTCAGCCGAGCTCGCGAGTGCCTCGAGCACGAGGCCGAGCGTCGCGTTGAGCTCGTCGACGGTGCCGTAGCAATCGAGACGCAACGACGCCTTGGAGACGCGCTCGCCTCCGATCAGCGAGGTCTGGCCCTGGTCGCCGCCGCGGGTGTAGACGCGATCGATGCGCATGCCGTGGCGTACCACGCGCGCGGTGGTCAGCGACCCGGGAGACGGTACGTCGGGGTGCCCGCCGCGGGTGCGACCCAGCCCGTGCACGGCGCGCGGCGATCGAGGAACTTCGGTGCGACCGCGGTGATTCGCTCGCGCACCACCGTCAGCTTCGCGTCGACGATCGGGTCGATCGCCGCGATCTGACAGGTCTCGTCATGGGCCATCAGGTACTCGAAGGTGCTGGCGCGATCCTCCATCGCATCGGTCGTCGCATAGGCGTTGACGAACCCGGCCGGTCGCGGACCGGACCCCGCGGGGTCGCGATACTCGAAGCCCGGCGGCGTGAGCTCCGACCATGCGGGGTCGAGGTGCGCCTCGCCGAGGTTCGCGTGATCGAACAGGTGAAACAGCTCGTGATGAACGATCTGCTCGATCGCCGTCGAGCTGTGCTGCTCGGTCATGTACCCCTCGACGCTGATCATCAGCCGATGCTCGCGCAGCTGGGCGAGCCCCACAGGACCATCCTCCTTGCCCTCGTAGCGGATCCGCCGACACAGCGCGAGATGCTCGAGCTCCGCCGCCTCCAACAGGGGTGCCGGATACGACGCGATCACGATCGCGACGCGATCGAGCAGATCCGGATCGACGCCGTCCATCCCGGTCGCGACATCGCAACGCATGCAGTTCTTCCACTCGCCGGGCCGGCAGGTGTCGATCGTCGGCCCGGCATCGAGCTCGATCGAGCTCCGCAAAAGGGTCGCGCGCAACATCGCGGTGCGCTCGGCGAACGTCGTCTCCGCGACGGTGGGTTCCGGCGGCACCAGCACCGGTAACCTGTGCGCCGGGATCGCGGGACCGCAACCCACGGCGATCACGGTCAGCCAGGCGACGCGACCCATCTCCCTTCTCATCGCAGACTCCGTGCCAGCGCGGGGTCACGCGACTTCGGTTGCTTGCGGGCCTGGTGGTGACGCGGCGGCGATACGGTGTGGTCGCTACTGCACCACCTGGACGATCGACGCACCGCGTGCGATCTCCGGTTCGAGTCGCGCCAGCGCCGCGTCGAGGCTGACCTCCGTCGCGTCGACCAGCTGGTGGTCGAGCGCGGTGAAGTGGGCCACCAGGCGGTCGTGGGCCGGCGCCGGATCATCAGGCACGAACGGCTCGATCGGCCGCGGCGGCCGCTCCCAGTCGTAGCTCGGCTGGATCAGCGCGCACTCGTCCTGGGTCAAGCCGGAGCGAAGGATCCACGCGAGCGCCGGGCCTTCGACGATCCGCTCGACATAGACGTTGTTGTCCGCGCGTGCGATCGACGCGACCAGCGCCTGGTGGCCCGAGCGCACCATCAGGTAGCCGACCGCGCACGGCGTGCCATGCTCGTCGACGAAGGTCGGCGTGGTGCCGAGCACGCGATGGTTGCGCGGAAACTTGCCGGCCTCGCGATACACGCGCAGCCGCCCGATCGCACGTTCGCGCGCTGCGCCGAGCGCTGCGCGCCACGCGTCGAGATCCGATGGCGGCATGCCCGGTGGCGGACTCGCGAAGCCGCCTCCCGTCGGCGGCGCAGACAACCGCTGGGTGCCGCCGCATGCAGCCACGGTCACGCCGAGGCCAACATAGTGGAAGAATCGTCGTCGGTTCATAGGCCTCTGCGAACGCGCGAACCGCGGGCGCGTGCTGTGGCCTTACACGAACGTGACGTTCAGCTGCGTGCGACCGGGAGCAGGCGTCGCGACAGCTGCGCCATCGCCTCGGGATCCGCGGGCACCGCCTCGCCTGACGCCAGCTCGAGCTCGAACCCGGCATCGCGGATCATCTGGTGATCGCTGTGCGGCGTCGCGCCGCCGGTCGTCAGGTAGCCCTGCGTGAAGATCGAGTTGGCGGGATACAGCGCGAGCACCTGGAGGTTGCGCAGGGTCAGCTCGCGGCCGCCGGCGACGCGCAGATCGGTCCGCGGGTGGACGAAGCGGAACATGCACAGCGCGCGCAGCGCGTAGGCAGGCTCGACCAGCGGATAGCCCGCGAGCGGCGTGTTTGGTCGCGCGTCGAGAAAGTTCACCGGCACCGAGTCGACGTCGAGCTCGCGCAACGCGAACGCGAGATCCAGCAGATCGTCCTCGGACTCGCCGAGCCCGACGATCCCGCCGCAGCAGGTGTCCATCCCGGCGCGCTTCGCGATCCGCACGGTCTCCACGCGATCGCGCCAGCTGTGGGTCGATACGATCTTGTCGTAGTGACGCTCGCTGGTCTCGAGGTTGTGATTGAACCGATCGACGCCCGAGCTCGCGAGCCGCTGCGCCTTGGCCTCGGTCAGGAGGCCGAGCGACGCGCACAGCTCGATGTCGAGCTCGGCCTTGATCTGGGTCGCCGCCTCGCAGATCGTGTCGAGATCGCGCTGCGACGGACCGCGTGTCGCGGTCACCATGCAGTAGCGCTTTGCGCGCGCCGCATGCGCTCGCCGCGCGCCGGCCACGAGGTCCGCGACCGACTTCATCGGCGCTTCGCCGCTGGGCGAGGCGTGCTTGGACGACTGCGAGCAGAAGCCGCAGTCCTCCGGACACGCGCCGAGCTTCGCGTTCTCGAGCACGTGCAGCGACACCCGCCGGCCCCAGTGCGCCTTGCGCACCCGGAACGCTGCATCGAGCAGCGCCAGCTGATCATCCGCCGAGGCGTGCAGCACCGCGCGCGCGTCGTCGCGAGAGATCACGGTTCCGGCGAGCGCTGCTTCGGCGAGGGTCGACCAGGTGGCTGTTCGATCGGACATCGCGCGCACGCTAGCGCGAATCAGTTCGTGATGAAACAACGCCGAGCCGGGACGATCCGGCCCTACTTCGTCGCCAGCTTGAGCAGCTGGTTGATCGTGCGACCACTCGGATCGCTCTTGCGGCGATCGGCCGCGGCGATCAAGAGCTTGCCGCTCGGCTTCACGGCACCCGTCGCGTCACCGACCCAGCGGTACGCCGCATCGCTCGCGCTCGTCGCCTCGGGCGCGGTGGGGTAGCTGCAGACCAGCACGTCGATCGCGCCGACGGTGCCGCTCCGGCAGTCGGTGCCGAACGAGACCTGCGCCGGGGTGAACGCCGACGGCGTCAGACCGCCTTGCTTCCAGGTCGCGAGCAGCCCGTCGCGCGAGCTGGCGGCAGGCACGGAGGTCTTGCCCGCGGCGGGTCTGGCGTCGTCCTTCCCGCACGCGGCGACGATCAACAGGCTCAGGAAAATCGACGTGCGCATGACTACCACCGCCGCCCGCGGCGAACACCGCGCTTGCCGCCCTTGAACTTGTGTCGCTCGTAGCCGCGGTGGTGGTGATGATCGTCGACCACCACGCCGCCCCCGAACCCGATGTCGACGCTCAGGCTCGGCATCGGGACATACACGTCCGCGTGCACGCCGACGGCCGGACCGACGACGTGCGCGCGCGGCGCGGCGACGACCACGTCCGGACCGGCGACCACGACGTTCGCGCCGATCCAGCCGACCGGCGCTTCGACCGTGACGACCGGCCGCGCGTAGACCAGCGGGCGATACACCGTGTTGATCGAGACGTAGGCAGGTCGCGCCTCGACGTACACGGGCGCCGGCGTGCCGACGTAGAAGTACGCATCACCAGCGAGCTTGAAGTCGGCCTCGACCGCGGGCTGGAACGGGTGGTAGTGCGGACCGTCGAGGTAGCAGTACTCGACATCCTCGTGATCGTCGCCGACCACCGCATGGACGTGGATCGGGTGATGCCCCTTGTAGGCGTAGCGTGGCCCGTCGTAGCCATACGCGACCGGGTCGCCGACGAAGTGGTTGTGGCCTTCGTGATCGCGGTACTGCAGCTTGTCCGCGGGATACACGTGAACGTGCGGGGCCTCGATGTAGCACATCCCACCCCCGTCGGACTTTGCGGCGGGATGGATGCCGACGTACCGGATCTGCTTCGCCTCGGCGACCGTGGTCAACGCGACGAGCCCGGCGAGGGCCAACAAAATGCTTCGCATGGTCCGGACCTTCGCAACGATCGAGCCACGGCCAGGTACCTGGAATGATGTGCGAGCTACCGCAACAACCCGGAGCGCGAATGCTCCGCGGAACGTTTCCGTTCCTGTCGGGTTAGTCGACAGCCTGGGGCTGTGCTTCGATCTCTGCCGACACCTTGAAGGTGCGAACGATCTGGTCGAGCTCTGCGGTGAGCTTTCCCCGAAGCGTCATCGGGCCGACGGGTTCGCCCGGCTCGGTCTCGAGCGGGACCTCGACCACGGCCATCGCTCCTGCGGGGATCTCGCGCTCGAACAGCTCGACCGCGCCCTGCGAAACCGTCGAATTTCCAGCGGCGAACGAGTACTCGAGCTTGGTCAGCCGGAGCGGTCGCTTCGCGGTGTTGGTGACCTGGACGAACACGACCTCGTGATTCGGGGTCTTGATCACGCGCAGCGCGGGCTGCTGCTTCGTGCCGGCGCAGCCCGCGAAGGCGAGCCCGACAACGAGGATGAGGAAACTACGAATCATCTGCGGGAGAAGCATTATGCGCGGGGCGTGCCAGCGGGCAAATTCTTGAAATGGCTGGCGACTGTATCGGAAACCTACACTGTCTGTTCACATCCCAGGGCGTTGCTGTCGTGGATGATGCACGTGTACCGTTGCTGGCGTGAAGATCGAGAACGGCAACCGAGTCACCGTGAAGGTCGATCTCTCCGTGGTCGGTGGTGCATCTCTCGAGAAGAGCACCGTCGAGTACATCCAGGGCTCGGGCACGATGATCCCGGGACTCGAGACGGTGCTCGCCGGGCTCGAGAAGGGTGCCAAGCGCGACGGCGTGATCAAGGCGAAGGACGCGTTCGGTGCGGCCTCGATGCAGCCGCCGCTCAAGAAGATGAAGCGGTCGGAGTTCCCCGCAGATGCGAAGCTCACCGCAGGTGAGCAGTTCACGGCCAAGGGCATGAACGGCGGGATGGATGTCGTGCTGAAGATCGAGACCATCAAAGGCGACGACATCGACGTTCGCCTCGGCCACCCGCTCGCCGACAAGGACATCAAGTACAGCGTGGAGGTCGTGCAGGTCAGCGACCCGCGGCCGCCTCCGATGCCGGTCGCCGCGCTCGAGCTCGAAGAAGAGCCCTAGTGCATCCGCGACGGCTCTACGCGCATCGCGGAGCCTCTGCCGAGCGACCCGAGAACACGATGACGTCGTTCGAGCGTGCGCTCGAGATCGGCGTCGATGCCCTCGAGCTCGATGTCCAGCTGACGCGGGATCATCAGATCATCGTCGTCCACGACGACAGCTGCGCCCGCACGACCGGCGCGCAGACCACGTGGGCCACGCTCGATCTCGCAGCGGCTCAGGCACTCGACGCGGGATGGGGGTTCGTTGCCGCCGACGGCACACGGCCATTCGCGGGCAAGGGCATCAGCGTCCCGACGTTCGAGGAGCTGCTCGATGCGTTCCCCGGCGTCCGGCTGAACGTCGACGTCAAGGGCGGCGCCGCGGTCGACGCGATGATCGGACTGTTGCGGCGCAAGCGTGCCGAGGATCGCGTGACGCTGGCCAGCTTCCAGACCGGGACGTCGGTCGCGCTCCGTCGCAAGGGCTACGCGGGAGAGACGGCGCTGTCGAGCGGCGAGGTGGCCTCGCTGATCTCGCTACCGTCCCTGCTGTGGCGCCAGCTGCCGTTCACCGGCACCGCGGCGCAGGTCCCGACCCACCGCGGACCGCTGCGGTTCGATCGCACACCGTTCATCGCCAAGTGCCACAGCGTGGGCCTGCGCGTCGACTTCTGGACGATCAACGATCCCGCGGAAGTCGCCCGGCTGCTCGCGCTTGGCGCCGACGGCATCATGACGGACGACCCGCAGTCCATGCGACCGCTGTTCGACGCCACGCCGTAACGCGATGGCCGACGAGCGAGTCCACGAGGGCGGAGCCCGCCTCGGCGAGGAGGCCGGACTACAATCGGTGTTTGCCGTCACGGTCCGGTCCCTTCCCCTTGTCTCGACGGGGAGTGTGGTGCAATTTCACCCGTTATGGCTCTCAAGAAAGGCGTCGAAGTCAAACCCGCCAGCGGCAAGCTCGGCATCCTGATGCCGGGTATGGGAGCCGTCGCGACCACGTTCATCGCGGGTGTGCAGGCGATCCGGCGCGGCATCGGCAAGCCGATCGGCTCCCTCACGCAGATGGGGCACATCCGCATCGGCAAGCGCACGGACGACAACTCTCCCGCGATCAAGGACTACGTCTCGCTCGCCGCGCTGGACGACATCGTGTTCGGCGGCTGGGACATCTTCCCCGACAACGCGTACCAGGCCGCCGTCCGCGCCGGCGTGCTCGACGCGAAGCACCTCGAACCGCTCAAGGCGGATCTCGAGGCGATCGTGCCGATGACCGCCGTGTTCGAGCAGACGTACGTCAAGAAGCTGACCGGGCCCAACGTGAAGAAGGGCACGTCGAAGATGCACCTCGCGGAACAGCTGATGGAGGACATCACGCGGTTCAAGCAGGAGAACGGCTGTGATCGTCTGGTCGCGGTGTGGTGTGGCTCCACCGAGGTCTATCGCACGCCGAGCGAGGTCCACTCGTCGCTCGCAAAGTTCGAGGACGCACTGCGCGCCTCGCACGACGACGTCGCGCCGTCGCAGATCTACGCGTACGCGTGCCTCAAGATGGGCGTCCCGTATGCGAATGGTGCACCCAACCTGTCGGTCGACACGCCCGCGCTCCTCGAGCTCGCGCGCAAGCAGGGCCTGCCGATCACCGGCAAGGACTTCAAGACCGGCCAGACGCTGATGAAGACCATCCTCGCGCCCGGCTTCAAGGCACGCATGCTCGGGCTCGCCGGTTGGTACTCGACCAACATCCTTGGCAACCGCGATGGCGAGGTGCTCGACGATCCCGAGTCGTTCAAGAGCAAGGAGGTCAGCAAGCTCGGGGTGATCGATCACATCCTGCAGCCGGAGATCTACCCGGACCTCTACGGCAACATCTCGCACGTCGTCCGCATCAACTACTACCCGCCGCGCGGCGACAACAGGAAGGCTGGGACAACATCGACATCTACGGTTGGCTCGGCTACCCGATGCAGATCAAGGTCAACTTCCTGTGCCGCGACTCGATCCTCGCGGCGCCGATCGTGCTGGATCTCGCGTTGTTCATGGACTTCGCGCATCGCGCGGGCATGAGCGGGATCCAGGAGTGGCTGTCGTTCTACTGGAAGAGCCCGATGACGCCCGAGGGGCTGTACCCGGAGCACGATCTGTTCATCCAGCTGATGAAGCTGAAGAACACGCTGCGCTACACCAAGGGTGACGAGCTGATCACGCACCTCGGCGCCGAGTACTACGATTAGTCGTTAACCTCGGCCAGACGGCCTCGGGGCTATCCGGTCAATTCACGCCACGCGCCGCGAACAGGCTCTCGGGAGAGATGCCGAGCGAGCGCATCGCGCCGTCCCACAGCGCATCGGCCGGCGTCTCGAACACGAGGTTCGGCTCGGCCGACGCGTGCAGCCACGCGCCACGCGACATCTCCTGCTCGAGCTGGCCCGGGCCCCAGCCCGAGTAGCCGAGCAGCAGCCGGATCTGTCGCGGCGGCGCATTCGCGATCGCACGCAGCCGATCTGGCGAGGTCGAGAGCGAGATGTTCGGCGTGATCGCGATCGTGCCCTGCCCGGGCAACGCGATCCCGACCGGCTCGTGCAGCACCCAGCCGGTGCTCGGCGACACGGGACCGCCGGCCCACACGACCGCCGCGTCGTCGCCGCGCCAGCTCATCTCGAGACTCTCGAGCAGCTCGCTCGCCTTGATCGGGCTGGGGTGGTTGAGCACGAGGCCGAACGAGCCCTGGGCGCTGTGCTCGATCATCAGCACCACAGAACGGGAGAAGTTCGGATCCGCCAGCTGGGGCATCGCGAGCAACAGCCCCGGCGCGAGGTTGGAAGACTCCATCGCCACGTCGTGATCAGTGTTCCGCAAATCGCGGAACGATGCCCGTGGTTTTGCGGCAAACATCAGCCCCGGGTCCGGGATTGAATCCCGGCCCCCCCATTTCCGGCCGTGTGCTGTGGGCCGCTGTCGCACCCTACTGGAGCTCGGGATCGCTCGCACCGTCCTGTGCGATCACCTCGGGCTCCGCGGGTTTCTTGGGTTCAGGATCGGCGAGCCACGGCACGCGCTGCTGCACCTTCTTGAACAGGGCGGATCCGAGGCTGAGGGCGAAGCCGGTGGCGACAGCGCGCACGAAGAACGTCATGCGTCAGATCGTAGCATCGGCCTCGCCGCTCGCCCCGTGACTGCGATCAGGTCTTCTTGAGCGTCAGCTGGAGCTTGAACACGAGATCCTGCGCGACGCCTTCATCCTTGACGTCGACCGGGCGACCGACCTTGAAGTCGGTGCGAGCAAACTTGTGCTCGGCCTTGATCTTGACCCAGTCCTCCTTGGCCTCGACCACTTCGAACGTCACCGGGTACTTCTTCTCGACGCCGCGGAACTTCACCTTCGCGTCGCCGGTGTACGTGCTGCCGTCCTTCTTCTTGACGTTGTCGACATTGATCACGAGCGACGCGAACTTCTCGGTCTCGAGGTAGTCCTTGGTCTTCAGGTGAATATCGCGCTTGGGTGCGTCGGTCTTCAGGCTGGTAACATCGACCTCGATCGTCGCCTTGCCGCCTTCGATCTTCGCGGGATCGAACGTCGCCTTGGTGACGGTGAACTTCTCGAAGTGCACGACGACGGGATCCGTCGGCTTTGGTTCCTTGTGCCATGCCTCGACCAGCACGTACTCGGCGGGGAGCGCCGCGACGGCGGCGGAGCCCGTGTCCGAGCCCGCAGCGGCGGAGCCCAGGTCCGAGCCAGCGGCGGCGGAACCGGTGTCCGAACCAGCGGCGGCGGAACCCGTGTCCGAGCCGGTGGCGGCGGGCGCGTCGATCGAGACGACGGGCGGCGGAGCGTCCTTCGGCTTCTTCTTGCACGCGGGTGCGGCTGCGAGGACGGTGGCCATAACAATCAGCTTGAAGGTCTTCATCACAATGCTCTCCATGCGCCAGATATCAGCCGCTGGTGTGGCGCAACACCAGTGACACGTGAATCGGGATCGAGTCGGAATCGAAGTCTTTGGCATCGGACGCCAGCACGGTCTCCTTGACCGGGACGGCGAAGTCGCTGGTCAGGATGAGGACGTTGCCGGCGAGCTTCAACCGCGCGAGCGCATCGGCGTCGGCGCGCTTGAGCGTGCCGGCGATCTCGACCGCGTGGGACTTGCCCGCGAGCCCGAGCGTGCCGCGCGCGCGGATCTGGACCTGATCGGTGCCCGCCTGCTTGGCCGACACCAGCTGGTCGAGCTTCCACGTGATCCGCGGATGCTTGGCGGCGAGCAGGTAGTCCCGCGCGCTGGTCGAGCGGCCCGAGATGCCGGTGTCGACGCTCGCGGTCGCGACGCTGGCCTCGGCGACCACGGGCTTCGAGAGGTCACCTGGATCGAGCTGGAGCGAGCCCTTGGGATCGCCGAACATCGCGGTGAACGACTCGCCACCGGCTTTCACCTTGGCGGTGATGACCGAGCCCTGGGGATGCGGCACCACCTCGTAGCGACCGGCCGGGAGCTCGATCTTGCCGGCGATGCCGGCCTCGATCGGCGTCATCGTCGCGCCGTCGACCGGCCGCGTGTCGCGCGCGTGGTCTGGACCCGAGCCGCTCGCGAACGCGGCGATCGGCACGGCCAGCGGAAGCACGGCGCCGATCCAGGCGAGCGCGCGCAGCACCTTGGCCGGGCGACAGGTCTTGCGCTCGCGCCAGCGGATCACGAAGCCCGCGACCACCAGCCCGACGACGAGCCCGGCGATCGCGGCGATCACCTCGAGGCCGAGCCAGATCGGATGCTGATCGCTGACCGTCCAGCCGAAGTCGGGATGCGCGATCCAGAACTGCTTCGCGGTCGCCGTGTACAGATTGCCCGAGCCCTGCAGCTTCCAGCGCACGAGCGCGCCGATCAGCGCGACCACCGGCACGACGACCGGGGCAAACGCAGATCGGAGCACGGATCGCACGCCGTTTGCGTAACCTGCCCCGCAGCGCCGTGCATGGTTTCACGCGGCAACATTGTGTTGCGCGTCCTGTCACCACAAGCTGACAAGTCGATTCAGTTGGGGACGATCGGGACGATCGGCTAATCGCCGGCGAGCGCCGAGGCCACGAGCCCGGCGGGTACGGTCGGGAACAGGAGCCGGAGCTCGCCCTGGATCCACCGGGCGATGTCCTTGTCACTCGCCGTCATCCGGTGCGCGAGCATCACGGCCTCGAGCTGGGCATCGAGCTCCGCGCAGTCCGGGGGCCGGTTCTCGCGATCGTACGCCATCGCGCCGAACACGACCTTGTCGAGCTCGGGTGGGAGCGAGGGCCGCACCGAGGATGGGTGGCGAGGTGCGGCCAGTTGTCGATCCCGAGATGCGCGAGCGCCGCGAAGTCGACATTGACGGACTGGCCGGTCAACAGCTCGTAGCCGACGGCACCGACCGAGTAGACGTCGGCACGAACATCGACCACGTGACCGACGCGCTGCTCGGGAGCCATCACCGCGGGCGTCCCCTTGGTCTCGCCGACGAGCGTGCGGTGTAGCTGCGCGGCGGCCTTTGCGATCCCGAAATCGACGACCTTGACCGCGCCCTGTCGCGAGATCAGCACGTTCGCACTCTTGACGTCGCGATGGATGATCCCGAGGGGCTTGCCGTCGGCGGAGGTCGCCTGATGCGCGGCCGTCAGCCCGTCGCAGATCCGGCGCAGGATGCCGAGCCCGATGTGGATCGGCACCGTGCGGCCGGCCGCGCGGCCCGCCGCGAGCAGGCGCTCGAGGTCGAGGCCGTCGATGTACTCCATCACGATGAAGTAATCGTTGCCGATCTTGCCGAGGTCCTGGATCGCGACGACGTTCTGGTGCGCGATCCCCGCCGCGAGCCGCGCCTCGTCGAGGAAGTGCGCGATCGTGCGCTCGTCGCGCGCGAGATGCGGATGCATGACCTTGATCGCGACGTGCTTCTCGAAGCCACCCTCGCCGCGCGCCTGGGCCTGGTAGACGTCGGCCATGCCGCCACCGCCGATCTGACGGATGATCTCCCAGCGCCCGATCACGGTGCCGCCGCGAATCACGGGGTGGAACGAGCCGCTGCCCTCCGGTGTTGGCGTCGTCGGCTGGAACGGCGTGCCGATCAACCCGGTGGATCGATGGGAGGGTTGGGTCCATTCGAGCGATCTGGACACACGCATCGGTGGCTCGGTATCGACCGCGGTGCGATCGAGCTCGAACAGCTCGGGCGGCGGGTCGCTCATCTGCCGCGGTCGCGAGCTCAGCCATGGCAGCGGGCGTGGCTCGGGTGTGCGGGTTGCTGCGCGCCACGGCGCGGCGGCGAGCTTGCGCGTGCGCGGCCGGATCAGACCGAGGCCGAGCAGCCCCAGCCCGAGCACGCTGGCTGCAGCACCCGCGACGATCAGCCCGGTCGGGCGTCCGCCGATCCGCAGCGGCGCCGGCACCACGACGAGGACGCGCGCACCGGACATCCCCGCGAGCGGCCTGGTGATCACCGGTGGCATCATCCGGCACAGCGCCGAACGCGATGACCTTGCCGGAGATCTCCAACCGCCCGGGGTAGCTCGCGAACGCCTCGCGGGTCGGCGCGAGATCGACCGCGCGGCTCACCACCAGATAACCGGCGATCAGCTCACCTTGCGGGGTCTTGTAGTCGACGAGCGTGCCGTCAGCGCCCTTCATCTTGTGCGGCGTGACCCGCGAGATCTGGCTCAGCCACAACTGATCATCGATCACGTCGGCGTGCAGGCCAGGCTTGCCATCGCGCACCGCGGGGAGGCTCGCGTTGGAGGACGGCCGCGGCTGGACGAACAGCGGGATCAACGTCGTGCCGGCGATCTGGCCGAGCTGGACCAGCTCACCTGGCGCGAGGCCGAGGTCGAACGTTGCGAGCGCGTCGAGGGCGCTGGCCTCGTCGGTCACCACCACGCCGCGCACCACCTGCTGCGCCGCGAGCGTGCGGCCCAGCGCGGTGACCCGGATCTGCGCCCCAGCGATCTGGCGCTCGAGCTGGGCCGTTGCATCCTCGATCGCGGCGGTCGCCTCCGGCGTCTGATCGCGCGTCAGCGAATCGCGGGTGAGCGCGAACGCCAGCACCACGCCGCCGACCGCGAGCGCGGATGCCCCCGCCCCAACCAAACCTCCACGCACTGGCAAATTGTACGCCGAACCGGCCGGGTAGTGAACCGGAGGCTGATCGGGCCGCTGCAACATTGTTTCGCGGTCGAGCGACCTCGGGGGATGATAGGCCCGTGCTGCTGGCCATCTATCACCTCCACGACCGCGAGCGCCTGCGAGCTCGGCGCGAGAGCGTGACCCGGTCGGTGGTGATCGGCTCGAGCCGCGACTGCGACATCGTGATCGAGGACGATGCGCGCGTCGTCGCGCACCATCTGCGCCTCGCGGTCGATCCGCCCGCGATCGAGCCACTGGAAGGCGTGGTCCTCGTCGATGGCCGGGCGATCGACGGGCCCACCCTGGTGCGGCTCGGTGCCCCCATCCAGATCGGCGACACGATCGTCAAGCTGCGTCCATCGCCGGCCGTCCCGGCGCTGTCCTCGCTCGCGGAGCTCGACCGCACGAACCCGCCGAACCGCCGGATCTATCCGCGACCCGCGCCGAACCCGTCGCCGGCCGAAGCGCCGCGCCAGACCGTCCAGACCCCACCGCTGGGGTCCCGCGGCCTCGACCCGCGGCGCCACGGCTCGACCTCCCCGCCGCCGATCTGGCGCAAGCAGCTCGCGAACGATCCGACCGAGCAGCGCTTCCTCGCGGCCCTGCGCGAGCGCCCCGCCGAGACCGAGACCCGCATGGCCTACGCGGACTGGCTCGATGCATGTGGCCGCACGATCGAGGCCGTGTTCGTGCGCACCGAGCTCCGGCCGGATGATCCGGCGATCGTACGCGTGTCCGAGCTCGACTGGCGCGCGATCACGAGCTGCGCGCCGATCGAGGACTGTCGCGTCGGCGAGGGCGATCCCGACGGCCCGCAATGCCCGGCGCGATGGGATGGGCTGACCGCGACCCGCGACGAGCGACTGCGGCGGTGCGACGTGTGCAAGCAGCAGGTCCGCTTCTGCGCCACGATCGGCGACGCCGCGCTCGCGGGGCGGGTCGAGGAGCGCGTGGTGTTCGACACCGCGCTCGACGACATCGATGCCTACGCCGCGTATCACAACCGCCCGCTCGAGCTCGTCAACACGATCGACGAGCCGGTGTCCTTGCCGTCGATCGACACCCCGCCGTCGCTCGACGACTCCGACGACCCGGCGTTCTTCACGCTCGACGACGAATCGCCGCAGAATCGCGAGTGACCTACTCGGTGAGCTACTCGGTGAGCGAGCGGTACAGGTGCGGCCGGCGATCGCGAAAGAACCCCATGCTCGCGCGCACCTTGCGGATGTGCGCGAGGTCGAGCTCCGCGAGCGCGATGCCCGACTGTTCGCGGCCGAGCTCGGCGAGCTTGTCGCCGCGCGCGTTGGCGATGAACGAGCTGCCGTAGAACGTGATCGAGTCCTTGCCCGCGCCCTCGGTGCCGACCCGGTTCGAGGCGACGACGCCGACCGCGTTGGCCACCGCGTGCCCGACCATGACGCGCTGCCACGAATCCTTGCTGTCGAGCTCGGGCTCCTCGGGCTCGGAGCCGATCGCCGTCGGATAGAACAGGACGTCGGCACCGGCGAGCGTCATCGCGCGCGCCGCTTCGGGGAACCACTGGTCCCAGCAGATCGCGACGCCGATCGTGCCGAACCGGGTGGCGAACGCGCGGAACCCGGTGTTGCCCGGCTTGAAGAAGAACTTCTCCTGGTAGCCGGGGCCATCGGGGATGTGGCTCTTGCGATAGACGCCCAGGTTGCGGCCATCGGCATCGAACACCGCGATCGAGTTGTAATACTCGGGACCGGCCTGCTCGTAGAACGAGACCGGGATGACAACGCCGAGCTCCGCCGCGAGCTGCTGGAACTTGCGGAGCGTCGGATGATCCTCGGCCGCGTGCGCGCGCTCGAAGTCCTCCTCGCGCTGGGTGCGGCAGAAGTAGTGGCCTTCGAACAGCTCGCTCGGCAGGATGATCTGCGCGCCCTTGCCAGCGGCCTCGCGCACCAGCTCGGTGATCCGGGTGACGTTGTGCTCGACGTGATCGGCCAGTTCGGTCTGCAGCGCAGCGACGGTGACGCGGGTCATCCCGCGACCTTAGCAGCTACAGCTTGTAGTGATAGACGTTGGTCTCGCGCCGCACAAAGCCGAGGCGCTGGTACAGCCGGTTCGCCGCTTCGCGCGCTGGATGCGAGGTCAGCGAGACGCCCTTGGCACCCGCGAGGCGCGCGATCTGGAGCGCCTCGTGGCTCAGCGCTTCACCGATGCCGCGGCCACGCAGCGAGTCATCGACGACGACGTCATCGATCCGCGCGTGAAACCCGGTCGGGATCCGGTACATCGTGAGCGCGAGCGCGCCAACGATCGCACCGGCCTCGCGCGCGACCAGCAGGGTCGAGCCCGGAGCCGCGACGATCTCGGACAGCTCGCGCTCACCGGGTGGCGGCGAGCTCGACAGCTGCGGGATCAGCCGCGCGAACGCGGCGACCAGCTCGGCGTCGACGATGCTGACCTTCTCGATCACGCCGGCACGCACGGTTGTTGCTGGGTCGCGCAGTGGAACGCGCCGCCCCCGACGACGACCGGCTTGCCGTCGAGCGCGACCGTGCGCCGGGTCGGGAACATCCGCGCGATCGTGGCGACCGCCGCATCGTCGGCCGGCACGCCGTAGGTCGGCACGACGACCACGGAGTTCGCGAGATAGAAGTTCGTGTAGCTCGCCGGCAACAGGTTACCCGTGGCGTCGAGCACGGTGCCGGGCGACGGCACGACCACGACCTCGAATCCCGCGGCGCGCAGATCACCGAGAATGCCGTCGAGAGCGTCGCGATTGGGATCGTCCGGCGCGGCCTCCATGCAGGTGACGACGCCGGGCGCGATGAACCGCGCGAGCGTGTCGATGTGCCCGTCGGTGTGATCGTTGCGCAGGCCGCGGTCGAGCCACACGATGCGCTCGACGCCGAGCGCCCAGCGCAGCCGCGCCTCGAGCGCTGGCTCGTCGAGCCCCGGGTTGCGCGCGCCGCCGAGCATGCACTGGCGCGTGGTCAGCAGCGTGCCCGCGCCATCGACCTCGATCGCGCCGCCCTCGAGCACGAAGTCGAACGCGGCCCCACCGACGCCGGCCCACGCCATCACGTTCGCCGCGACCTCCGGGTCACCGGCCATCACGTACTTGCCGCCCCAGCCGTCGAACTGGAACCGCGCCGCCGCGAGCTCGCCCGAACGTCCGACGAAGATCGGGCCGGTATCGCGCAGCCAGACATCGCCGTAGCGCGTGTGATGGAACCGCACGCCGGGGGCGGCGATGCCGAGCAGCTGGCGCGCCGCGGCCTCGTCCGTCGCGTCGCGCACGAGCAACTCGACCCGTTCGCCGCGCGGGCCCGGCCGTCGAAGTCGACGATCGCGGACATCATCTGCATCAGCGCGCGTTGCGGGGCCTCGAGACCTTCGGTCCACTGTTCGGGATCGTGCGGCCACGCGGTCCACACCGCGTCGTGGCGCGCCCACTCGGCGGGCATCTGAAACGGGTTCTGCACGCGGTCTCCTTACCACGCCAGGTACCACGCCCAATACCAGGCTAGGTCCACGCGCTGGACGGCGGCTCGATCGCGAGCGGGCGACCGCGCCGCGCGGCGATGAAGGCCTGCGCGAACGACAGCGCGGACGGAAACCGGCGCCGTGGATCCTTGGCCATCGCCACCGCGAGCACGTCCTCGATCGCGGGTGACACGCGCCCGAGCAAGCCCGGCCGCACCGGCGGCGTGTGGACGACCTGGTAGACCAGCTCCGCCAGATCCTTGCCCTTGAACGGCGATCGGCCGGTCAGGCAGCGGTACGCGATCGCACCGAGCGCGTAGACGTCTGCGAGGTGCGTCACCGGCGCGCCCGACGCCTGCTCGGGAGCCATGTACTGCGGCGTGCCGACGATGCCCTCGCCGGTCAGCGTGCCCTCGTCACCGAGCAGCTTCGAGACGCCGAAGTCGAGGATCTTCCAAGTCGCGCCATCGTGGAGATACAGGTTGTGCGGCTTCAGATCGCGATGGACGACGCCGGCGACCCGCGCGACCTCGAGCCCGCGCGCGACGTGATCGAGCATCGCGCCGAGCTCGTCGGAAGGCATCCGGCTCTCGCTGCGCAACCGCGCCGCGAGGTCGGTGCCATGCAGGCGCTCCATCACGATGTAGGGCACCGGCGCATCGGGCGGCGAGAGCTCGAGCACCTTCACGATGTGCGGCGACTCGAGGCGCGCGGCGACCGACATCTCGCGGTGGAAGCGCTCGACCAGCGAGCTCGAGCCATCCGCGCGCGCGGCGAGCAGCTTGATCGCAGCCGACAGACCGTCGGTGCCGGTCGCCTCGTAGACCTCCCCCATCGAGCCGCGCCCGAGCACGAGCCCGATGCGCCACGCGCCGATCTGCTGGCCCGTCCAGCGGCCCTCGTTGACGCGCTTGTGCCGCGCGGCATCGTCGCGGACCTCGACCAGCGCCTGCTGCTGATCGCCGATCACGCGCACCGCGTGCTCGAGCTCGACCAGCGCGACCTCGCTGGTGTGGCGCGCCCACCGGCCGAGCGCGTAGCCCGATGCGAGGAACGCGACGATCAGCGATTCGGCGATCAACAGCTGCGAGCGTCCCGCGAACGCACTCGAGAACACGCCACGATCCTCGATCCACTCGAACGCGATCGGCACCGCGAGCGCGGCATGGCCGGCGATGCAGATCCCGACCACCGACAGCGCCGTCCACCGCGACTTGCCGAGCGCGATGAACACGATGCCCAGCATCTCGACCATCACGACCGCGGAGTACGGCCCGAAGTAGTACAGCGTCGTCACCAGGGTGGTGGTCGCGATGATCCACAGCGCCCCGACGGGACGCGGGTGCCAGCGCGCCGGGTCCGACGCCAGCCAGAACAGTCCGACATTGCACAGCGCGAGCACGCCGGCGCCGATCCAGAACAGCTGCCGCGCGAATGGATCGCCACCGATCAGGACCGACAGCACGACCGCACCGACCGGCGCGGCGATCCCGAACAGGTGGAACACGCGCATCCGCGGGATGTCGCTGCGGTCCATCGCCTCCGCGGCGGTGGCCGGCTGGCGCGAGGCGGTCGCGAGCCCGGTCGGGCGGTCGTGATGGGAGGCGGCGATCGCGTGCGGCGACGCGGCGTGGGTGCCGGCCTGCGTGTCCTCCCGCGGACCGGCTGCCGTGGGTTCCGCTTCCACCCGACGAGCTTAGCTCAGCTCTCGAGACCGACGTAGATATGCTGGACGTCGTCGTCCTCGTCGATGCCGTGGAGGAACGTCTCGACCTCGGCCCGCGCCGCGGGATCCTCGATCTTCACCGGGTTCTTGGGACGCCAGGCGAGCCGCATCGACGCGACGGTGAACCCGAGCGCGCTCAGGGCCTTCGTGACGGCGTCGAGATCGGTGGGCTCGGTGTAGAAGCGAAACCCACCTTCGCCGTCGGGCTCGAGATCCTGCGCACCCGCCTCGATCGCGGCGCTCTCGGCATCGAGGTCGCCCGCGGGTGGCGTCGCCTCGATCAGCCCGACGTGCGTGAAGTCCCACGACACGCTGCCGGCGTTGCCGAGCTGGCCCTTGCGGAACAGCACGCGGACCGTGGTCGCGGTGCGGTTCTTGTTGTCGGTCAGGCACTCGACGATCACCGGCACGCGATGCGGCGCGAAGCCCTCGTACGTGACCGTTTGATAGTCGACTGTCTCGTCGGTCAGCCCGGCGCCCTTCTTGATCGCGCGCTCGAGGGTGTCGCGCGGCATCGAGACCTTCTTCGCAGCCTCGACGAGCACGCGGAGTCGCGGGTTCATCGCTGGATCGGCGCCGGCCTTCGCGGCGATCGACACCTCCTTTGCGAGCTTCGAGAACACGCGACCCTTCGCGGCCGCGCTCGCCACCTTACCGGCCGTCTTCCACTGTGCGCCCATAGCGTTCTCTATCACGGACCTTGTGCAGATTCGTGCGCAACATCCTCGTGATGGATTGTGTAATCGTCGTCGAGATCCCAGGGGGTTCACATGAAAACGCTCGTGTTCTTCAGCTCGATGATGATCCTGGTCGCGTGTGGTCCGGGCTCGCGCAACGGCGGCGACGACGACGATGATGACGACGACGGCGCGGACGGCGGACCCGGTTCGGGCAGCGGCGAGGCCAAGCGCTGCAACAAGATGGACCTCGTGTTCGTGATCGACGACTCGGGCTCGATGGGCGAGGAGCAGGATAACCTCGCCACCAACTTCCCGATGTTCGCGACGCTGCTCTCGAACTACGTCAACGCCGATGGCGACAAGATCGACTTCCGCCTCGCCGTCACCACGACATCGCGCGAGCTGCGCTACACCACGCAGCCGCCACCTCCGTTGCCAGCGATCGTGATCAGCCAGCCCGGTGACAACGGCACGTTCCGCAACAACTGCAACCTGTCCCGGCGCTGGCTCGAGCCGAATGATCCCGACATGGCCACGACGCTGTCGTGTCGCGCGAAGGTCGGCGACGACAATCCAGGCGCCGCCGAGATGCCGCTGCTGATGCCGAAGTACGCACTGTCGGAGCGGATGCAGGACGGTACGAACACCGGCTTCCTGCGCGAGGACGCGCTGCTCGCCGTCGTGACGCTGACCGACGAGAACGACTCGTCGACCACGCAGAACAACTTCGTGCTCGGCCCGTTCGACGACTTCCCGCTCGACTTCAACCCCGCGGACCTGGTCGCGTTCTACGACAACCTCAAGGGCAACCGCACGCGCTGGGCGACCGCGATGATCGCCGGCGACGGCATGTGCGAGTCCGCGTTCGGCAAGGCCGACGATGCGGTGCGGCTCAAGGAGTTCGTGACCCAGGCCAACTCGCAGGGCTCGACGCAGGCGGTGTTCTCGTCGATCTGCGCGGGTGATCTGACGATCGGCCTGCAGCAGGCGCTCGAGCTGTTCCAGGACGCGTGCAGTGTCATCATCCTCTGATCCCCTCGCGGGCCGCCACGTGCTCGTGACGGGTGGCTCGGGCTCGCTCGGCAGGGGCGTCGTGCGCGTGCTGCAAGACCGCGGCGCGACCGTGCACGTGTCGCCGGATCCACCAGCGTTGCACCTCGACGACGAGGCCCAGACCGTCGCGTTGTTCGCGACGCTGCCGCCGCTGTGGGCGTCGGTCCACCTGGTCGGCGGCTTCGCGATGAGCAAGCTGGTCGACACGTCGCTCGCCGACCTCGAGGCGCAGTGGCGGATCAACGCCGTGACCTGCTTCCTGTGCTGCCGCGAGGCGGCGCGGAACATGATCGCGACCGGCGACGGCGGGCGGATCGTCAACGTCGCGGCGCGTGCCGCGCTGGTCCCGCCCGGCGGGATGGCGGCGTACGTCGCCGGCAAGGCCGCGGTCGTCGGCCTGACCCAGTCGATCGCGGCCGAGCTCGCCGCGGACCGGATCCTGGTCAACGCGATCGCCCCGTCGATCATCGACACGCCAGCCAACCGCGCGGCGATGCCAGCGGCCGACCACGCCAGCTGGCCGACGCCTGACCAGATCGCCGAGGCGATCGCCTACCTGGTCTCGCCGCACAATAGCCTGACCTCCGGCGCGGTCGTCCCGGTCTACGGCCGCGCGTAAGCCCGCGGGATCACCCGATCGGACGAGATAGTTTGAGGTCGGGCTCGCCGATCCGCCCGCTCGGTCGTAACCCCAGAGACCGGTGCCGCGTACCGTTCCCCGAGGTTCCCTTGCCAGACTCCCCTGATCTCGACCGCTATCCCACGTTGAAGACCGCCTGGGATCGGCGGCAGTTCCTGAAGTCCGCCGCGATCGGCACCGCGTTCATGGCGATCGGCGGCACGCTCGTGCGGATCGCCGCCGACGATCTCACCCGCCAGGCGCGCGCCGAGAAGCGGCCCGACGGTCGGGTTCGCCTGCCGCCCGGCCAGCGTCCGCTCGAGGCGCTGCGTGCGATGGGCGGCGAGGAGAGCGACGGCAAGATCGAGAACTTCCGGCTCAAGGTCTACGGCGCGGTCAAGACACCGTTCGAGGTCGACTACGCCGGGCTGCTCAAGCTGCCGCAGGTCGAGAAGCAGGCCGACGTCCACTGCGTCACCGGCTGGTCGCTGCTCGGGGGGCTGTGGAAGGGCGTGCAGGTCAAGCTGCTCGCGGAGAAGGCCGGCATCAAGGCCGAGGCCAAGCACGTCATCTTCGAGGCTGCGAACGGCTACACCGCGAACGTCCCGCTCGCCGAGGCGACGCGCGACAACGCGCTCATCACGTATCGCCTGAACGGCAAGCCGTTCCCGCTCCAGCACGGCGCACCGGTGCGTGGCCTCGTGCCCGACCTCTACTTCTGGAAGAGCGCGAAGTGGATCACGGGCGTGCGGTTCGTGAAGGAGGACCGACCCGGATTCTGGGAGGTCCGCGGTTATCACAACCACGCCGACCCGTGGAAGGAAGAGCGCTATGGCTGAGCTCGCGCCTGCGGCGGCTCCGCCTGTGTCCTCGAAGATCAAGAAGCGCTGGCGCGCGTGGCTGCGCGCGGTGCACCGCGACGTCGGCTACCTCGCGATCGGCTTCACGGTGATCTACGCGATCAGCGGGATCGCACTCAACCACATCGGCGACTGGGATCCCGACTGGGTGGCGAGCGAGCGCCAGCTCCAGATCACCCCGGTGCCGGCCGGCTTGACCGACGCCGCGGCGATCGAGCACGTGCGCACCGCGATCTCGTTCCCACCACCGGACTCGACCCTGGTCGCCGGCGACGAGGTCCACCTGACCTACAACAACGGCCAGAAGGCGGTCGCGATCGGCGGCACGGTCACGATCCAGGCGCGCGAGCCGCGCCTGTTCTTCCGGATCGCGCACTGGCTGCACGCGACGCGCGGCAAGGCGGTGTGGAAGTACATCTCCGACGCCTACGCTGTGCTCTTGCTGTATCTCGCGATCAGCGGCGTGTTCATGATCAAGGGCCGGCTCGGCTTCAGGTGGCGCGGCCTCGTGCTGATCACCGCCGGGGTCACGATCCCGCTCGCGTACATCGTGCTCTCGGGCGGCCCGGGCGCGCAGGGTGGCGACACCACTGTTGCCAACGACGGCGTCGCCAACGACAGTGCGGCCACGCCGGATGCCGGCACCGGGATCCGCATGCTGTCACCCGACGAGAACCCTCCCGAGTAGCTATGCTGCGCGCATGATCCTGGTCGGCCAGTACGACAGTCCCTATACCCGTCGCGTCGCGATCGCGCTGCACCTGCTCGAGCTCCCGTTCACGCGCGATACCCGCAGCGTGTTCGCGGATGCCGACGCGATGCGTACGATCAACCCGCTCGGTCGCATCCCCTCGCTCGTGCTCGACGACGGCGAGGTGCTGATCGACTCGGCCGCGATCCTCGACTACCTCGATGACCGTGTCGGGCCCGAGCGCGCACTGCTGCCCGCACAGGGCTCGCAGCGCCGCCGCGCGCTCCAGATCAGCGCGCTCGCGAGCGGCATCCTCGACAAGGCGGGGACGATCATCTACGAGCGCACGCTGCGCCCGCCCGACAAGCAGCTCGCATCGTGGCTCGATCGCTGCGCGGTCCAGGTCTCGAGCGGCCTCGCCGCGCTCGAGGCCGTCACCGCACCGGGCTGGTACGTCGAGCGGTTCTCGCAGGCCGACATCACGGTTGGCTGCGTCATCCATTACTTCGCGCTGCGCGGCCTCGCGCTGTTCTCGGCCGTGCAATACCCGAAGCTCGCGCAGCTCGCCGAGACCTGCGAGGCCCTCCCCGCCTTCGCGATCACCCGGCCGGCCCCCGACGAGGTGATGCCCGATGGCCTGTCGACTTCAGGCGGCGAGTAGCGCGGGCAGCGCGGTCCCCGCGGGCCCGATCACGACCTCGTCGAACGCGTCGACGTTCGCCGGCCGGTCCGCGTTGACGAGCCAGCTGCGACCGCCACGCGCCCGCACGACGTCGACCAGGCCTGCGGCTGGATAGACCAGGCCCGAGGTGCCAGCCGCGAGGAACGTGAGGTTCGCGCCCGCCGCGCCGACGAACGCCTCGATCCGGGCGAGCGCGCCGCGTGCGATCGACTCGCCGAACCACACGATGTCGGGACGCAGCAGCGCGTCCTTGCCCGCCTGCTTGCAGCGACCGCACATCGGCGCGATGCCCTCGCGGTACGCGGTGCGATCCTCGAACGGCTCGCGGTCGCAGCTCGTGCAGCGCGACGTCATCAGATTGCCGTGCATCTCGATCATCCGCTGGCTGCCCGCCGCGGCGTGCAGGCCATCGACGTTCTGAGTGACCAGCAGGAACCGGTCCCCGAGCCGGGCCTCGACGTCGGCGAGCGCGCGGTGCGCGGCATTCGGGACGACGCCCGTCATCGCGGCGCGCCGCTGCGAATAGAACTTCCAGACCCGCAGCGGATCGCGGCGGAAGCCCGCCGGCGAGGCGACCTCCTCGACGGCATGGCCTTCCCACAGGCCGCCGGCGTCGCGAAACGTCGCGATGCCGCTCTCGGCCGAGACGCCGGCGCCGGTGAGGACGAGCAGATGGGTGGTGGCGAGCGCGATCATGACAACCTCCGCCTGCATAAGTGTCATTTAGACACTAAGTCGTCAAGCGCCGAGTTGCGCGACCGCCGCGCGGACCCGCTCGCGACCTGCATCCGAGAACCAGCTATCGAGCCAGCGCTCGGTCTCGACCGCCGACGCCTTCATGATCGCATCGAGCACGGGGGCGCGGAGCGCGCGCTTGACCTGGGCGGTGCCCTCGGTCGGGAGCGCGGCAAGCGCCGACGCCTTTGCGTGGGCCCGGGCGGCGAGCTCCGCGGCCGGGGCGAGCTCGTGGACCAGACCGAGCGCGAGCGCGGCGGCCGGATCGTACAGCTTGCCCTCGAGCGCGATCGGCACGAGCGAGGTCGGCGGGACCTGCGCGCGCAGCGGCTCGATGACGACCGCCGGGAGGCCGATCCCGAGCTGCGTCTCGTTGAGCCCGATCTTGAGCGTCGGATCGTCGGCCATCACGCGCCAGTCGCACATCAGCGCGAGCACGCACCCGCCGGCGATCGCGTGGCCGTTGAGCGCGGCGACGATCGGCTTCTCGCATGCGAGCACGCGGGTCATCGATCGAGCGAACCGCTCGATGAACATCCGCATCGCCGGGCGATCGAGGTCGACGAGCTTCGTGATCGCGAGCCCGGCCGAGAAGAACCGCTCGTACCCGGTCAGCACGCCGGCGCACGCCGGCGCGCGCTCGAAGTCATCGACCAGCCGCTCGATCGTGTCGAGCACCTCGCTGGTCATCGCGTTCGCCTTGCCGCCCTCGAGGCGCATCACCAGGACTCGTTCGTCGTCGCCCATACCGGGAACGTACGCCATGTGCCAGGTTCGGTGCGTGAGAGCGGACCTCCCCGCGGCCGTGACCCGCGCGCTCGCCCGGTGCGATCGCCCGAGCCTCGTGTTCGACCTCGCGCGGATCGAGGCCAACCTGCGCGCGTTCCGCGCCCCGGGAATCGTGACGCTGTTCGCGGCGAAGTCGTTCCCGCATCCCGCGATCCGCGCGCTCGCCGCGTCGATCCTCGACGGCTTCGATGCCGCCTCGGAAGCCGAGCTCGCCGAGCTGCCGCCGGCGGACATCGTCTCGATCGTCGATCCGAGCGGTCGCGCCGGCCGCTCTGCGCGCGCCCGCCGCGTGATCGTCGGCTGCGAGACGATCGAGCAGGTGCTCGCCGCGCCGGCGCATGCCGAGATCGCGATCCGGCTGTCGCTGTCGGTCGCGGGCCGAGACCCGGCCATCGGCGCGGTGCAGGACGGGTCAGGACACCGGCGCTCGCGCGGGCTCGATCGCGACCCGGCGCGGCTGCGCGCGCAGCTGGCTGCGATGGCGACCGCTGCCGGTGGACGCCCGATCGGCCCACGTCCATCACGGCCAGGTCGCCGCGACCGGCGCCGAGCGGTTTCTCGCGACCGCGCACGCCGCGCTCAGCGCCGCGGCCGACGCTGGCATCACACCACGGTTCCTCGATCTCGGTGGTGCGTGGCATGCGGTCGCCGATGTCCAGAGCACCCTCGCGTCGCTGCGCGCGGCGATCCCGTCGCAGCTCGAGCTCGTGATCGAGCCCGGTCGCGCGTTCGTCAACGACGCCGGGTTCGCGTGCGGGCACGTCGTGGTCGCGCGCGAGCTCGACGATCGCCCCATGCGCGTGCTCGACCTGTCACGGATCTGCCACCTGCGGTGGAGCCCGATCGAGCTGGTCGGCTCGGCCCCGGTGGCCTCGACACCGACACTGTTCGTCGGCCCGACCTGCTTCGAGGACGATGTGCTCGGCGAGTGGATCGCAGCGCCCGCCGCCGGCGAGCGCGTGGTGTTCCGCGGCGTGACCGGCTACGCGGTCGGGTGGAACACGAGCTTCGGCGGGATCCCGGCCGCCGAGGTCGTCATGGTGGAGCCGGCGGCGACATGATCGCGTAGCAGCACGCGGTCGTCGACTTCGCGCGCTCGCGCTGCGTCGTCGCCAGATCGAACGAGAACCCGCACGGCCCGCACAGGCCCTGGACCTCCGACTTCACGAGGTCGTAGTCGGGCGCGGTCTTGCAAGCTTGCATCGGCTCCGCCTGCGCACTGCCGGCGGTTCCCGACGCATCGACGCACACCGCGTGCTCGACCACGTACGGCGCGTGCCCGCCCTTCGAGTTACCGCAGCCGAGGATGGTCGAGAGCACCAGGACGACAAGGACGCGGCCCATCCCTCGACGCTAGCATCGAGCGTCAGCGCTGGCCTTCTTCGTCCTCGGAGCCCTGCTCGATGATGTCGGGGACCACTGGTTCGGCCCCGAGCGGCACCAGATCCTTGCGATCCGCGCGCACGGCGTTGCCGCTCTTGCGACGCGGCGCCTCGGGGCCCGAGCGATCCGGATACTGGATCGAGTACGTGAAGTAGATCGTGTTGCGGTAGTAGCCGGGGATCGTCATCACGGCCTCGGCGTCGCCGGTCTGGTAGGTCAGCTCGTAGCGCGCGCCGTAGACGACGCCCGCACGGGGCGTGTACGCGACGCCGAGATCGAGCCGCGCCGAGGTGAAGTTGCTGGTCAGGTCGCCGGTCTCGGAGTCGATCAGCTGCGTGCGCTGGATCCCGACCGATCCGAGGCCGATCAGTTTGGGTGCGCGCCGGCGCGAGTCGTCGAGCCACGGCAGCGGCATCACGACCGAGGCGGTGACGCTGTCGTTGACCGTGTTCTGGGCGACCAACAGGTTGGGCGTGACGTCGCGGCGCGCCTGGAGTCCCGCGCGGCCCCAGACTTCGGAGTACGACACGTTGGCGCCCACGATCGGAAACGTGCCGGACCGGGTCTCGCTGTCGGGGTTGTACGGGTCGGTGCCGAACGGACGGACGTAGACCAGGCCCGCGTCGGCGCTGGCGCTCAGCCGGCGGTCGAAGTCGTGGCGCCACTGGGCGCGGATCCGCGGGGTCAGCTGGCGATCGCGGCGCGATCCCTGGAGGGCGCCCTCCGGAGCGATGCGCTCCATGTGGACGACCGACCCGCCGAGCTCGAGCGACAGCGAGTCGGTGCGGAACTGGCGATCGATCCCGAGCCCGAACCCGGCCTCGGCGGAGGCCACGGTGGTCGGATCGTCGAGGTTGTCATCCGTGTAGCTCGCCCGCGCGAACAGCGTCTGGCTGAGCGTCAGCTCCCGCGTCGCGACGTAGGACAGATACTCGCTGGCGTCGGCCTGGTAGACGTTGACCTTGTTGACCGGGATCAGCTCGGGGAGGGTCTCGGCGGCGTTGTTGCGGGATGCGATCGCCGCGAGGATCCCGTTCTGTGCGTTGACCTGCGTGAGGACTTGCGTGCGTGGGCCCACGAGGTAGAAGCCTCTCCACCCGAAGCGGGCCGACAGCGAAGGCTCGTCACTGTGCCGCACGTACTCGATCACCTCGACCTCGGCCGTCAGATCGTGCAGCGTGCGCGGGTGGGCGTAGCTGAACAGCAAACCGGGACGCACCGTGAAGAAGACATCAACCTCTCGATCACCCGTGCTCGGCGCGGCGAACACGTTGTCGGTCGCGGCGACATCACCCGCGATCGTGCCATGCCAGCTGGTTGGATCGGCGCTTGCCTGCGCGTCACAGATCAGAATCGCGACGACGGTCGCGAGCGTGGTGCGAGACACCGCCGCGTTGTATCACGCAGGCGCCCACCGAGCAGGTCTGCTAAAGGCTGCTCAGCGAGTTGAAAGCTCAGCAAACCGCATGCTTAGAATTCCGGCGAGGCTAATCCCCAATGCGCAGTGAAACCGCCCTCGAACCCACGTTGATCCGGACCGCACCGTTCATGCGCGCTGACCGTGACGGCGACGAAGATGACGATGAGGCCGACAAGGACAAGGCAGACGACGAAGACGACGAAGACGACGCTGACGGCGTTGTCGACGAGGTCGACGACGAGGAGGACGAGGACGAGGACGAGGACGAGGAAGTGGAGACCACCACCTCGACCAGCACCACCGAGGGATGGAGTGGTGGCGACGAGGAGGAGTGGACCGAGGAGAAGAAGGAAGAGGACGACGACGACAAGGACGCCGGCGGCTGGCGCGACGGCGACGAGCCTCCGTGGGGTCCCGAGGCCGAGGAGAAGGAGAAAGACGAGGACGAGGACGAAGACGAGGACGAGAAGGAGAAAACCGACGACGACGAGGACGAGGATGAGGATGATGATGATGACGACGAGGACGAGGACGACAGTGATGGCGTCAAGGTCATCCGTCCCGTCGTGGTGCGTCCGATCGCGCGGCCCGTGGTGCGCCGCCCGATCATCCTCGACGACGAGGACGAGGAAGAGGGCGACAGCGTGACGTCCAGCGCTGACGACGACGACGAGATCGATCGCGACGAGGATCGCCCGCGCCGCGGCCCGATCCCGCCGCGCCCCGCGAAGCCGCTCCCCGCGGGCAAGCCGATCCTCGTGCCGCTCACGCCCAAGCCGGCGCCGCCACCGCGCCCGGTCGTCCCGCGACCTGCCGCACCGCCTCCGTCCGCGGCGCCACCCAAGCCGGTCGCGCCAGCGCCAGCGCCCACGGCAGAGGCGCCCGCGATGCCAGCGGCCAAGACGCCTGCTGCACCGAAAGCACCGAAACTGCCAAAGGCACCTGCCGCACCGAAGGCACCGAAGGCACCCGCCGCACCGAAGGCTGCGAAGGCGCCGGCTGCGCCGAAGAAGGTCGCGGCGCCCAAGGCCGCACCGAAGAAGAAGTAGCGCCCGCGCGCTACATCTCGCCCTTGTAGCGCAGGAACAGCGGCAGCACGACGAACACGTAGGCCAGGCAGCCCACCACGATAAATAGCAGGTCGCGCCAGGTCAGCCGCACCGTGAACTCGGGGCGGTGGTGCCGGATCGCGCCGGTCCACGCACCGACGAGCCCGAAGAAGATCCACAGCACGGACTTGTACGCGAATGACAGCGTGTTGATCTGAAACAGGATCGCCGCGAACGACGCGAGCAGGGCCATGCCCCAGACCTGGACGACCTCCGCGCCGGGCGTCAGGCTGAGCTGGCGGAGGCCGACCAGCAGCGACTTTAGCGAGATGTAGACCATCGCGACGAACAGCACGAGGCCCGGGAATCCGAGCTCGGCGAGCGCGAGCACGAACGAGTTGTGCGCGGTGAGGAAGTGGTGGTCGGTGAAGGAGCCGGTACCGACCCCGAAGATCGGGCTGTCGCGGAACATCGCAATGCCAGTCGCCCACGCCTCGTAGCGGAGCTGGGTCGACATGTCGGACGAGGCATCGCTGCGGCCGCCGAGCATCATCAGCGCCACGCCGAGCAGCCCCGCCGGCAGGAGCGCGAGCACGCCAAATCTACGTATGAAGTAGACGCCGAACACCAGCGCGACCGAGAGCTGGCCACCGCGCGACTTGGTCTCGAGCACGGTGAGCACGACGACGCCGATCGCGACCAGGTAGAACGCCTTCGCGACCGGGTTGCCCGAGCGCCGCATGAACGCGATCAGCAGCGACAGCGCGCCCGTCGCGATCGCGAGCGCGACCTCGTTGGGATCTTGCAGCTCACCGCGATAGCGAACGCGCTCCTCGACCGAGTACGTGCCGAACGCGCCGACGTGCTCGCAGCGATACTCGAGCCCGGCTCCGAGTCCGGCCCGTAACAGCTCTCGTTGTTGGTGCACAGCCGGCCGTCAGCCTTGCCGTTGATCTCGCCCTCCAGCTCCTGGCCGCCGACGCACTGCTTGTCGGAGTACCCCTGGTGGAGACACACGGCGCTGATGAACAGGCAGGTCGCCATCATCACGCCGGCGACGATCTGGAGCGTCCTGAATTTCTGGATGCCGTGCGCGATCGTGAAGTAGAGCGCGAACAGGATCGCCATCTCGACGGTCTTGGTGAGCAGGATTTCCGGCGTGATCACCGCGACCGTGACGACACACCAGCCGAGGAACGCGACCGCCCACGGCAGCCCTGGCGTCCCGATCGGCTGGGTGCGACGCAGGCGCACGTCGATCACCCACCCCAGCACGGCGAGCGCAGTGAACAGGTGGAGGAATGGCACGCGCTGGAGGAGCGTGAAGAACTCCTGGGGCCGCGCGAGGATGAACACGATCAGCGCAGCGATACCGGGAATCGCGAACATCCAACCGCACCATACCACCGCGGTCAAAACCGGTATGCTGGTCGGCGTCATGCGTGAGCGTGTCGCCCGGTTGCTGTACGAGACCGGCGCCCTCGCCGCGGTGATGCAGCTACGCCGGCTCGTGCCCGTGCCGGCGCTCAGCATCGTCACCTACCACCACATCGCGGATCACGAGATCGGGTACCCGTACGATCCCGACGTCGCGGACGCGACGGTCGCGCAGTTCCGCCGCCAGATGGAGACGCTCGCGCGGTACTTCACGCCGATCGGGCTCGAGGAGCTGGTGCGCGCGATCGATGGCGCCCCGCTGCCGCGCAACCCGGTGATGGTGACGTTCGACGACGGCTACCGGTCGTGTCACGACGTCGCGTTGCCGATCCTGCGTGCGGTCGGTGTGCGCGCCACGTTCTTCATCGCGACGTCGTTCATCGAGGATCGCCGCCTGTACTGGTGGGAGCGGATCTCGCTGATGCTCGGGCTGAGCAAGCGCGACGGCGTGACGATCACCTATCCGGTGCCGCTCGAGCTGACGCCGCGCGATCCCGCGGCGCGCGAGCGGCTGATCCAGCTGGTCAAGGACACGGTGGGACTCGACGTCGATCGCTTTCTCGACGAGCTCGCGGTCGCGCTCGGGGTCGATTGGTCGCGCATGCTCGAGGCCGAGTACGCCGAGGGCCTGATCATGACATGGGACCAGGTGCGGGCGCTCGCGCGTGCCGGGATGGATGTCGAGTCGCACGGCCGGCAGCACCGGGTGCTGCAGACGCTCGACGCGCAGGGCCTGGTCGACGAGCTGGCCGGATCGAAGCGCGATCTCGAGGCGCAGCTCGGACGCCCCGTGCGCGCGGTCGCGTATCCGGTGGGCCGCCGGATCGCGAAGGAGGCGCGGATCCGTGATGCGATCGCGGCGGCGGGATACCGCGTCGGGCTGTCGAACATGAGCGGCACGAACCGCGTGTGGCCGGTCGCGCTGCGCGGCATGTTGCCGATCGATCCATTCGATCCGTACGATGTTCGGCGGCTGGCGACCGAGCGCGACATGAGCGACGCGATGTTCCTGACGCAGGTCGCCGTGCCGCAGCTCGCGTACATCAATCGCCACAACCGGTGACCGCCGGCGGTGAAAACTGGCCCCGGTGGGGACACCACGGGACAATTTTTGGATGCAGAATTTTCGACGCGAGTTACCGCGGATCGACGTCGAGGCGATGTGCTGGGAGCTGGTCGACGGCAAGGAGGTGAGCTCGCTCGCCGTCGACATCTCGCCGATCGGGATCCGGGTCGAACGGCCGTACGTCCCGGGACCGACCCGGCACACGATGCCGCTCCAGATCGAAGTGCCCGGCATCGACGAGGTGATGTGGGCGCGCGGCGAGGCATGCTTCGACGTGCTGGTGCCGTCGGCGACCTGGGGCATCGTCCGGCGCACCGGTTACTGCATCGCGGGCGCGGCGAGTCGTGACCTGCGGATGTTGAAGGAGTTCGTGTTCGAGACCCATCGCGCACGCCGCGATCGGTTCGCGCAGGTCGACCACGGCTATCTGGCGTAGCGCTCGTAGAGCTCGAGGTAGGCCTCGACCATGCGGTCGTGGCTGTAGCGCGTGAGCGCGACCTCGCGCGCGTTGGCGCCCATCATGCGCGCGAGATCGCGATCCGCCTCGAGCTTCGCGAGTGCCGCGGCCAGCGCGGCCTCGTCGACCGACACCAGCATGCCGGTGTGGCCCTCGTCGATCACGCTCGGCAGCCCGCCGACCGCGGTCGCGACGATCGGGATCCCGGCGGCCATCGCCTCGGGAACCACGAGCGGCAGCCCCTCCGATTTCGACGACAGCGCGAACACGTCGAACGCGTGGACCAGACGCGGCACGTCCATCCGGCGTCCCGCGAGCACGACCCAGCGCGGCTCGGGAAGCGCCGCCACCGCCGCCTCGACCTCGGGGCGGGCATCGCCGTCGCCGATGATCACGAGCCGCACGCGCGACGACAGGAGCGGCGCCATCGCGCGGACCAGCAGCGCCTGGTTCTTGTACTGATCGAGGCGGCCGACCGTGCCGACGATCCAGGCATCGCCGAGCCCGAGCTCGACGCGGGCCTCGGCCCGGGCTTCCGGATCGGGGCGATAGCGATCGAGTCGGATCCCGTTCGGGATCGTGTGCAGCCGGGACGGCGGCATGTCTTGCTGCGCACGCGCCTGTGCTGCGGTGGTGTCGCTGACGGCGACGAACGCGTGCGCGAGTTGCGCCGCACCCCGCCGCAACAGCCGGTGGCTGCGACTGCCCGGGTTCATCCCGTGCTTGGTGTGGATCGCCGCTGCCCCGACGAGCCGCGCCGCAGGTGCGCCATAGATCAACGGCAGCGGGTTGTGCGTGTGGACGATCTGCGCGCGGCGGTGACCGAGCTCGCGCGCGAGTCGCGGCACCAGCGTGAGATCGAGCCCGCCGCGCTTGGGCACCCGCCCGACCTCGACCCCGGCGGCGGCGAACTCCTCGGCCATCGCACCATCCGGCGCGGGTGCGAGCGAGATCACGCCGACGCGGTGCCCCCGCGCGCGCTGGCCGATCGCGAGATCGAGCGCGACGCGTTCCTGCCCGCCCACGCCAAACGACGACAGCACGTGGACGATCGACAGCACGCTGCGTGACTACCACAGGCTATGCTGCACCGGTGAGTGATGCGACCCCCGAGTCCGACGACGCGGCGCTCGCGCGGCTCGGCATCGCGATCGGCGACGACCGGGCCGGCGAGCTCAAGGCAGCTTGTGCGCGCATCGCTCGCCGGATCCACGACGACCGCATCCGCGTGGTCGGGTTCATTCCGGCCGACGATCGCGTGGCCGTGCCGCCGCTCATCATCCAGCTCGGGCTCGCGCTGTGCGAGCTGACCGGTGCGACGGTCGCGGTGGTCGACGCCAACGTTCGCTACCCCGGGCTCGCCGGGCTGGCGCGGGGCAAGGCCACCGACAACGAGGACTCGGTGTTCTCGACCCGCTGGCTGCGCGGCTCGCTCGCCCTGCTCTCCCCGCCCCGGGTCGAGCGCGCTGGTGAGGTCGTGCCCCAGCTCGCCCGGGTGCTGCTCGATGGCCAGGAGCTGTTCGCGCACATCCTGGTTGATCTGACCGGCTTCGAGCTGCTGGGCGAGCACGGCAGCGCGGCCGCATGTATGGATGCCGTCGCGCTGGTGAGCCGGGCACACCAGACGCGCGAGCACGAGTTGCTCGAGCTCGCGCGTCTGATGCCGCAAGGCCGGTTCCTCGGCGTGCTGCTCGTCGGGTAGCGAGCGCGGTCGCGGGGGAAGCGCAGCGCGCCGTGCGCCGTGCGCCGTGCGCAATCGCTCGGTGGTCGATCACGACATCAACGTCGAACGTTGGAACGCTTGAACTGTCGACGGGGATCGTGGTGTTCTCCGAAAGATGCGTCCACTCGACCAGGAGAAGATCGCGGTTATCGGCCTCGGCTACGTGGGTTTACCCGTAGCTATCAGCTTTGGCCGGAAGCTGCCGACGATCGGCTTCGACATCCGGCAGCGCCGCGTCGACGAGCTGAACAAGGGCCACGACGACACCCGCGAGGTCACGAGCGAGCAACTCGCGTCGGCCACGCAGCTCGAGCTCACCGCAGACCCGTCGAAGCTCGCCGACTGCACGTTCTTCATCGTCGCCGTGCCCACGCCGATCGATAACAACAACCGTCCGGATCTCGGACCGAGCTTCTCGGCGTCGCGCACCGTCGGCCCGCACCTCAAGAAGGGCGATTGCGTGGTCTACGAGTCGACGTGGTACCCGGGTGTCACCGAGGAGCTGTGCGGCCCGATCCTCGACGACAAGAGCGGGCTCAAGAACGGTGTCGACTACTTCCTCGGCTACTCGCCGGAGCGCATCAACCCGGGCGACAAGGAGCACACGTTCGAGCTCATCACGAAGGTGGTGTCGGGACAGAACGCCGAGACGCTCGAGCGCGTCGCGCGCGTCTACGCCTCGGTCGTGATCGCCGGTGTGCACAAGGCGCCGTCGATCAAGGTCGCCGAAGCCGCGAAGGTGATCGAGAACACCCAGCGTGATCTCAACATCGCGCTGATGAACGAGCTCGCGTTCATCTTCGACCGCATGGGCATCCGCACGGCGGACGTGCTCGAGGCTGCGGGCACGAAGTGGAACTTCCTGCGGTTCACGCCCGGCCTGGTCGGCGGGCACTGCATCGGCGTCGATCCGTACTACCTGACCACCAAGGCGCAGGAGCTCGGCTACCTGCCCGAGGTCATCCTCGCCGGCCGCCGCATCAACAACAACGTCGGCCCGTTCATCGCGCAGAAGTGCGTGAAGATGATGCTCACGCAGACCGACATCCCGCTGCGCAAGTCCAAGGTCGGCATCTTCGGCCTCACGTTCAAGGAGAACGTGCCCGACCTGCGCAACTCGAAGATTCCGGACATCATCGCGGAGCTCGCCACGTTCGGCATCGAGCCGCTGGTCCACGATCCGCTGGGCGATCCGCACGAGGCGTTCGAGGAGTACAAGATCGAGATCACGCCGCTCGAGCAGCTGACGCAGCTCGACGCCGCGATCCTCGCCGTCGCGCACGAGGAGTACATCTCGAACCCGAGCAACATCTTCGAGCGCGTGCGGGACAACGGCGTCGTGATCGACGTCAAGAGCGCGTTTCCGGCGGGCATCAAGCCGCCCCGCGGGATCCGGCTCTGGAGTCTATGACCAAGCGGGGGCGCTACGATCAGGTCTGCGAGGACCTGGTCAACACGCCGCGGCGGTGGCTCGTCACCGGTGTCGCGGGGTTCATCGGCTCGGCGCTGCTCGAGCGGCTGCTCGATCTCGGGCAGACAGTCGTCGGAGTCGACAGCTTCGTCACCGGCCACAAGCGCAACCTCGACGACGTGCTCGCGATCAACCCCGACGAGCGGCTGCAGTTCCGGTTCATCGACGGTGATCTCCGCGATCCCGACGTCGCGAAGCAGGCGGTCAAGGACGTCGACATCGTGCTGCACCAGGCCGCGCTCGGCTCGGTGCCTCGCTCGATCAAGGATCCGATCGCCTCCCACCAGCACAACGTCGACGCGTTCCTGAACGTGCTCGTCGCGGCCAAGGAAGCCAACGTCGGGCGCGTCGTCTATGCGTCGAGCTCCTCCGTCTACGGCGATCATCCCGGGCTGCCCAAGCACGAGGATCGGATCGGCAAGCCGCTGTCGCCGTACGCGGTGACCAAGCGCGTCGACGAGATCTACGCGCAGGTGTTCCACGACGTCTATGGCCAGCAGAACATCGGGCTGCGCTACTTCAATGTGTTCGGGCGCCGCCAGGATCCCGAGGGCGTCTACGCCGCGGTGATCCCGCGCTGGATCTCCGCGCTGGTCGACGGCCGGCCGTGCGTGATCTTTGGCGACGGCACCAACAGCCGCGACTTCTGTTACGTCGACAACATCGTGCAGGCCAACATCCTCGCCGGTACGGCAACCGACCCGGACGTGACCGGCACGGTCTACAACTGCGGCTGTAACGGGCGCACCGATCTGCGCCAGCTGTTCGCGATGATCCGAGACGACCTCGCGAAGGACGTCCCCGAGGTCGCCGAGGCCGAGCCGGTGTTCGAGTCCCCGCGCCCGGGCGACATCAGCCACTCGCAGGCCGCGATCGACAAGATCAGCGCCGCGCTCGGTTACGTCCCCACGCACCAGGTGGAGGACGGCATGACCGAGACGGTCGCCTGGTTCTCCCAGCGGCTGCGCAAGCGATAGCGTTGTATGCTCGGCCGCGATATGGCCGACGATGACCTGCCGAAGCCCGAGCCCAAAGAGATCGACGACAAGCTGGCGCTCCAGCTCAAGCACCTCGCCGAGGATGCGGTGCTCAAGGGCAAGCCCTATGGCGACGAGCGCTGCGACAACTGCCTGTTCTACTTGAACCCCGACGAGAACATCTCGTACTGCTGGCATCCGAAGCTGCGGATCCTGGTGGGCGGTCCGTGGTGGTGCCAGTGGTGGGAGAAGACCGAGTAGCTCGTGCGCGCGGAAGACAAGGAGCTCGAGGGCCCCGAGCTCGAGCGCGAGGTCGGGCTCGAGCAGGAGGGGGCGAAGCAGGAGGAGGAAGAGCTCCCGATGATCGCCGGGGAACAGGTTGTCGATCTCGAGCTGGCGCACCGCGGTCGACTGTTCGACGCGATCCAGTTGATCCTCGGCAAGCAGAACGTCAACGTCAGCCTGCTGTACCTGCCGCAGCGCGAGGCGCAGGCACTCGAATTTCTGCAGACCGCGGTGACCGGTCGCGACTCGATGTACGAGTTCGTGTTCGCCGAGGACCGCAAGGTGTTGCTCGAGCAAGCGCTCGCGGTGCTGCAAGCGAACCTGACCCACGGCGATCAGGCGCAGCTGTCCGAGCTGCACGCGAAGTTCGACCAGCTGTCGACCCGCGTGGGCGAGCTGCGGGCCGAGCTGGTGAACCTCGAAGATGCGCAGGAGGATCTGTTCGACGAGAAGAAGCAGACGCTCGAGGAGACGACGGATGAGGGTGATGACGAAGGCGACGGCGACCAGCCGCCGGCCGAGCCCGAGGCGATCACGGACTTCATCGCCGCCGCGTTGAACGCGATGGCCGAGGTCACGCCATCGAGCGTTCCCGCGATCCCCGCGTCCCTGTCGGGTCCCGAGGCGCCGGACCCCGCCCCCGCCGTCACGACGCTCGTCGGACCGGAACTGCCTGCGGCTCCCGCCCACGCGACGACGCTCGTCGGACCCGAGGTCCCGGCGGGGGCGCCCGCCCCGTCGACGCTCGACGGTCCGGAGGTCGTGCGCGAGCCAGCACCGTCGACGCTCGCCGAGCAGCCGCCGGCCAGGGCCGTGAAGAGGTCGAAGCCGCGTGGCTGATCCGCTCGGGGGCCTGACCGGGGGCCTGATCGGGGGCGTGATCGTCCAGATCCGGCTGCTCGCCGAGGCCGCGCTCGTGCGGCGGCTGAACGCAGGCTCCGGGTTCGCCGATCCGCGGTTGCCGTCGCAGATCTACCTGCGCGACGAGGCCGCGCTCGGCCGGCTCGCCGGCGGCACGCTGCGTCCAAAGGATACCCACCGCAAGGCGGAGGCCGAGCTCGCCACGCTCGCGCAGCAGGCGCAGCGCAGCGCGCCGCGACTGGACACGCTGGCGCACCGGCTCGGACTCGACCCCGCGGCGAACAGCATCGCGGCCGTCGCGATCGCGTATGGCGTCGATCTCGATACCCGCGAGCTGTGCCATGCGCTCGCCGCACGGCGGCGGCCGGCGCTCTACCTCGAGACGATCGCGGATCTGCTGCGCACCGATCCGGCGCCGCTGCTCCGCACCATCCTGCCCGGGTCCGCGCTGCGCCGGGGCCGCGTGATCGCGGTCGATGGCGACGGCCTGGCCGCGACGATCGAGCCGGTAGCGAGCGCGCTCGCCTGGCTGCTCGGTGACGATGCGCTGCAGCTGCCGCTGGCCGGGCTCGCGGAGCTGATCGCGACGCGTGAACCATCCAGCGTCGTGCTGCCCGCGCTCGCACGTGCCGCGCTCGATGCCCTCGTGCCGCGGCTGACCGCGGGCGACGTCGCGGTCGTGATCGGTGGTCCCCGCGGCTCCGGGCGCCGCGCCAGCGCATACCGGCTCGCCGCGGCGATCGACCGGCCGCTGCTCGTGATCCCCGCGGGCAAGCTGTTAGCGCTCGAGCATCGCTCGAAATCGGCGCTGCTCGGCACCGCGCTGGCGGCGGCCCGGCTGCGCGATGCGGTCCCGTACCTGGCGGACGTCGAGGCGTTGTTCGACGAGCGCGGCGAGCTGGTCGCCGAGCACGCCGATGCGCTCGCGCAGTTTCCCGGCCTGATCCTCGCCGGCACCGCGAAGAGCGGCGGACATCTCGAGGTCGGTCGGGCGGTGCTCACGGTCGCGCTGCCACGGACCGAGCTCGAGGATCGCGAACGAGCGTGGACGGCGGCACTCGGACCGCATGGTCTCGAGGCCGATGCGACCGTGCTCGCGGCGCGCTACGTCATCGGCCCCGGGGCGATCGCCGACGTCGCGGGCTCCGCCGCGCGCTATGCGGCCGCGGCCGGGACTGCCGTCGATCTGGTCGGGCTCGAGGCGGCCGTCGGACGTCGGCTGTCACTGCGGGTCGGCACGTTCGGTGCGGTGGTCCAGCGCAAGGCGCGGTTCGCCGAGCTCGTGCTGCCGGACGACGTGGTCGACACGCTGAAGGACGTGATCGCGATGGTCCGCGAGCGCTCGCAGATCCTCGAGCGCTGGGGCTACCAGCGCCACCTCGGGATCTCGCGCGGCGTGTCGGCCCTGTTCTCCGGCGAGCCCGGGACCGGCAAGACGATGGCCGCCAGCGTCGTCGCATCCGAGCTCGGGCTCGAGCTGGTGCGGATCGATCTGTCGACCGTGGTCTCGAAGTTCGTCGGCGAGACCGAGAAGAACCTTGGCAAGATCTTCGACGAGGCGCAGGACGCGCACGCGATGCTGCTGTTCGACGAGGCCGACAGCCTGTTCGGGAAGCGCACGGAGCTCAAGACGGCTCAGGATCGATTCGCGAACCTCGAGGTCAACTACATCCTCCAGCGGATGGAGACGTTCGATGGCGTCAGCATCCTGACGACCAACGCGGAGAGCTCGATCGACCCTGCGCTGCAACGCCGGTTAAACTTCCGGATCCGGTTCCCCGAGCCCGAGGTCGACGAACGCGCGCGGCTGTGGCGGATGCTGCTGCCACCGTCGACGAATCTCCACGAGCTGGTCGACTTCCACGCGCTTGCCGAGCGCTTCGACATGACGGGCGGCTACATCAAGAACGCGGTGGTCCGCGCGGCGGTGATCGCGGCACGCGCCGGCCGCACCATGGTGGCCGAAGATCTGTGGATCGGTGCGCACCACGAATATGTCGAGATGGGTAAGGTGATGCCTCAATTGCCGGGAGGGTCGTTGTGACCGAGTCGTTGCCGAAGAGATCCGACCATCGCGTGATCGCGATCGTGCTGTCGATCGCTGCCGCCGCCGCGCTCGGCTACGCCAGCGTCTCGAAGAAGTGGCTGTACAACCCGGTGACCATCGGCACCGCCGAGCAGGTCGGGTTTGGCCCGCGCGGCCTGTTCAAGTGCAACCTGCGCAACGTCAAGCTGCGCGAGGAGATGCAGCTCACCGGGTGCATCGACGAGGAGACGTTCGTCAAGGCCGGCGCGACCTGTGACAAGAACTGCCTGTCGATGTCGAACTCGACGTTGATCGCGGTGTGGGAGAAGGAGCTGGCAGGGGCGCGCACCTACGCTCGCGAGCACCCGGCGGACTCCGATGCAGTCGCGGTCGCCCACAAGCTCGAGACCACCTATCACACGTCGTCGGCGTTCCCGATGTTCGGCTGGGTCGCGATGATCGCGTGCCTGATCGCGGCGGTGTCGCTGTTCGTCGGCGCGCTGCTGGTGATCGCGAACAAGCGGATCGCATGGCCGGTGATGCCGACCACGACCGCCCTGCTGTCGTTGATCGTCGGGCTGGTCGCCGGGCCCGTGTTCGTCGCGCTCAAGCCAGGTCCGCCCGGATTCGTCGGCGTCAGCCACGGCTTCTTCGCGTTTGGCGGCGGGCTCGTCGTCGGGCTCGCCGCGGCGCTCATGATCAACAAGCTGTTGCGCCCCCACGACGCGGACCTGCTCGAGGGCGCGATGCACCCCGACGAGTTCGTGTAGATTGCGCCCATGTCACTGAAGGGCAAGACGCTGTTCATCACGGGTGCCAGCCGCGGCATCGGGCTCGCCATCGGGCTGCGCGCCGCGCGCGACGGCGCGAACGTCGCGATCGTGGCCAAGACGGCGGAGCCGAACCCCAAGCTCCCCGGCACGGTGTATACGGCCGCGAAGGAGATCGACGACGCGGGTGGCAAGGGCCTCGCGCTCGTGTGCGACATCCGGTTCGAGGACCAGATCGCCGCGGCGGTGGCCAAGACGATCGAGACGTTCGGCGGCATCGACATCCTGGTCAACAACGCCAGCGCGATCAGCCTGACCAACACCGAATACACGCCGATGAAGCGGTTCGATCTGATGCACGGCGTCAACACGCGCGGCACGTTCGCGTCGTCTCAGGCCTGCCTCCCGCATCTCAAGAAGGCGGCGAATCCGCACATCCTCAACATCTCGCCCCCACTCAACATGGAGGAGCGCTGGTTCGCGCCGCACGTCGCCTACACGATGGCGAAGTTCGGCATGAGCATGTGCGTGCTCGGGATGGCCGGCGAGCTGCGCGGCGCGGGCGTCGCGGTCAACGCGCTGTGGCCACGCACCACGATCGCGACGTCGGCGATCAAGAACCTGCTCGGCGGTGATGCCGGCATGCGGGGATCACGGAAGCCGGAGATCATGGGCGATGCCGCGTACGCGATCGTGACCAAGCCGTCGCGCGAGCTGACCGGCAAGTTCCTGATCGACGACGAGGTGCTGATCGCCGAGGGCAAGACGGATCTGTCCGAGTACGCGATGGATCCGACGGCGCAGCTCCTGCCGGACTACTTCCTGTAAGACGTCGGGTGGCACGCGGGAGCCACCTGGAAAGCGGTGTCGGGAAGCCCCCACAGTCACTGTAACCTCGGGCGTTACACGTGCGACCGGGGAGAGCGCTCGTCGCGCACTTCCGCAAGCATGACCCTTGCTCGGGGTCAGGGCATGCTCAAGCACCTCGTCCTCGCCGCGTTGATCCTTCCTGCCTGTGTCGCCGACCCGGCCGACGATCTCGACACCGAGACCCAAGCGGTCGTGCGCCACACGCGGATCGGGATGTCCGCTCCGGCCACTGAATGGAATGACCGACTCGCCGAGACCGGGGCGGTATATGCGCGCCGCATCTTCGGACAGCTCGCATCCTTCGAGTCGTCCGTCAGGCTCGCGGACAGCGAGCTCGCAGCCAATCGGATGCCGATCCTCTCGTTCAAGATTCCGGATGACGACTGGGCCGGCGCAGCAAATGGCAGGTACGACGCGCAGCTGCACCGACTTGCCGACGCGCTCGACGCGCTCCCCGGCCGCGTGTTTGTCACGCTCCATCACGAGCCCACCGGTGACGGCACCGCGGCGAGCTACGCAGCGATGCAGCGGCACGTCCTGCCGATCTTGCGCGCGCCCTCGAACGTCCTCGCCGGCGTGATCGTCAATGGCTTCTGGTGGAGTGCGCAGGGTCAGGGCTACACCGACGCCGAGATCGCCGCGTGGCTACCGCCCGACGTGCTCTCGCTGTCGGAGGTCGTCGCCTCGGATACCTACCAGGGTGGAACGACCGCGGATCCGGGTGAGAACGCCGGCGTGAAGATCGCACGGATGTCGGCGTGGGCCACGCGCGTCGGCGTCACGCAGCTTGGTATCGGCGAGTACAACGGCCTCGACGCCGCGTCGATCACTGCTGCCGGCGACGCCGTGCTCGCGGATCCCAGATATGTGTTCGCTGCGTGCTTCAACTCCAACGAGAACAACCGTCCGGGGGTCGACTGGCAGCTCACCGGCGCCCGGCTCGAAGCCTTCAAGGCCACGGTCGCCAGGTCGCGGCAATAGCCCTCAGGGCTCCGCCAGCTCGATCGCCGGCGCATCGAACGTGACGTCCATCCGGTGGCGAAGCGCGACCGCCTTCACCGCATCGACCTCGTCGGGCGGCACGTGCATCGCGCACGAGGTGATGCCGTTGTCGTGCAGCAGGTCGAGGATCGTCGGCAGGATCCGGGAGGGCTCCTCGAGATCGCGACCGCGCGCGAGCTCGGCACGGTCACCATCGCGCCGCAGCCGGACCGCCCAGCCCTTGGCATCGAACGTCCCGCTTCCGGCGCCGAGCGCGAATCGGACCTCCGGAGGTCCAGCGTCGCGGGCGCGGACCGCCGCGCCGAAGCTGTCGCTCGACAGGAAGCGCTCCGCGAACCGGTAGACCACCGCCTGGATCCCGAGCCCGGCGAGCCGCTCGAGAAGCGCGCGGTGGCGTTCGAGCGTCGGCGTGGTGCGGGCCCAGTTGCCGCCGAGCACGCGGACGTTCGGAAACGCGGCGAGATCTGGCGGCAGCCAGGTCGCACAGCCAAGGGCGGTCAGCATCGGGAACTGCGCGCCGGGCGCCGGCTTCGGGAACCCGTAGCGAAACGCGAACGTGCGGAGTAGCGGCAGCCGCTCGGCGAGGGCGGGCAACACGTCTGGCGTCTCGACCTCGAGCTCCTCGAGCGTGGCCCACTCGGCACGATGCAACGAGCGGATGAGCTCCGCCTGATCCGCGGTCGTGCGCGCGGCGACCAGGAAGCCACGCGCGAAGCGACGCGAGCTGCGCTCGATCCGCGGCAGCACGTTGGTCCAGCTGTCCGCGTGCTGCGCGATCAGCTCGGCCGCGCGCCGGGCCGCGAGCTTGTCGGCGGTGCCTTCGGCGAGCGCGGTCTGGATCGTGATCAGCTCGCCGCGCGGATCGCCGAACTCGATCAAGGCATCCGCGATCACCGTGCGCAGCTCGAGGTCCCACGGCGCCTTTGCGTGCTGGGCGAGCAGCTCCTCGACGTCCGCTTTGGCCGCGCGCTTGTCGACGACATCGAGCGAGAACACGCCCTCGCTGGTCGCCAGCGCGACCTCGAGGGTGCCCGGCCAGCGCGATCGCGGACACGCCATAGCGACGGGTCTCGAGGCGCTCGACGATCTCGCCGCGCTCGCGATCCCACAGGTCGAGCCCGCGACCGCCGCTGTCGACTCGATCGGCGACGACCCACCGCCCGCACGGCGACCGCGCCGCGACCACGCGCTCGTTGGTGTCGCCGATCTCGCGCCCCACGACGTTCTCGAGATCCCACTCGACGAGCACGCTGCGCCCGACGTCGGTGAAGGTCTGGATCAGCGGGTAGCGCGGGTGCCAGTCGATCAGCGTCAGTGGCCAATCGATCTCGCGACGGTCGGTCGCGGACGCCGGATACATCCGCCGCCGAGTGACCGGCGCGGGCCAGGCCTCGATCAGCGTGCCTCCCCACGTCCAGCGCGACCAGCTCTGGCGGGTCGCGACGAACACCGAGTCCCCGAGGGACTTGACCGCGGAGATGCCGGGGTCGCGCAACTGCTTGGGCAACTGATCGAGCCGCCACGGCCGGCGCTCCGCGAGCCCGTGCGTGAAGCTCGACACCAGGGGAGCGACGTGGGCGCTGACGACGATGGTGTGGCCATCAGTGGCGAGCCCGACCGAGCTATCGCTATCCGGGTAATCCGTCAGCGCGAGCTCGCCATCGGCATCGACGATGGCGAGTCGGGCGTGACCCTGGCGATGCTCGTGGACAACGACCAGCCGGTCGAGGGCCGGCGTCGCGACGACGGCCTTGAGGCGCGCCGGGTTGGTGTACGCGATCACCGTTCGCTCGGGCGAGGCGAGCCGGACGTCGCCCATCCCGTTGCGCACGATCCAGTGCGGGACGTCATCGGCCCACAGGATCGCCTTGCAGTCCCCGGCCACGCCGAACCAGCGCTCGAACCGCATCCGGATGCCGCGCCGATACTTGATCAGCGTCTGCGGGACGCGTCCCGCCATGTCAGGGCTTCTTGCGAACCACGACCGGTGCGCCTGGCAGGATCGTCTTCACCGGCTTCGCCGGGCCGATGTGCTTGCCACGCGCATGAATGAACCCGAACGCTGCGCCGCACACACCGCCGAGGATGTGACCGAGCTGCGAGACGTTATCGTCGTCGAATGACGACGCTACCTCCCGCCCGATGTAGATCAGCGCGATCGCGATGAAGGTCAGCGGGATCGAACCGGCCCGGATGTTGGCGGTCGACGCGAGTACGATCATCATGAACACGATGCCACTGGCACCGAGGGTGCGATCCCCGAGCGCGACATCGACAAGCCCGGAGACCACGGCGGTGATCGCGATCATCACCAGCAACGACATCGACCCGTACCGCTCCTCGAGGATCGGCCCGAGTAGCAGGATCAGCATGAAGTTCGCGATCAGGTGGTTCCAGCCGGCGTGACCGATCACGTGTGTGAACAAGCTGACGTAGCCGTTCAACCCGCCGAGCTGGCCTTGCGTGGTGAACCATTCCGCCTTCACGCCGGGACCCGTTGGCGCCCCGGGCCACGCTATCTCGACGATGACCGCGAGCAGCGCGAACGTCAGGACGACCGGTGCGTTGTAGCTGATGCGAAGTCGGCCCACGCAGCAAACGTAGCACGCGCCTCACGCACAGGCCGGGGTCAGTACAGCGGCCACTCCGGCGGGCGGAGGTTGACGCGATGGTCCTCGTAGACGTAGCGATGGGGCGGGATGTACGGGTGCTCGCGGTCCGGCTCGACCTCGACGATGTCCATCAGGTCCACGTTGCGATACTGCTTCACGCGCACGACCTCGACGCTGCAGCCTGCATCGCGCACGACCTTCTCCGACGTCGAGCCGATCACCAGCCGTTCAAGCCCGGTCAACCCATGGTTGCCGAGCACGATCAGATCCGCGCCGATCTCACGCGCGAGCTCGAGGATCTCGGGCGCTGGCTTGCCGATCCGGGCGTGGACGAAGAAGTGGACCGGGGTCGGGTCATCGCTCGTCGCGAGCTCGCTCTGGATCTCGGCAACCAGCACGTCCTGCACCCGTGCCGCGTACTGGTGGTCGACCCCGCCGGGCGCCGGGATCCCGGGCACCGGGTCGCGTGAGTCGATCACGCAGAGGACATGGAGCACGTGTCGTGGGGCTCGTGCGTGCGTCACCGCGCGCTGCAGCGCGGCACGCGCGTTCTGGCTGAAGTCATAGCCGACGACGACGTGAGTCTGTGCGGTCATCCAACCAGCGCAGGCATTCGGCGTGCCACTGGCAACGTGCGCACTCGCCCGCTTGCAGAGAGCCAATCGGCGGGGCATGGTGCCGCGATATGGCAACCGTCGAGATCACCGGAGACAACTTCAAGGACACGATCGAGAAGCCGGGCATCGTGCTCCTCGATTTTTGGGCGGAGTGGTGCGGCCCGTGTCGCGCATTCGCGCCGGTGTTCGAGAAGGCCTCCGAGGCCCACGGTGACGTCGTGTTCGGCAAGATCGACACCGAAGCGCAGCAGGAGCTCGCGGGTGCCGCTGGCATCCAGGCGATCCCGACGTTGATGCTGTTCCGCGATGGCGTGCTGCTGTTCCGCGAGAGCGGCGCACTGCCGCCGGCGGCGCTCGAGCAGCTGGTCACGCAGGCCCGTGGCCTCGACATGGAGAAGGTGAAGCAGGAGATCGAGGAGCACGAGAAGGAGCACGCGGACGGGCACGCGCACGAGCACGGCCCCGGCTGCGACCACGATCACTGATCTCTGTTACCGTGCCCCGGTGCACGTGCGGTCCGTGTTGCTCGCGTGCCTCTGGCTCGCGCGACCTGCGCGGGCGGAGGAGCGCGAGAACCTGTTCGGGTTCGAGCCCCCGCCCACGGAGGCGCGCCTCGACTGCGGCGATGCGCACGCATTCGCCTGTACCACGGCGAGTGACCCGCTCGACGCCGTGTCCCCGTTCGCGGTGCGGACCTGGCTGCCCGCCGCATACCTCCTGAAGCTGCCGATCGCTGATGCGACTCACGACGCGGTCGCTGGCTTCGCGACCGGCACCAGTCGCGACGAGTCCGGCGTCGCAATCGCCGGCGCGACCGGACTCGAGAACCGGTGGACGATCGAGGGAGCGCCCGCTGATAGCCTGCGCACCGGCAGCGTGGATACCCGCGTGCCGGTGACGTTCATCAAGGGCTTGCTGGTCCAGGCAGGTGGGTTCGCCGCACGCGATCGTACCAGTACCGGCGGCACGATCGAGGTCCAGCTCCTCAGCGGCACCGTCGATCACGAGCTGTCCGCACATGTCTGGGCCGGCTACAGCGCCC
>JBBJLY010000201.1:0-15678 GCA_037720695.1 Kofleriaceae bacterium | reverse complement strand
CCACTGGCTCGCGCGACCGATCGTCCCGAACCGGCTCGCCGACGGGGTCGACCTGTTCGAGGTCGCGCCATGAACCTGCCCGAGATCCCGCCCGGCGGCGCGGTCGACTGGCCCGCGCTCGCGGCGCTGCTCGCCGAGATCGTGCCGGCCGACCAGCTCGCCGCGACGCCGCAGGACGCCGGCTACCACGCGGAGGGCGACGTCTGGATCCACACCCGGATGGCGGTCGAGGCGCTGGTCGGCGGGTCGTGTTACGCGGCGCTCGATCGGATCGGCCGCGCGATCGTGCTCGCCGGCGTGCTGCTCCACGACGTCGGCAAACCGTCGACCACCCGGCTCGACGGCGACAAGCTGACCTCGCGCGGACACTCGGCGCGCGGCGACAACCTGGTGCGGGTGGCGCTGTGGCGGCTCGGGGTTCCGTTCGGCGTGCGCGAGCACGTGTGCGCGCTGGTCCGCCATCACCAGATCCCGTTCTTCGGGATCACAAAGCCCGCCGCCGACGCCCAGCACCTCGCGATCCGGCTGTCGCTCGTCACCCGGCACGACTGGCTGGTCGCGGTCGCCGATGCCGATGCGCGCGGCCGCCGGTGCACGGATCCGGCAGATCAGGCGCGGATCATCGACCACTGCGCGCTGTGGGCCGAGCACTGTCGCGAGCTCGGAGTGCTCGATCGAGCGTTCGCGTTCCCGTCGCCGCACACGGCGCGCGTGTGGCACGAAGCGGCACCGGGTGCGCGCCAGCCCGAGGTCCCGGCGCACGATGACACCGTCGCCGAGGCGATCCTGATGTCGGGCCTGCCCGCGAGCGGCAAGGACACCTGGCTGCGCGAGCGCCCCGCGCTGCCGGTGATCTCGCTCGATGATCTGCGGACCGAGCTCGACATCGATCCCGCCGACGACCAGGCCCACGTGATCGCGGCGGCGCGCGAACAGGCACGCGGCTACCTGCGCGCGGGGACCTCGTTCGCATGGAACGCGAGCAACCTGTCGCCGCCGCTGCGCAGCCAGCTGCTCGAGCTGTTTCGCAACTACCGGGCGCGGACACGCATCGTCTATGTCGAGACCACGGCGTTCGAGCAGCACGCGCGCAACCAGGCGCGGGTCGAGCGCGTGCCCACGGCAGTCATCATCCGCATGCTGGACCGCTGGACGGTGCCACTGCCGGGCGAGGCGCACGAGGTGACCTACCAGGTGCCCGCCGCTGCCCATGACCCAGTCTGGCCGCCAGTCAACGGCTAGGATGCAGGATTTTTCGCATGCAACCGGTTAAAACTGCTGACGAAATTATCTGCTCCGGACGTGCCAGGCGGTAACTTGACTCTGGCTGGCAAACAGGGAAATTCGACCTGTGCCACATCGTTTGAGCGTCCCGAACCCGTCTTGCCGGGTCAGTCTCGGGACCATCGCCGCCGCGCTCGCTGCCCTCTCGATGGCAGTGCTCGGCCACTTCATCATCTAGGCCCCTCGGGTCTGCTCGGTCCAGTAGCGGACCCAGTCGCCGTCGGGAACTCGCGTGCCGTGCTTGATCGTCGCGGGATCCGACAGCGTGTAGATCCAGGTCCACACCAGCTCGCCGGACTCGACCGTCACCTGCTTGATCACGCGAGCGAAGTCGTCGCCCTCGTAGGCGTCGATCAGGCCGAACGTGGCAGCCAGCTCGGTCAGCCAGACGATCTCGCCGACGACCTTCCCGGTCCCGTCGCCCTCCGTGTAGCCGGGGTGGCCCATCGGGAATGCGTAGATCTCGCCGCTGGTGTGCGCCGGGATGCAGCGCTTGATCGAGTTCGCGAGCAGCGACCGCGCGGTCTGGCCCTGGCGCATCGTGCCGTAGACGAACAGCCGATCGAGGACCTCGTGCGAGCCCGTCGTGCGCTCGACCTCGAAGCTGCCGGTGCGGCGTTTGCGAGGAGACACGGGATGTTTTTAGCCGCGCGCGGCGAGCGCCGCCACCTGATCGGCGAGCGGCAACACCATTGCCGCACCGGTGCCCTCGCCATGGCCGAGCCCGACCTCGAAGATCGGCGCGAGCCCGAGGTGCGCCAGGATCCGCGGCTGGACGAACGAGCCGGTGTGGGCGGCGATCAGGTAGCCGGTGACCGCGGGGCACAACGCCACGGCGACCAGCGCGGCCGCCCCGGTGGCGTGGCCGTCGAGCAGGGTCGGGATGTTCATCGAGGCGCCGAGCACCAGCCCGGCAGCACCGCGGTCTCGGCGCCCCGAGGGTCGCGAGCTGTTCGATCGCCCCAGCTCCGGCCAGCGCCGCACCTCGTTCCCCGCGGTCTCGCGCCGGCGTCCCCAGGCGGTCGGCGGTGCCCCGAGCGCGGCGCCGAGCAGGCCGCGGCGGCGGCCTGGCCCCGGCCGAGGGCGCCGATCGCGAGCAGGTCGAGCCCGTGATCGGCGAGCGACACCGCAGTACGATCCGGCTTCAGGCCGAGTGCGGCATCGACCACGATCATCGCCGGACCGGCGAGCAGGTCCGCGTCGGGCGCGCCCGGCTGGATCGCCGTGTAGGGCTCGCTGCCGTCTCGCGGGCGCCGGCATCGACCAGCACGATCAGCGCACGGCTGGACCGCGCGATCTGCGCGAGCGCGGCGGTGCCGTCGACGATCGCGTGCGCGGCGACCACCGTCGGATGCGCGGGCCGAGGACGATCCCGGATCTCCGACGCCATGATCCCCGGCGCACGACGATCGTGCGGCAACCGACTCAGGGCCAGCGGGTGCTGCGCGCCGCCAGCAGGCCCGCGAGCCGGGTCAGGATCGGTGCCTCGGCCGCCGCGACGTTCTGCCGTGCACCCGCCGCCTGGGCCTCGCTGGCCGGGCAGATCGAGTCGATGACGTGGCCCAGGACGGTCATCCGCGCGACCACAACCCGGCGCGTCGCTTGTGCCCGAGCAGGATCACGAAGAACACCGGGATCCCGAGCACGGTCGTGACCGCGCCGGTCGGCAGCAGGCGCGCGGGGGCGAACAGCGTGCGCGCGAGGACGTCGCACAAGGTGAGCACGATCGCGCCGCCGAGGATCGAGGCGGGGATCAGCAGCCGGTGATCCGGGCCGATCACGGCGCGCAAGGCGTGCGGCACGACCAGCCCGATGAAGCCGATCGGCCCGGCGAGCGAGATCGACACCCCGACCAGCAGCGAGGCGACGACGAACACCACGGTCTGGGTCCGCCCGACCGACACGCCGAGCGACGCCGCGACCTCGGGCCCGGCGGCGAGCGCGTTGAGCTCGCGGCTGTAGAACACGAGGATCACGAGCCCGGTCAGGATCGGAGCGATCGCGAGCCGATCCTTGTCCCAGGTCACTGACTCGAGCGAGCCCATCATCCACACCATCATCCGCGGCATGTCCATGAAGTCGGTCGTGTACTGGATCAGCACGGTCGCCGAGGAGCAGAACATCGCCATCGTGACGCCGGCGAGCACGAGCGTGGCGGGCGGCAGCTGGCGCCCGATCCGCGCGAGCTGCCACACGATCCCGAGCGCGCCGATCGCGCCGCCGAGCGCGGCCGCGCTGACGCCGAGGTCGCCGAATCCGAACCGCATCGCGACGACCGCGGCGAGCGACGAGCCCGACGAGATGCCGAGCGTGAACGGCTCGGCGAGCGGGTTGCGCAGCAGCGCCTGGAGCGCGCATCCGGCGGCGGCGAGCGCACCGCCGATCAGGAACGTCGCGAGCACGCGGGTGAACCGGTACTCGAGGATCCGGCTCTGGATCGGATCGTCGAACGCGGACAGCCCGAGGACCTCGAGGTAGCGGCCGCCGCGATCGGTCGCGATGCCTGACAGCGTGGCGAACACGCCGAGCGCCGCCGCGATCACGAGGCGATCACGATCGTGAGCACGAGCCGCTTCAGCGTCAGCCGGCGTGACGTCCCGCTGACGAACGCGCTCGTCACGCTCATCGTGGCACCGCGAACGCGCCACCAGCCGGCAACTCGCCGACGTGGATGTCGATCCCGAATGCCTGCCGGGTGGCGGCCGACGCGAGCACGTCGGCTGGCGCGCCGCGCGAGCTCAGCCGTCCGCCCGAGACCAGCCACATCGTGCCGCCGAACCGAAGCGCGAGATCGAGGTCGTGGGTGACGACGACCGCCGCGCCACCGGCGTGACAGTGCGTGCGCATCGCCTCGAACACGGCACGCGCGTGGGCTGGATCGAGACCCGAGGTCGGCTCGTCGAGCAGCAGGCACTTCGCGCCCTGACACAGCGCCTGCGCGATGATCACGCGCCGCGCCTCGCCGCCCGACAGCTCGTCGAACCGCCGGGTCGCAAGCGCGCTGACATCGCACGCCGCCATCGCCGTCCGGGCCGCCGCGAGGTCCGCCGCGCTCGCGAGCCCGATCCCTTTCTGGCTCGCGTAGCGACCGAGCAGCACGACCTCCTCGACCGAGAACGGAAACGCGAGCTCGTAGTGCTGCGGCAGGTACGCGAGGTCGCGCGCGATCAGTCGCCTGGGCGCCGTTGCGGGGTCCTGGCCCATGACGCGGATCGACCCGGCGCGCCGCGGCACCAGCCCCGCGATCGCGCGCAGCAGCGTGGTCTTGCCGGCCCCGTTGGGACCGACGACGACGACCAGATCACCGGCACTGACCTCGCAACTCGCACCGTGCACGACATCCCGCGCGCCGAGCGCGACCGAGACATCCGCCAGCGTCAGCCAGGCCATCGCCCGACCATACTCTTGGCAATTGGTTCCCGACAGACCGCGTGGTACCAACCCAAGTCGTGCGACGGCGCAACAACCGCGTTGCGATGAACTTGCCGGTGGAGCTGATCACGGCGGGCAAGAAGATGCGCGCGATCTCTCAGGACATCTCCCTGTACGGGATGTTCATCCGGCTGTCGCCACCGCTGCCGGTAGGCACCGTGGTCCAGGTCGTGATCTCGCCGAGCGGCCAGCGCCTGGTCACCACCGGGCAGGTCACCCACAGCCTGTCGGAGGACGAGGCCCGCACACTCGGCCGCTATCCCGGGATCGGTGTGATGTTCCGCGATCCGGTACGACCCGCAGACGAACTGTTCGCCGAGGCCGTGAAGGGACTGCTCGAGCGCCACGCCGCAGCGCAACCGGCCGCCGCGATCCGGATCGTGGTCGCCGATCCGCAGACCCGCCTGCTCGAGCGGCTATCGACCGCGCTCGGGATCGCCGGGTTCTCGGTCGCGACCGCGACCAACGGGATGGAGGCGATCGGCGCCTGCCTGTCGCGCACGCCCGATGTCTGCCTGATCGAGCGCGACATGCCGGTCGTCGACGGGCTGCACGTGCTCCAGGAGATGGGGCGCCACACCGAGCTCGCCAGCGTCCCGGTGATGATGATGTCGGCCGACGCCACCGACCTGGTGCGGCTCCAGGCGCTCCAGCTCGGGGCGATGGACTTCATCCCCAAGCCGTTCACCGTGCTCGAGGTGATCCTGCGCGCCCGGCGGTGGGCGCGCGCCAGCCGGCACGACATCGAGCGCGTCGTGTTGCGCGGCACGCTCGCGGAGCTCGGGCTGTCCTCGCTGCTCACGATGTTCGAGCACGAGCGCAAGAGCGGCCAGCTGTCGGTCACGCGCGATCACTTCGTCGCCTGGATCGACGTCCTCGACGGCAAGATCGTGCGCGCGCGGTCGTCGGAGATCGATGCCGATTCGCACGGCGTGCTGATGCACGTGCTCGACTGGAAGGACGGCTACTTCGAGCTGTTCAGCACCGCGCCGGGCCGGGACAAGCCGGAGCTCGACTCCACGGTGACGCACCTGTTGCTCGATCACGCGCGGATCCGCGACGAAGCGCACCGCTAACGGACGTCGATCACGCCGCCGCCGAGCGTGCCGCTCGTCGGATCTGCCGTGCGGTCGTGCACGAACAGGTAGTAGCCACCTGCCGCACCGAGCACGACACCTGCGGCGGCGGTCCAGAACCATGGCGACGACAGCACGGAGGGCTCGCTGGGCTCTCGCACCGGGGTGATCGGCGCCTGGGTGACGACGATCGGCGGTGTCGGCTCGCGCACCGCCGGCAGCGGTGCCGTCAGCTCGATGACCTCGCGCTCGCTGCGATCGATCGTGATCGAGCGCCGGACCTGCGCCGCGTCGCGCGTCGCGACGACCTCGTGCGCGCCGGGGTCGAGCTCGATCGGCGCCGCGAGCGCGGTCACGGCGACCCCGTCGAGCTTGACGGTCACGCCGGCGCCAAAGCCGGTCAGCACGATCTGCACGGTCGGTAACTCGCGGGACAGCTTCTCGATCGCCGCGGTTGCGAGGCCGCGGAACTTGTCGTGCTCGCCGGGCTTGGTGGTCGCGAGGAACTTCTGGAAGTTTGCGCGCGCCGCGAACATCTTGTCGGTCCGCTCCTCGGCCGAGGCGAGGTTGAACAGGGTCAGTGGTCGCGGATCGCGCTCGTACGATGCGGCGAACCGCTTGCGCGCGAGCTCCCAGTCGTTGCGCTGCGCCGCCCGCAGGCCCTGCTGCTTGAGATCTTCGGCCTCGTCGGCATGCGCCGCCACGGGTAGGATCGCGATCGCGAGTGCGAGCAGGGCGTGCTTCATGATCACTCTGCCAGCACGGTCCCGTCGACCTCGCGGGCGACGGGCCTGGCCGTGGGCTTGGGAGGCTGCTTTGCCCGCGGGCGGGGCTTCGCGGCGGCGGTCGGTTCGTCGGCCAGCGTGATGCCGTCGACCTCGACCGCCTTGACGTCGTGTGCGGGTGGACGAGGCCGGGCGATCTTCGGGCGCCTGCCGGTTGCTGGCCGGGTGACTTCTTGCACCGGCACCTGCGCGGCGGGCCGCGGCTCCGCGGGGACAGGGGCTGCAGGTGGCGCGTGCACCGTCGACTCGATGCGCGTGGGCGCTGGCAGCACGGCCGCCGAGCGAGATGGGTTCGCGAGCAAGATCACACCGGTCGCGACGCCCGCCGCGACCACGCCCCGAGCGCGAACGGCCAGCGCGCGGCGCGGCGCCGGAGGATGCAGCTGGCCGGCCCGCACGGACGACAGCTCGGCAGGCGCGTCGACGTGGCGCCCGCTGGGCTCCGCGATGGTCGCCGTGACCGTCGCCTCGACCGTCGCCGAGCGCGGCGGCGTCGAAGGCCTGCGGTTCTGGGTGTCGAGCGTGATCGAGCCCAGCGTGTCGTGGGCGAGGTTCACCAGCTGGCCGATCGTCTCGCCCGGGATTGCCATCGCGCCGGGCACGGCGCGCATCAGCTCGCGCCGGAGCTCGAGCGTGCTCGCGGTGCGGGCCTCGAGCGCGGGCGCAAGGGCGCGCGCGATCACGGCATCGAGCGCGAGGCCGACGCTCGGGTTCAGCGTGCTCGGCGCCGGGACGGTCGGCGCGCGGACCAGCTCGAGCAGCCCGAGCTCCTCGGCGTGGCGGAACAGCGGCTGCACCGTCAGCAGCTCCCACAACACGATGCCGAGCGCGTAGACGTCGGCACGCCGGTCGAGCTCGCGCCCGAACGCTTGCTCCGGCGACATGTAGCGCAGCTTGCCCTTGAGCCCGTCGCCGGCGCGGGTCTCGCCGAGCCGGTTGCGCGCCTTCGCGATCCCGAAGTCGATCACCTTGACGCGACCATCGCGCGTGATGAGCACGTTCGACGGGCTGATGTCGCGATGGACGATGCCGAGTGGCGTGCCGTCGTCGCCCACGGTCTCGTGCGCGGCATGCAGACCGGCGGCGATCTCCATCGCGATGTGACACGCGACCTCGGGTTCCAGTTGTTCGCGGCGGCGCGACAGCGTGCGCAGCAGCTGCTCGAGGGAGCAGCCGTCGACGTGCTCCATCACGATGTAGAACACGCCCTCGTGCTCGCCGAAGGTCTCGACGTAGACCACGTTGGAGTGGCGGATCTGCGACGAGATCCGCGCCTCGTCGATGAACATCCGTACGATCAGATCGTTGTCCGCGAGGTGCGGATGGATGACCTTGATCACGACCTCCCGCGAGACCCCGGCCGCGCTGTGCCGCCGGCCGAAGAACAGGGTCGCCATCCCGCCCGCGCGCAGCCGGCCCTCGATCTCGTACTCGCCGAGTCGATCGCCGGGCGCGAACAGGTCACGGCTCATCGCGGCACCAGCTCGAGGTTGGGCAGCGGATCGAGCGTCATCCGCGACGAGTGCTCGGTGTAGCCGCACGGCGCGCCGCTCGGGCACGTCCCTTCCGCCGAGCAGCCGGTCGCGCAGCCGAGCGTGCTCTTGTTGGTGACGCCGATCGTGGCGAACTGGCCCTTCGCCCGCTGGGCATTCGCGCCGGTCGCGGTCATCGCGTTGTAGCCGACGTAGATCCGGTCGGAGGTCTCCTCGAGGGCGACGCTGAACGTCAGGAAGCCGAGATCCGGCGCGCCGCAGGCCGGCCCCTGCTGGAAGCAGGCCTCCTTCCACGTCAACCACAGCACGCGATCCGGTTGCACGCCGCTGACCGCGTAGCAGACTCCCTTTGGACCGAGCCGCAGGTCATCCCAGAACGGCAGCACCGCCGCGACCGGGAACAGGCCCCGCCCGAGCGTGTCCGAGGTGCCGATGCTCGCGGCGTTCGGCTGCTGGAACGCGAGGTAGCCGTCCGAGCCGACCCAGATCTCGGTCGCAGGTACGCCGTAGAACGTGAACGGAAACGGCAGCTCCGCGAACTCGAGCTTGGCCTCGCCGCTCGGGGCGCCCGCGAGCAGCCCGACCTTCGCGCCCTCGAGCTCGCACGCATCGCGCAGCACGAACAGGCTGTCCTGGCTGAGATAGCTGTCGGTGCCACAGCCACGGCGCTCGGCGGGCGCCGGCAAGCCCTCGTAGGCACCGACCCCGACCGCCGGGCACGGCCCGGGCACGCAGCTGCGATCGAGCAGGAAGCGGACCTCGAGCGAGCTCTCGTCGACGAACGACACGCGCTCGCTGGCCACCGCGAACGGCACGCCGCCGCGCAGACCGGTGACGGTGACGTCGATCATCCCGGGGTCATCCGCGACCACCACGATCGAGCCGGGGAGGTCGGCATCGGTCACCGCGACGGTCTCGATCTGTCCGCCGGCCGTGATCTCGAGCGTGTCGATCGTGCACGGCACCCCGAGCTCCGAGTCGATCGTGACGACGATCTCGGTCGCGGGCACGGAGCACCCCGCAACAACGAGCAGCGCGAGGGATCTCATCGGACGGTCCTCGGCGTGATCCGGAACGCGGCCTCGTAGATGAACGGCCCCGGGTAGCCGCCGACCTGATCGGGCACGCCACCGAAGGCCGGCATGCACACGAGGTTCGCGATCTTCGAGATGTAGTACCCATCGAACACCTCGGCGCTCCCACGCGCGATCAGCTTGCCGGTATCCGGGTAACACGGTGCGGCGGTCGCGTCGTTGCACGTCCCGCGCTGGGTGGTGGGATCCCAGTTGCACGTGGTGGCGCACGCGTTGTTGTCGATGTTGTACGGCGTCAGCGCGCTGCCCTGCATCGGGGGCCCCTCGACCGCGTTGCACCGGTTGTCGGCGCAGTCGCGATTCGCGATGCAGGACTTGCCGTCCGCGCACATCCCGCACCAGCACGGCTTGTCGCCGCCGACCGTGCACTTCGGCCGCGACGCATCCATCGTCCACTCGCGGGTCGCGGTCGACGCGCCGTCGCCCGGGAGCTTGATCGTGAACAGCGCCGCGGGTCGCGGGCAGTCGTAGCTGGTCGTGCTCGGCAGGGTCGTGCCTCTCCCGTGGATGTCGCACTTCGTGGCAGGCGCGTTATCGCAGGTGCCCTCGGCGACGTCATCGAAGGGCTCGTCTTCGCCGGTGCACCGGGCGCACGCGCCGATCGAGATGTTGATGAAGATGTTGAGCACGGTCATGTCGAGCTCGCCGGTCTCGAAGTCGAACACGCCCTGCATCGGCGATGGCTCGGGACCGGCGATCGGTTCGAAGTATGCGAGCGCGCAGGTCGGCGTGGTCGAGATCTTCGACGCGATCGGCGGGAACATCATCCGGCACGGGCCGGCACCAGCGCACTCCGCATCGGTGGTGCACGTCTTCGAGAGAGCGGCGAGACAGCGCTGCCCGACCACCGGCTTGATCGCGGGATCGCCGCGCAGCGGGCCGCGGAACTTGCACCGCCGGCAGCTGGCATCGCAGTCGTAGAGCTCGACCGTGGCGTCCGACCCTTGGGGGATCCCGACGCCATGGGCCCCGCCGGTCCAGCCCGGATCGAACCGCGACTGTCCACCTTCCAGCGAGAGATCGAGGTGCGTCGGGCAGGCGCCTGACGTGTTGACATCACCGATCGCGGGCGGCGCGTCCTTCGAGCATGCCGCGACGACCGCGACGAACAACGACCATCGTGCGAGGACCGTGCGCGACACCGGGTTTGGAGCGTACACGAACACGTCTCACCTACGCACGACCGAGTCATTCGTGTAGATCGACCGAGCACAAAATCACGCGAGCAGCTCGTCGCGCAGCTGCGTCAGGATCTTGCCGAGCAGGTTTTGCCCACGCCAGGTTGCGACCTCCTGTGCGCGCGGATCGCTGGCTGCCAACCCGATGCCCCAGATCCTGTCGTACGGACTGGCCTCGACCAGCGTGGTCCCACGCGTCGCGAGCAGCAGCGCGAGCAGGTCCGGATGCTGCGTGAACTTTGCCCGATTGCCGGCGAGCACGATGCCCTCGCGATCGCGCCGCCACATCGCGTCATCGAACCGCTTCACCTTGCGGCCGAGCGCCTTGTGCTACCGCGGGTGATCCGCCGCGAGGATCTTTGCCGCAGTCTCCGCGTCATCGAACAGCCGCGCCTTGCCGTGCATCATGAACTGCTCGGCACAGTTGAACGTGGCGCCGTCGACCGTGAAGTCCGCCCGGTACCACTGCGAGAACGGCGAGGCTTCGGAGAAGAACAACGTGAACATGGTGTTCACCGTACACTAAGCTGGTCAGGGGATCGAGATCGACCTTGCCAGCAGGTCGAGCGCCTCGGTCACCCGGGGTGACGGCGCGACCAGGTAGGGCTCGGACAGCGCGCGGACGCGGCCGGTCTTGCTCGCCGGGACGTCGGCGGCCTGCCACGCGGAGATCTCCTCGCGCGCCGCGTACGACAGGTCGAGGATGATCTCGGGCTGCGCGCGCAGCACCTCCTCGAGCGAGATCTTCGGGTACTTGACGCTCGACGCGGCAAGCACGTTCTGCGCGCCGACCACCGCGAGCAGCTCGTCGATCCAGCTACCGGGCCCTGCGCCGACCAGGTTGCCGAGGCCGTTGACCTGGCGATCGATCACGGCGAGCACGCGCGGCCGGCGCCCCGGGCGCTTCGCCGACGCGGCGTCGAGTGCGGCATCGATCTGCGCGATCCAGCGCTCGGCTTCCGCCGCGCGCCCGATCTTGTCGCCGACGCTGCGCAGCCCGCGCTTGACGTCGGGCAGGCCGTGCATCGGGCACGCGACGCTCGGTACGCCGGCATCGCCGAGCACCGTCCCGGTCGCGCCGTGAACGTCGTCGAGGATGACGAGCGTCGGGCGCAGGCTCACGATGACCTCGATGTTCGGGGCCAGGAAGCTGCCGACCTTGGTCAGCTTCGTGACCTCGGTGGGAAACGTCGAGTACTGGTCGACGCCGACCAGCTGCGCGGTGGCGCCGAGCGCGGCGACGACCTCGGTTGCCGATGGTGACAGCGTGACGAGCCGATGCTGGGTGGTGGAGCTGGGAGCCGGGGGACGACGGTCGTCGCGCGAGCAACTCGCGACAACCAGCAGGATCACGAGCCAGCGCACGGCGATCACGTAGCACGCACGCCTGGCGGGCGCCCGGTCACCGGCCAGCTGCGGTATCGTGGAAGCTGTGGAGAAAGGCGATCTGACCGGCGCCGTGCTCGACGGCAGGTACAAGGTGCTCGAGCCGATCGCTGAGGGTGCGATGGGCGTCGTGTACCGCGCCGAGCGGGTCAAGCTCGGCCGGATCGTCGCGATCAAGGTGCTGCACGACGAGCTGCCGAACGAGCTATCGAGCCGCAAGCGGTTCGAGATCGAGGCGCGCGCGATGGCGAAGCTCGAGCACCCGCACTGTGCCGCGGTCCTCGATGTCGGGATCCACGAGGCGCGCCCGTTCGTCGTGATGGACTTCGTGTCGGGCGACGATCTCAAGAAGTTGATCGGTAACGGGCCGATGCCGGTCGCGCGCGCGGTCGAGCTCGTGCGCCAGGTCCTGTCGGGGCTCGCGCACGCTCACGAGCACGGCATCATCCATCGCGACATCAAACCGGCGAACATCGTGCTGAGCCAGAAGTCGGGGCTCGGCGATCACGCGAAGATCCTCGACTTCGGGCTCGCGCGGCTCAACGCCGACGCATCGAACCTGACCACCGGGATCGTTGTCGGCACGCCGTCGTACATGGCGCCCGAGCAGATCCGCGGCACGGCGATCGACGGTCGCGCCGATCTCTACGCCTGTGCGATCCTGCTCTACGAGCTGATCACCGGCAAGAAGCCGTTCCAGTCACTGAACGACGATCCGATCGAGGTCTGCTCGATGCACCTGAAGACGCCGCCGCCCACGCTCGCCGCAGGGCTGGCGGGCCAGGAGTTTGGCGCGCTCGAAGCAGTGATCGCGCGCGCGCTCGCGAAGTCGCCCGATGATCGCTACCAGACCGCGGTCGAGCTGGCGACGGCGCTGGCGACCGCGATCGGCCGGCGCGGGATGCTGTTCACGCCGCCGAGTGGCGTGCCGATCAGCGACGCGTCCTCTGCGGTCGCGTCGCAGGCGGAACCAGCGCTCGCACGTTCGACCGCAATCGGGCTCGGCGCCACGCCGCCGCTCGCAGTTAACGCTGCGCCCGAGGCGAGGCTCCAGGGGGCGTCGCGGGAGAGCGATCCGGTGAAGGGAACCGCGATCGCGTTCGGGGCGATCCCGGCGCCCAGGCCGGCGGCCTCCGTCGCGCTGCCGCAAGCACCGGCACAGGCGGGAGTGCCGTTCACCCGCAGGCAGCTCGCGATCGGTGGCGGCGGAATCTTGCTGGTCGTGATCGTGATCGCGATCGTCGCCAGCACGCGCAGCCCGGCGCCGGCCCCCGGAGCGCTCGCCACGGATGCCGCGGTCGCGATCACGCAGCCAGCACCTCCGATCACCGATGGCGCCGGTGGAGTTCTGGTCGCCGCCGAGGAGCTGGTCGCGCGCGGCAAGCGCGAGCAGGCGCTGCAGCTGATCGTCGCGTCACGCGGACCGTATCCCGCTGACGCGCGGCTCGCCGTCGCGGCCGGCAAGCTGTTGTTCCACAAGATGTGGTGGAGCGACGGGCTCAAGCAGTTCCGCGACGCGGTCCGGCTCGACCCGACCTACAAGACCGACGCGGATCTGATCAAGATCGTGTTGCGCGGCTTCAACACGACGCCCAACTATCATCCCGAGATCGCGCGATTTTTGCGCGAGGACATCGGTCCGGTCGCGAAGCAGTACCTCGAAGAAACTGCGTCGACGCACCCGAGCCCAGGCACACGTGCCCGGGCAGCAGCCGAGCTCAAGCGCTACAGCCCGTAGGCAAAAACCGCGGTTCCGATTCCGCCCGAAAAATCCTCTCTTTCACCTCATCGGGTGGCAGCTCGGCAAGTTTTTTTGCTCCCGAGATCTCGCCGTGGCCCAGCGCGTCAATTCAGCGTTTGCGCCGTACTCACAGGCTTATCCACAGCCCAAAACAACGGGCGAGAATTCTTCGAGAAACGCTACCTCGCCCACGCACAATCCACCCTCAATCCACAGCTAGTCCACCGCATCCTGAGCACCGGCGCACACTAGATGTAGCCAAACTCCCGCTCGCCCCCCCCAAATCTACTGGCTGTTTTTCTTGCCCTGTTTTCTGCAGCTCGTTACAAGGGGACTCCGACGCGCCCAGATGTACGTAAGCGGCCTCGGTCATACCCAGCTGTTAGAAGTCAGCTCGTCTCGCCACGTACCATCCACGGCCGCGCATCTGCTCTGATCTTGAGTTTCGTCTCCATTCTCGTCACGTAAGAGCAAAATTCATCAGGGAGCTCGGGCAGATCCCTGGATCTGCCAGGGGATGCGTTTGCTCGCAGCTCGTCACGACCGCCAGTTCGGCGGTTACCAACGATTCAACCGGTTCCGAAATGTCGCAAGGAGGGGTCATGCTCGTGAAGTCCGTCGCCGTCGCCGCTGCAGAGGCAGGCAAGAAGTCCCAGGTCCAGAGCCGTGTCATCAAAGACCAGCGTCCGGGCCTGACCTTCGAACGCTACTTCACGCGCCAGGGTGTCGACCCGTTCGACACGGTGGAATGGGAGCGCCGCGACGCGGTGATCAGTGGAGCCGACGGCCGGATCTTCTTCGAGCAGCGCGGCGTCGAGTTCCCGAAGTCGTGGTCGCAGACAGCGACCAACGTGGTGGTGCAGAAGTACTTCCGCGGCACGCTCGGCACCCCGCAGCGCGAGGACTCGGTCCGCTCGATGATCTCGCGCGTCGCCGACACCATCTACGGCTGGGGCAAGGCAGACGGCTACTTCAAGAGCGAGCAGGACGCGTGGGCGTTCCGCGACGAGCTGGTGCACCTCCTCCTGCACCAGAAGATGGCGTTCAACTCGCCAGTCTGGTTCAACGTCGGCGTCGAGGCGCACCCGCAGTGCTCGGCGTGCTTCATCAACTCCGTCGATGACTCGATGGGGTCGATCCTCACCCTCGCGAAGACCGAGGGCATGCTGTTCAAGTACGGGTCGGGCACCGGCTCCAACCTGTCGTCGCTGCGGTCGTCGCGCGAGCACCTGAACGGTGGCGGCACGGCCTCTGGCCCGGTCTCGTTCATGCGCGGGTTCGACGCGTTTGCCGGCGCGATCAAGTCGGGTGGCAAGACGCGCCGCGCGGCCAAGATGGTCATCCTCAACATCGACCACCCGGACGTGGTGGACTTCATCGATTGTAAGGCCATCGAGGAGAAGAAGGCGTGGGCGCTGATCGACGCGGGCTACGACGGCGGCTTCAATGTCGTCGGCGGCGCGTACGACTCGGTCAACTACCAGAACGCCAACCACTCGGTCCGCGTGACGGACGAGTTCATGAATGCCGTGCAGCGCGATGGTGAGTTCAGCACGCGCTCGGTGATCGATGGCCAGAAGGTCGAGAGCTTCAAGGCCCGCGAGCTGATGCGCAAGATGGCGGACGCAGCGTGGATCTGCGGCGATCCCGGCATCCAGTACGACACCACCATCAACGACTGGCACCCCTGCATCAACACGTCGCGGATCAACGCGTCGAATCCGTGCAGCGAGTACATGTTCCTCGACGACTCGGCCTGCAACCTGGCGTCGCTGAACCTCCGCAAGTTCCAGCGCCCCGACAACGGCCACAGCGGTGGCGGCGATCTCGATCCCGAGTCGTTTCGCCGCGCGTGCGCTACCACCGTCACGGCGATGGAGATCATCGTCGACAACTCGGCGTACCCGACCCCGCGCATCGCCGAGAACTCGTACGCGTTCCGCCCGCTCGGGCTCGGGTTCGCGAACCTCGGCGCGATGCTGATGTCGCGCTCGCTCCCGTACGATAGTGAGCCAGGCCGCGCGTATGCCGCGGCGATCACCTCGCTGATGTGCGGTGAGGCCTACCGGACCTCGGCGCGGATCGCGGCTGATGCCACCGGCCCGTTCGCCGGCTACGCCGAGAACGAGACCCCGTTCCTCAAGGTCATGCGCAAGCACCGCACCGCGTGCGACCGCATCGACTCCGCCCTCGTCCCCTACGACCTGAT
>JBBJLY010000041.1:0-45155 GCA_037720695.1 Kofleriaceae bacterium | reverse complement strand
AGGTCGATCATGTCGGGGGAGGTGCCGAGGATGGGCACGCCCGCTTCCTCGAGGGCCCGGGCGAGCTTCAATGGCGTCTGCCCGCCGAACTGCACGATGACGCCGACGAGGGTGCCGCGCGAGCGCTCCACGTCGATGATCTCGAGCACGTCCTCGGCCGTCAGCGGCTCGAAGTAGAGCCGGTCCGAGGTGTCGTAGTCGGTCGACACCGTCTCGGGGTTGCAGTTGACCATGATCGACTCGATGCCCTCCTCGCGCAGGGCCATCGCCGCGTGGACGCAGCAGTAGTCGAACTCGATGCCCTGGCCGATCCGGTTGGGCCCACCGCCGAGGATGATCACCTTGCGGCGGTCGCTCGGCCGCGCCTCGCACTCGGTCTCGTACGACGAGTAGAGGTACGGCGTGTGCGACTCGTACTCGGCGCCGCAGGTATCGACACGCTTGTACACGGGACGGACGCCCGCCGCGTGGCGCGCCGCCCGGACCTCGCTCTCGGGGACGCCGGTCAGCGCGGCGATCCGGCGATCCGAGATCCCCATCCGCTTGTGGCGGCGCAGGTCGATCGACGCTAGCGGCTTGCCGGTCAGCTCGATCTCGGCGATCGCGATCGCGTGCACGTGATGGAGGAACCACGGGTCGATCCGCGTCAGCTCGTGGGCACGCTCGATCGTGAGCCCGAGCTGGAACGCGCGGCCGACCTGGTACAGGCGATCAGGGGACGGGATGCTGATCGCGCGCGAGATCGCCTCGAGGTCGTCGCCGACCTTGGCCAGCGGGAGGTCGAAGCCGGCGCGCCCGGTCTCGAGCGAGCGGATCGCCTTGCCGAGGGCCTCGCGGAACGTCCGGCCGATCGCCATCGCCTCGCCGACCGACTTCATCTGCGTGCCGAGCGTGGTGCCCGCGCCGGGGAACTTCTCGAACGCGAACCGCGGCCACTTGACGACGACGTAGTCGATCGTCGGCTCGAAAGAGGCCGGCGTGACCCGCGTGATGTCGTTGTCGAGCTCGTCGAGCGTGTAGCCGATCGCGAGCTTGGCCGCGATCTTCGCGATCGGGAATCCGGTCGCCTTCGACGCCAGCGCGGAGCTGCGCGAGACGCGCGGATTCATCTCGATCACCAGCATGCGGCCGGTCTTCGGATCGACCGAGAACTGCACGTTGGAGCCGCCGGTGGTGACGCCGATCTCGCGCATGATCGCGATCGAGGCGTCGCGCATGCGCTGGTACTCCTTGTCGGTGAGCGTCATCGCGGGGGCGACCGTGATCGAATCGCCGGTGTGGACGCCCATCGGATCGAGGTTCTCGATCGAGCACACGATCACCGCGTTGTCCTTGTGGTCGCGTACGACCTCGAGCTCGAACTCCTTCCAGCCGAGCACGCTCTCCTCGAGCAAGATCGAGTGGACCGGGGACTGGTCGAGGCCGAACTGGACCATGCGGTCGAGCTCGCCGCGGTTGTAGGCGATGCCGCCGCCGGAGCCGCCCATCGTGAACGATGGCCGCAGGATCATCGGGAAGCCGATCTCGTCGACGATCGCGCGCGCCTCCGCGACCGACGTCACGAGCCGGGACTTCGGACACGCGAGGCCAATCCGCGCCATCGCCTGCTTGAACAGCTCGCGGTCCTCCGCCATCTCGATCGTGGCGACGGTCGCGCCGAGCAGCTCGACGCCGTGCTTCTCGAGCAGCCCGGCCTTGCTCGCGGCCATCGCGAGGTTCAAGCCCGTCTGGCCACCGAGCGTGGGAAGGATCGCCTTGACCTGCTCGCGCGCGAGGATCCGATCGAGCACCTCGACCGTGAGCGGCTCGACGTACGTCGCGTCGGCGAGCTCGGGATCGGTCATGATCGTGGCGGGGTTCGAGTTGAGGAGGACGACCCGCAGGCCTTCTTCCTTCAGCACCTTGCACGCCTGGGTGCCCGAGTAATCGAACTCGCACGCCTGGCCGATCACGATCGGCCCCGATCCGATGATCAGAATCGAGTCGAGATCTTCGCGCCGCGGCATCGCGGCCGGATCTACCACGAACCGGGCGCCGAGCGTCCGGGACAGCAGCTGGCGTCAGCGCTTCTTGACGATCGCGCCGTCGACCTTGAAGTCGTCCCCGAGCGGACCGGACTCCAGCACGGCAGCCACCGCAGCGGAGGTGTCCCCGAGCGGGGCCTTGCAGGCGGCCAGGACCTCGACGATCTGGCGCTTGATCCGGCCCGACTCCTCGTCAGGACGGATCAGCGCGGAGATCAGCGGCGGGGCGATCTTTGCGGGATCTCGTCCCGACAGGCCGTCGATCGTCGCGAACCGCGAGTTCTCGTCGAAGTCCGCCACGTATGGCGTCAGGCGCGAGATCATCTCGTCGTCGCTGGCGTGCTTGTACTCCGCGAACCAGCGCAGCAGGTCGATCCGGCGCTCGGGCATCCGGACATAGCCCGGGGGCTCGCTGGCGAACAGCTGGTCCGCGACCTCCAGGATCTTCGGCTTGTCCGCGATCCGCTCGAGCACGCGTAGCGGGAACGACAGCTGGTCGGCCGTCTTCATGTAGCGGACGAGCGGGGTCAGGGCGGCGGGACCGAACGACACCAGCGTGTCGACCACCCAGTTCTTCTCCTGCTCGTCCTCGACACCCTTCGAGCTCGTGATCGCGAACCGCTTGCACAGCCCGAACAGGGCCTCGTCGCGGCCGTCTTCCTTCAGCTTCTCGAGGGCGCCCCAGCGGTCAACCTGCTGCGACAGCTTGTTGGTCGCGCGCTCGATCGTCTTCTGTAGTGCCCGTTCCTTCGAGAACAAACCGAAAGCCATACACGCTCCGAAAATGCTGGGGGAAGCTACCACATCAGTGGGGCCGCACCCGGGACGGCACAAGGGGCTGAACCGATCGGGCAGGTGGCTCGTATCACAATTGTCCCGAAATGATCTGGTTCGGTCCCCGACGCGTACAATAGCGTCGCGATGAACAGGATCGTTGTCTCCGGGATCGTGGCGATGGCGCTCGCCTCGTGCGGTGGTCGTGCCAGGGCCGATCGCCGACCCGCGCAGCCGAATCCCTACCCAACCACCACGCCCACGGCCGCTCCACGTCCGCAGGGCAAGCTCGGGCCGATCGGCGAGCGCGCGCAAAGCTTTCGCGAGGCCGCGGATCAACTCGACAAGGCCGCGGTCGCGCTCGAGCGCGGAAACAAGAACCTCGCGGATCAGCTGTTCTCGACCGCCGAGCTGTTCGTCGGGGTCGACGCGCTGTCCGCGATCGCGCCGCTGTTCCGCGAGGGCGCCCCGCCGCGGGTGACCACGCCAACCACCAAGATCGACACGTCGGCAGCCCCGCAGCCGAAGGTCGCGGGAAACTCCGAGGCCGACGACGAACAGTTCCCACCGCCGCCCAGGGTCGGGACGCTCAGCGGCACGCTCACGATCGACGGCAAGATCGGGGCGCTCGGCCTGGTCACGCTCGAGCCCGCGAGCGGAAAGTGGAAACCCCGCACGCCCAAGCGCGTAACGATCGAACAGCGGGGCCGGGAGTTCCTGCCCAACCTGGTCGCGGTCGCGGTCGGCTCCACGATCACATTCCCCAACTTCGACACCGTGTTCCACAACGTGTTCTCGACCACTCCGCAAGCGGCGTTCGACCTCGGCCTGTACCGGGCGGGAGAGGCACGCGAGTTCACGTTCGCGAAGGAAGGCATCATCCGCCTCGGCTGCAACCTGCACGCGAACATGAGCGCGCACATCGTGGTGGTGGGCGCGCCGCACTTCGTGACCACCGACGACAAGGGCGCATTCTCGTTTCGCCGGCTTGCACCTGGCAAGTACAAGCTCCGCGCGTGGAGCGTGAAGAGCAACGCGCCGATCACGCAGGACATCACGATCAAGCCCGGCAAGAACGATGTCTCGGTCGGCGTCGCCGCGGATGCGCCCGCAGGGCCGATGCCGGACAAGTTCGGCGGTAAGCGTGGCTAGAGCCGCCCTCGCGCTCGGGGCGGTGCTGATCGTCGGTGGCGGTGCCGCGCTCGGCTACGCCCTCACGCGCAAGGCACCTGCAGGCGACATGTCGCCCCAGGCCAGCGCTGCGATGGCGAGCGCGATCGGTAAGCTCGACGGTGACCTCAAGGCCGCGCGCGCGAGCATCGAGGCCACCGCGAAGACGATCGCGACGGTGCAGACCGTGCGGCTCGCGATGTCGATCGCCGACGTCGGCACGCTCGCGGACATGGCGAAGCGGGGCGAGCTCGCGTTCAACCCCGACGCCAACGAGACGATCGACTTCGTCGTCGTGCGCGCGGGCAAACCAGCCTCGGTGCTCGTGCTGCCGCAGACCGCCAAATCGACCGCGTTCAAGGGCGCCGGGGCCCACCACGTCCTCGCGGGCGACGACATCGTGGCGCTCAACACGATCCAGGTCGTGGTCTCCGACCCGGCCGCCGCGAAGCGCGAGAACATCGAGTCGGCCTACATCACGGTCGGCAAGGTGCTGCCGCTCGCGCCGATCCTCGAGCCGCTGGTCGCCGCCGGCATCACGGGCCGCCTCGAGCTCGAAGGCATGGCGCGTCCGATCGGCAACCTGCCCGCCGGCGCGGCGACCCAGCAGAAGCCGCTCGAGTCGATCCCCGGCGCGAAGCTCGTGGTCGGGACACCGGCGGCCGCGAAGGCCCAGATCCCGATCGCCGTGGTCGGCGCCGGTGCCGGTGCCGCCGCGCTCGGCCTCGTGCTGATCGTGATCGGCCTGCTGACCGGCAAGAAGTCCGAACCGCTCGCGCCCGAGGCGCAGAAGTTCCAGACCCTCGACTCGGTCTCGCCGACCGGCCCGACCAAGCTGTCATCAACTCACGTCGGCGCCGCGGGCACCCCATCGCCGGTCGACGCGGCGACCAGCTTCGCGTTCAACCCGCAGAACCTCGGCCCCGGCGCGATGATCGGGCGCTGGGAAGTGATCCGCCGGCTCGGCTCGGGCGGCATGGCCGACGTCTACCTCGCACACAGCAAGGGCGAGGCGGGCTTCGAGAAGCTGGTCGCGATCAAGGTCATGCATGCGCACCTCGCACGCAACCAGAGGGCGGTCGAGCACTTCCTCGACGAGGCGCGGCTCGCTGCCCGGATCGATCACCCGAACGTGATCGCGATCCACGACCTCGGCAAGATCGGCAACGACTACGTCATCGTGATGGACTACGTCGACGGCGTCGATCTCGAGCGCTTGCTCGCCTCGGCGCGTACCGCGAGTCGCCAGGTCCCGCTCGACGTCGCGCTCGGCATCCTGTGCCGGATCTGCGACGGCCTCAACGCCGCACACAACGCGACCTCGCCCGACGGCACCGCGCTCAGCATCATCCACCGCGACGTCAAGAGTGCGAACGTCCTGATCTCGAAGCAGGGCGGGGTGAAGGTCGTCGACTTCGGGATCGCAAAGGCCGCCGCTGGCGCGCGCGCGGTGATGACCGTCGCCGGCGAGACCAAGGGCACGCCCTCGGTGATGGCGCCCGAGCAACGCGTCGGCGAGCAGGTCGACGTCCGGGTCGATGTCTACGCGGTCGCCGCGATCGCGTTCGAGATCCTGACCGGTCACGCGGTCAACCTCGATCTCGCGTCGCTCGCCCACCTCGGGGTCGAGAACTGGCCGCACCTCCCGACGCCGTCCAGCCTGCGCGCCACGCTGCCGCCCGAGCTCGACGCGATCGTGCTGACCGCGATGGCGTTCGAGCGCGAGCGCCGACCTGCCAACTGCGCCGCGTTCGAATCCACGCTCGAGCAGGTGATGAAGCGCCACGGCCTCAACACCAGCGACAAGGCCATCGCGCGCTGGGTCGACAACGAGCTGCGCAACCTGATCCCGGCGGGGGACGGCTTCGCGTCGGTCGTCAGCAAGCCCGTGGCGACCTAGCGAACGTCAGGGCTGATAGGTTGTCGCGCAGCACGCGCGCCCCCTCCGGATCCTCGCGCTCGAGCGTCTCGAGGTAGTTCGCGATCACCGGCCCGAGATCGCCGAGCGGTAGCTCGATGCCGCCCCTTGGTTGCGCCGGCGGGTTGGGTGGCTGGGGGCAGGGCTCGGCCCGCGGCTCGTCGAGCAGGGCGTCCGCGATGCTCCGCGTGTTCGCAGACGCCGCGCGGCCGAGCCGCTGGACCCCGAACACGTCCGCGAGGAACCGCAGGACGGAGCAATGATCGAACTGGGTGTTGTTGCGACCGGCGCGCGGCGCGAACGGCGAGATCAGCCACGCGGGCACGCGAGGCGCCATCCAGCGAATTCCGTCCAGGCCGACATCCGCGTCGGGGATGCGCGGCGCTGGAACGTGATCCGCGAATCCGCCGTGCTCGTCGTAGTTCACGATCAGCAGTGTCTTGCTCCAGCGCTCCGGGTCTTCCAGCAGGGCCTTGTACACGTCCCAGAGCAACAGCTGGGCGTGGGCGGTGTGGCTCGGCGGGTGATCGTCGTTCTGCGGACCCTCGGGGACCCTGAACTTCTTGAGCACGGGATTCGAGCTCCAGCTGTAGACCGGCTCGATCCATGACAGCCGCGGTAACGCGCCCGTACGTGCCTGCTCGAGGAAGGTCGTGATCCGGCGGAAGTTCTTGCGGCACGTGACCAGCTCGCCGATCCCTCCGACGAGTGCGATCGTGGGGAAGGCGCCCGAGTAGACCGCCCATTGGTCGTGTGGCACGAGGTCGAAGATGTGCGGCAGATCCAGGAACAGCTGACGCACCATCGAGTTGTCGCGCTCGCCGCCGGACTGACCGCACAGCCCGTAGAACCGATTGGGCAACGTGCCGGTCGCGATCGACGGAAAGAATCGCTGGAGCACCGTGTATTCGCGGGCGAAGAAGTAGCTGATCGGCTGGTGGCGTTCCGTCAGGTAGTGCATCACCACCTCGGGTTCCTCCCACCGCGGGTAGCTGTCCTGAAAGTCCCTGATGAAGCCGCTCATCGAGCCGCCGGCGATCTGACGATCGATGCTGGTCGAAGAGTGGCCGGGCCCGTCGGGAAACACCCCGGCGAGCTCGTCGGACATTGCCAGCATCGGGTGCATACGCCCCGCGTGATCCGAGTTCGTGAACTCGAGGTCGACGTCGAGCGTCGGGTCTTCGCGGGACATTCCGCCGAACACGTGATCGAACGATCGGTTCTCGAGCTGCAGAACGACGACGTGCTCGAGGCGAGCAAGATCCTTCATCCGACCCCCATGCGATGGCGTCCCGCGCCCACCCGGCGCAGGACGGTTCCGAACGTAACACCAGAAGCAGGCACGACGCAGGGGCGCCGCGAGCGATCGGTTCACGACCAGAATTCGCCGGCTCGCTCCGGATCCGACGTCGTGAAGCGGACGATCGTGTCGCCTCCGCTTCGAATGTTCAGGCTTGCGAATCGCGAGACCGTGCGGCCTAAGTGATGCTCGCGAGTGGTGTGCTCGCGACGGGGTAGTCGCGTCCGGTGACTGATTCCGCAACAGGGTTGTCGTAACCGGCGCCATCGCGGCGCCCGAGGGAGAGTCATGAACAAGCACGCACTCGTTGTGGGCAGCCAGACCGCCGGGCTATCGGGGCCGATCGGCGACGCCGAGCGCGTCGCCACGATGCTGGGCAAGGAGGGTTTCCGCGTCGATCTGCGAACGACGAAAGCGCTCGCGTCGCGCCAGGGCATCGTCGATGGCTACCGCCAGCTCGTCTCCAACGCAGCCGGTGGTGCCGCGGTGTTCTACTACTCGGGCCACGGTGTGCGGGCGCTGCCGTCCCGGACGCCGCCCCCGGGATCCCGCTCGTCCTACCAGGCGATCGTCCCGAAGGACTTCGAGGATTCGACGGAGGATCGCTTTCTCGGGATCACGGATGTCGAGCTCTCGACGATGCTCGCGCTCCTCACCAGCAAGACGGCCAACGCGACGGTGATCCTCGATTGCTGCCACTCCGCCGCGATGAGTCGCGGCGACGTGGAGAGTCGACCGAAGTCGCTGCCGGTGCCCAGCTATCTCGATCTGCAACGCCACATCGCGCGTGTGGTCGAGGAGGACGAGCTCCCTGTCGACCTGCTCGAGTCGCTCGGGAACCTCAAGGCCGTGCGCCTCGTCGCCGCGGGTGAGTCACAGAGTGCCTACGAGCGCTTCGTCGGAGACCAGATGGTCGGGACATTCACCGAGTCGTTGCTGCTCGCCCTCGCGGAGGCGAAGGGGCAACGCGTGACCTGGGAGGGGATCGGTCGGTTCGTGCGCGAGCGCGTGCTCGGCATCCACGCTTCCCAGCGCGCCGACGTGGAGGGCCCGCTCCGGCGCTACCTGTTCGACGTCGACGAGGCGCCACCGTCGGGGGCGGTCGGCGTCGTCTCCGCGGCCGGAGGTGCGCTCCTGCGGGCCGGCCGGCTGCACGGTGTTCGCGTCGGCGACGGTACGCGTGCTTCCCGCCCGGGATCGAGCCGCTCGACCCGACCGCGCGATCGCGATCGCGAAGATCACGCGGGTCGATGCGACGAGCGCCCCCGCGACGCTCGCGCCAGCGGTGACGCTGCCCACCGGCGCGCAGGCGATCCAGACCAAGTCGATGGCGCCCGTGCGTCCCGTGCGCTTGCACGCGACGGGGGAGGCGCGCGAACGGATCCGGACCGCGATCGAGGCCAAGCACCGGTTCGTCGTCCTCGACGACGCCGGTGAGGAACCGCTCGCGACCGTCGCGCTGAACCATGCGCGGCTGGAGATTGCAGGCTTCGAGACCCTCGAATCGCTCGACGATTCCGATGAGGGGCGCGCGCGGCTCGTCAGGAATCTGGAGGCCATCACGGCCGCGCGGTCGCTCCGCGATCTGCGCTCGACCGGCCTCCCCGAGACAGCAGTCGAGGTCGCGCTCGGCCGCGTCGAAAACGGGCAGTTCATCCCGCTCGCGCCGTCGGGCGAGGTGCTACCGATCGGCACGCAGCTGGCGGTCCGTGTCCGCAACACGCACCCGCTACAGAAACGGCTCTACGTGTCGGTGTTCGACATCGGGCTGGCACAGCGCATCGCGAGACTGACCGGCGCTTACCCGGCTGGCTTCGACCTCGCATACGGGGCGACGTTCACGCTCGGGCAGGACGCATTCGGAAGTCTCGAGGGGCTGGGCTCGGGTGGTCGAGCAGCTGCCCGAGACGGCCGCGCTCCGAGACGATCGTCGTGATCGCCGCCGAGCAGGCGACGGATCTCGCGGCGCTCGACAGTGCAGGTGTCAAGGGCGAGGAGCGCGAGGGGACCCGCGGCCTCCCGAGCGAGCTCGAGCAGCTCGTCGAGCAGGTCAAGGAGGGCAAGCCGGTCACCCGCGACACGCGACAGAAGAGCCGGAAGGTTACGTCGTGCGGCACCTCGACTTCGAGGTCAGCCCATGGCCTCTGCCGACGGTCGGCAGTGCATTCCAGATCGACCATCTGCCGCCGCTGTCGACGCGGCTCGTCCAGCCGCGTGGCGCGCGAACCACGACTGGCCGCGTCGCGATCCAGATCGAGGGCATCACGATCCATGACGTGAAGACCTGGTTCGGTGGTGCAGGTGACATCCGGGTCGACACGCTCGTCGTCACGCGCAAGTCCAGGACGACGCCGTATCGCGCCGGGACGTGGCGCTTCAAGAACATCAACGATGGCGACGTGCTGCCATTCGACAAGGCGCTCGCCTACCACGGCGACGTTCGCGACTTCATCGACCTCCGGGTGTGGGTCTCGCGGGACCGCGACGACAGCAAGGATCTTTCCGAGCTGATCAGCGCGCAGGCCAACACGCCAGAGTTCCAGGGTGCGGCCGCGGCCCTGCTCGCAGTGACCACCGCCGCCGCGGGTGCGCCGATCGTCGCCGCCGTCGGTGCGACCGCCACGCTGACCGCGATCGCGTGGCGCGTGCTCTCGCAGGCCCTCCCGCGGTCGATCGGCCTCTATCAGACCTCGTTGCTCGCGGGTGACGGCTTCGGTCTCGGTCGCCACCCGGCCAACGGGATGTATCGCGCGCAGGACTTCTCGTTCGCGTTCAACGTTGTTCACCAGCCGTAGCTCCGGGGAGGGCACATGGATCCGCGTCTCGAGCTCGTGAATCGGATGGACCAGGCCGCCGCATCGGCGGATGTCCTGCGCCTCGTCGCGCTCGGGCGTCTCAACTGGCGTCTGATCGACCAGGAGGTGCTCGCCTCGACGGGGCAGCGCGTGGCGGTGCTCCAGCAGCAGCAGGTGATGTCGCACCAGCAGATGCAGGCCGACCGCGCGCGTGAGCAAGGCGCGGACGACAGCTTCAACTGGTCGGTGGGTCAGGCAGCCATTGCGATCGGGGACAGCCCGAGCAAGTACATGACGGGCTCGTCGGCGGGGTGGGGCGGCGGCGGCGATCCGTGCGGCGGACCACGTCGTCATCATCCCGACCGACGCGCTGCACGTCGTGCCGTTCCACGCGCTGCCGTTCGAGGGTGGGCTGCTCGTCGACGCGACGCTGCGCGCGGTCCGCGCGGTCATCCACACCGCCCGCTACGTTCACCTCGGAACGCACGGCTTGCTGTCGCCGTCGCCATGGCTGTCGAAGATCGCGCTCGCGAACGGGGAATCGCTCGACCTCGCGACGCTGGGAGAGCTCGAGCTCCAGGCCGAGCTGGTGACCCTCTCGGCCTGCAACACGGCCCGCGGCAGCGTCGGCAAGAGCGACGAGGTGCTCGGCTTCGCGCGCGCGCTCGTGGCGGCAGGAGCGCGACGTGTCGTGGCCTCGCTGTGGCCGGTCTCGGATATCGCGACGTGCGAGCTCATGGCTGTGTTCTATCGCGAGCTCGCGAACGGGCTCGCCGCGCCGCACGCCCTGCGGGTCGCCCAGCACCACCTGCGCACGCTCGATGCGAGCGCTGTCTCGCGCCTGAATGGCGAGCTGATCGCCGCAGGCGCGACGCGCACCCGACGTTCTGGGCGCCATTCGTGCTTTTCGGCTGGTAGCGAGCGATGACGAAGCTTCGACGCATCGTGGAGGAGCACCCATCTGGCCCACTGGTCCCGCGACACGAGGTCGAGGATGTGCGGCAGTCGACGATCGCTGGCGTCAGATCGTATTATCCGTCTGGCCGCCGGACTGCCCGCACGACCGTAAAACCGGTTCGGCAACGTGCCCGTCTTTGGGACCGTGACCAAGGGAGCTGATCGATGCAACAACTCGTTCCCAAGGACGTCGCAGCTCCGAGCGAGGGGAGGCTCTCGAACCGCAGCCACACCGATGACTTCGCGGTCGTGATCGGAATCGACGATTACCCTTCGTTTCGGCCGTTGAAGGGTGCCGTGGCTGATGCGACGGCGTTTCGCGACTGGCTCTGTGATCCCGCGGGTGGTGGCCTGCGGCCCGAGCACGTGAAGTTCGTGACCTCCACTCCGACTCCGACTCCGGAACAGAAGCACATCGACCAGGTCATCGAGGAGCTGATCGTTACCGCGGACCGCAACGAAGGCGGACGGCGACTGTATTTCTACTTCAGCGGACACGGAGCCGCCGCGACCGACGCGATGGCGAACGTCGCGCTGCTACTGGCTGACTGGTCGAAGAAGCGAGCGCGTCTCGGACTCAGCAGCCAGAGCTACGCCAACGACCTGGCCTCGTATGGTCTGTTCGAGGAGCTCGCGGTGTTTCTGGACTGCTGTCGGACCGAGTCGACGCCGATCGTCGGCCTGGCATGCACCTTGACACCCACCGTCACGACAGCGAAGACCGTCACCCGGAACTTCGTCGCGTACGCCGCAGAATTCGGACAATCCGCGTTCGAACGCCCAGATGGCGAGCTCTGGCAGGGCGTGTTCACGCGGTGCCTCCTCCAGATTCTCAAGCGCAGCGGAGGCGGCGTGACGGCCGGCGAGCTCAAGGATCTTCTGGAGCGCGAGGTCACGGCAACGCACGGGCGCCAGAAGGCTCATGTCGAGAACTCGTTGCTCGGGTCGTCGCGGTTCGGAATTCACGGCGAGTGGCCACGCCTCGAGATCACGTTCTCTCCTTACACGATTGGCCCAGTGCGATTGTTCGATGGCTTTCAGCAGCTCGTCGGCGACCATGATCCCGCGGCCGGACGGTGGACGCTGCAGTTGAAGAGTGGACTCTACAAGCTGGTGGATTCGTCGGAGCGCAAGCGAGTCGTCGACTTCCCGGCGGAGTCCGTCATTGAGTTCTGAGCCTCGCTCAATGTTGGTCATCGAGTCAGAGCTCGACGTCCAGATCACGCTCTACGATGGCGTCGGTTCGCGTGTCGCAAGTCGACACTGTGTGCTCGAGGCGCTTGTCCATCACGGTCTCTATCGGGTTCAGCTCGAGCGTGGCGGTCGAATCGAGACGCTGCTGGTCGACCACGAGCGTCCGACCAGGCTCAGTCCCAACGGTCCTCCTCTCCACACGCCCACACCACTCACTTCCGCGGCTACGTCGCACGAGTACTACACCGGGACAGCAGTAACGCTGTCCACCGGCAAGCATGCTTCGCTCGGACCCGGTCCCCACTCGAGCGAGTTGATGATCTTCATCCGTCGCGAATCGCGCGACGTCGGACCAGGCGCGGTGCCCAGCGAGCCCATCGCCATTCTCGATGTCAATGGTCGACAATTGAGTGTGACGCGAGAGCACACGCATCGGAGTGACGAGTTCGGATACTTCGCGCTGACAGCCATGGTCGCGCCCGGTACGTACCGATTGCGTGCGACTCACTCGCGGCGCGACTTCGCGATCTCGATCCCACCCGGCCGGTCTGCACAGGTCTTCATCGCGGACGCAGGAAACGTTCGAGTTGATGACTTGCGACTCTTTCTTCCGCAGGTTGGTCAGCGGTTCGACCCCCATGATCCGGTGGTTCGGGTGATGGAGGCCCTGCTCGAGGCACTCAAGTCACCCCGCGCGCTGCTGCCGTGCACGGTGATCCCGCTGCTTGATCGGGGCCAAGTGGACGTTTGTCTCGATCTTGCCGCGGCGCACCTGCTGCTTCGCAGTGGCGATGACCAGGGGTTGCTGGACGCCGTGATGTCGCGGCTCGGTCCACTCGCCGCCAGCCAGCCAGACGCCGCGATCCTCGAGCGTGAATGGCATCGCAGGCGCGGAAGGCATGCGGAGCCACTGCTGCTTCGCGACCCTCCGATGCTGCGAGCGAGCTTCCTGATGGCGCTGACTGGCACCGCGCCGACTCAGATTCCGCCGTGTAGTGCGATCGCGCAATCTTCTCGCAGTGGCTATCACGACTCGGTCTGGTGGACGTGGAGCCACCGGCCGTGGGATGCGCGCTGGATCGAACCCACCGTTGAGGGCCTGCTCGCGCGCGGAGGTGTCCGCGATCTCGCCTCGATCGCGAGGACGATCGCCATCCCCACGTCGACATTGGAGCAGACCGTTGCCCAGATCGACGCGACGATCCCGCAGCTCGATGACGGCACACCTACGGATGCCAACGTCGACATCCACGGTTACCGAATCGCCGAGACGCTGGGCCGTGGTTCCCAGGGTGCGGTGTATCGCGCGTTCCGCGAGCTCGACGGTCGAGCGATCGCGCTGAAGGTGCTCGCGTTCTCCGGTGGCGGTCGGCGACGCGCGCAAGCGCTCTGGGAGATCCGCGCGATGCGGCGCTATCCGCATCCGCGGCTTCTCGCCCTGATGGAAAGCGGCGAGCTATCCAGCGGTGGCGGAGTCTGGCTCGAGCTCGAGCTCTGCCGCGGTAGCGTGATGGATCGGCTCATCGAGCTCGATTCCCCGATGCCGATCGAGGAGGCGGGGCGGATCGCGCTCGAGGCGCTTGAGGGACTCGTGCATCTTCACAATCACAACGTCGTCCACCGCGACGTGAAGCCTGCAAACCTGTTGATCCGGTTCGACGGGAGCGTCGCTGTCGCGGACTTCGGGCTCGTTCGCATCTCCGCGCCAACCAAGAATCCGTCGCCGGCTCGGGCCGGTGGGACTGCGCGGTTCGCGCCACCCGAGCAGCTACTGGATGTCCACACGGCTGGGCCTCGCTCCGATGTCTGGTCGCTGGCTGCGACGCTGTACTTTCTGCTCACGCTCGAGCTGCCTCGCGACGAATACGCCGATCAGACGGAGCTCGAGGCCGCGCGGGACAATGTCGTCGTACCGATCCGCGACCGCCGGCCCGACCTTCCGCTCGCACTGGCCACGGCGATCGATGCCGCGCTCTCGACCGAGATCTGGCGACGACCGGACGCGATGCAGTTTCATCAGCGGCTCATTCAGGCGCTGGGCGGCCAGCCCGGCAGGCGGCGGGCCTTCGTCATCGGTGCGCAGAGCGCAGGTCTCAAGGGGGCTGACAACGACGCGCATGCGATGGCTGCGCTCCTGACGTCACGTGGGTTCGAGGTCGAGCTGCGGACGGCGGGCGTCGCGACGCATGCCGGCCTCCACGAAGGTTTCGAACGCTTCGTTGCGAGCACGCAGCGCGGCGACAGCCTGGTTGTCTACTACAGCGGTCAGGCGTTCGCGTTCTCTCCGATTGCTGGCCCCGTCGAGATCAGCGAGGACGGCACGGAAGTCTCGGTGCTCGAGCGCCGCGCGATCCCACGCACGCTTTCTGCCGCCGACGGTCCACCGGTGATGTCGATCACTCCGTCTGACTTTCCCGCTGCGCCAATCGCGGTGTTGCCGTTGTGGCGACTGCTCGCGCAGACCCCGAACCTGGTCACGATCGTCGATTCGTGTCTGATCGACGGAGGGGCGTTGCACGTCGCGGCTCCGTTCGTGCAACTCACTGCATGCGGGGAGGATGGCGTGGCATTCGAGTACATGGCCGCACGTGAGACGTTTCGCGGGGTGTTCACGAGCGCCCTGATCGAGACGCTCGATGAGATCGGAGATCTGCCCGTCAGCTGGAATGCGATCGTGCGTGCGGCACGCGTGCAGGTGCTCGAGAGATTTCCGACCCAGACGCCCCAGGTCGCTGGACCGGCCACGCACCGTCCGTTCTCGTTGCTCGACAGCGGAGATCACGGAGTCTACGAGGTCACCGTGTCGGGCAGCGATTACCTCGTGGTGGGAGGTCGGCTCACCGGTACCGTCGTCGGCGACCGGTTCGCGGCGATGCCTGCTGGCTCGTTCACGTACAACCGCGATGCGTCGATGGGCGAGCTCGAGGTGCTGGAGGTCTTGCCCGCATTCTCGAGGTCGCGCTTCCTCGGAAGCGGAGCAGCGATTACCGGAGAGCTGGTCGCGATCCCGATCGTCAAGCACGGGCTGCAGCGTGCGGTCGCGATTGAAGTCCCGCTGCACGACTTGGTGCAGGTCGAGGCGTTGGTCGCGGCATCGCCCGCGCTGCGCGTCGCCCGACCCCATGAACGGCCGCTGCTCACGTTGCGGTCGCACGGCGGTCGCCTGCTGATCGAGGATAGCGTCGGCGTGCTGTTCGACCTGGAAGGAGGGATGTGGTCGATCCCGATTGCGGTTCGACATATGGCGACCTTCGCCGCAGCGCGAGGCCTGCGCGACCTCGAGGGCGAGTACGGCGTTTCGCTGGACGAAGTCGACATCTCCCTCGGGACGGTCATCGACGGACAGCGCCGGCCGCTCCCGGCGCGCCGCTCCGCGCTCGCGCTGTCCGATCGCCTCTACGTTCGCGTCGAGAACCGGTCGCAGCGGGTGCTGTACGCCCACCTGTTCAACATTGGCCTGCAAGGCCGGATCGCTCGGGTGGAGCGTTCGCACACCGGCATCAAGCTCCATCCGGGGGCCGACCATCACGAACCCGACGATCCCGATCAGGCGTTCACGATCAGCTGGCCCGCAGCATTGCCAACCACGACGCCCAGGTTCGAGGAGCTCGTCGCGATCGTCACGGATCGTCCACTATACCTCGGAGGCCTCGAGAACGACTCGTCGCGTGGGCGATCGAGGAGCACGTCCAACGACGGGCTCCAGGACCTGCTGGACCAGTTGCACGATGGCGAGGCGCGGCGGGTTGGGGATCGCGATGACACCGCTGCATTCTTCGTCAGTAGACTACCGTTCCTGGTCGCGCCACTCGAGGGCGCGATGTCCGGGCTGACCTTCGAGCTGGACGAGACGCCCGCTGCGCGCCTGGGGAAACGACTGATGAGCGCGACGGACCGGTTTCTGCCAGCGAGCGAAACCAGCAAGATCGCGATCCGGATCCGCTCGCTCGACGTCGACGTCGGTAGCGCCCTCGCCGGCACCAAGCTGCGGATCGACGCCGTGATCTGCACTCACTCGTCGCGCGGCGAGCCGGTGGCTTGGACGTCCCGGCTTGCTGGGTCCGCGCTACCGCCCGCGTCGATCTTCTCCGGAACCGTGCGCGATTTCGTTCATGTCGCGATCTTCGTGTCGTCTGACAGCGGACCGGATCTCGCCGAGCTCATGACACTGCATCGAGAGGAGCCCGCGTACCGAGACGCTGTCGCCGTGCTGACAACGGAAGAACCCGGCCCCCAGTCGCTTGCGTTCAGTGCAGGCGCAGTCCTGACTCGTTTGGCCCACGATGCGCTCCGTGGGATGACATCGACCACGCGCTGCCTGTATCGAGCGTCGTTCCTCGAGAGCGACGGGTACGGGTCCCAGGTGCCCGGCGTCTACCGGACCGAGGATCTCGCGCTGTCGATCGAGATCGAGCTTGTCGAATGAGCGCGACCTAGAACCGGAATGTCGCGCTGGCCCCGGCGCCGGTCGGCGACACGGTCGGCGTGATCAGCGGCTCGGTCCCCTCGCGGTCGGTCAGGAACCGGACCGTCGCGGCGACCGCAAGGCCGCCGGCGATCCCGAACGAGATCCACGATAGCTTCTCGTACTTCTCGCCCTCGTCGACGACGGCCTCGTATCGGGCGCGCGTCCGATCGTCGAACCGCGGCGGTGTACCCCCGAGCCCGACGTAGAGATCCTCGATATCGCGCTCCGCTGCATTCGACGAGTACGCGAGCACCGAGCCGACCGTGAGTAATCCAATCGAGCCGCCGACCAGCAGCCACGCGAGCCGGTGGCGGCCGAGCATCGGCGGTGCGGGTGCGGGCGCGACCGGCGTCGGCGCGGGCTCGACCGGCGCGGGCTCGACCGGCGCGGGCTCGGCAGGGGCGGGCTCGACCGGTGCGGGCTCGGTGCCGATCGCGGGATCACCGCCGCACGCGACGATCCGATCCTTGGTCAGATTCACGTAGGGCTCGGACGGCTTGCCCTCGGCGAGGTAGCGCCGGAAGAACGTCAGCGCGAGCTCGCAGCCGCCGGACTTCTGGTGCGCCGCGCCGATCTTGAACAGCAGCGCGGGGTCCTTGGTGATGTCGTAGGCCGCCGTGTAGTCGCGGATCGCATCGGCGTAGCGAGCCTCGGCGGTCGCGGTCTGGGCCGCGTCGTAGAGCGTCTTCGCGCGCTCGACGTCGGGGGCGGGCTGAGCGGCCACGCTCGTGACCGCGAACACGATCGCGAGGATCGAAGTTCCGACGACGCGCATGTGCCGAGCCTAGCCCATGGCGGCACGTTCTGCGCTATACCGCCGGCCGGAGTCTCCATGGCCAAGATCGATCAGGTTCGCAACCTCGGGGTCGTCGCCCATATCGATGCCGGCAAGACCACCGTCTCCGAGCGGTTCTTGTTTCATGCAGGCAAGATCCACAAGGTCGGCGAGGTCCACGACGGTGAGACCGAGATGGACTGGATGGAGCAGGAGCGCGAGCGCGGGATCACGATCACCGCAGCTGCGACCACGTTCGAGTGGAAGAAGCACGAGATCCACCTGATCGACACGCCGGGCCACGTCGACTTCACGATCGAGGTCGAGCGCTCGTTGCGCGTGCTGGACGGCGCGGTCGTCGTGTTCTGCGGGGTCGCCGGGGTCCAGCCGCAGTCGGAGACCGTCTGGCACCAGGCTGACAAGTTCAAGGTCCCGCGCATCGCGTTCATCAACAAGCTCGACCGCGTCGGCGCTTCGTTCGCGGGGGTCGTCGCCGACGTCCGCGAACGGCTGGGCGCGAATGCGGTGCCGATCCAGCTGCCGATCGGCAGCGAGGATCAGTTCGCGGGCGCGGTCGACCTCGTCCGCATGAAGTACATCGTGTTCTCCGGCGACGTCACGGACACGCCCGAGGTGACCGACATCCCGCCGGAGCATGTGGCCGCGGCGGCGGACGCGCGCGATCAGATGATCCAGTCGCTCGCCGATCTCGACGACGAGCTCGCGGTCAAGTACCTCGAGGGTCAGGACCTCTCGATCGCCGAGCTTGACGCCGCGATCCGCAAGGCCACGATCGCGGTCAAGATCGTGCCGGTGCTCGGCGGGACGGCGCTCCGTAACAAGGGCATCCACCCGCTTCTCGATGCGGTGATCGCGTATCTGCCGTCGCCAGCGGACGTGCCGCCCGTGACGGGCGTCGATCCCCGGACGATCGGAAAAGGGGCCGAAGAGAAGCTGACGCGCGCGCCCAGGAACAACGAGCCGTTCGCCGCGCTCGCGTTCAAGATCGCGATGGACGACGGCCGCAAGGTCGTCTTCATGCGGGTGTTCTCGGGCACGATCGAGGCCGGCGCCGAGCTGCTGAACGTGCGCACCAACAAGAAGGAGAAGGTCGCGCGCCTGTTCCGCGTTCACGCCAACAAGCGCGAGCGGCTGGAGAAGGGTGTGGCGGGCGAGATCGTGGCTGCCGCCGGGCTCAAGGACGCGACCACCGGCGACACGATGTGCGATCCCAAGGCGCCAATCCTGCTCGAGCGGATCGACACCTACGAACCGGTGATCTCGCAGGCGATCGAGGCCGAGAACGCTGCGGCCAAGGAGCGGCTCGACTTCGCGCTCGGCAAGATGGCCGAGGAAGACCCGACGTTCCGCGTCCGCGAGGATGCCGATACCGGCCAGACCCTGATCAGCGGGATGGGGGAGCTCCACCTCGAGATCATCGTCGATCGGATGAAGCGCGAGTACGGCGTGCAGGCGCGCGCCGGCAAGCCGCAGGTCGTCTATCGCGAGACCGTCCTCGGCGAGGGCGAGGGCACCGCGGTGTTCGAGCGCGATCTGAAGGAGCAGGCGATCTACGGCGAGGCCACCGCCCGCGTGAAGCATCGCGCGCGCGGCTCGGGGATGGAGTTCAAGCAAGCGCTGCCCACCTCGGTGATGCTGCCGGAGCAGATCGTCGCAGCCGCGATGCAGGGCCTGAAGGACGCGGCGTCGAGCGGCCCCGATGGCTACCCGCTCGAGGATGTCGAGGTCACGCTGATCGGCCTCAAGCTGAAGGAAGGCGCGAACGGCGAGATCGGCTCACGCGCTGCAGCGGCCGAGGCGTTCCGGCGCGCGGTCAAGAACGCCAGCCCGTCGCGGCTCGAGCCGATCATGGCGGTCGAGGTCACGGTCGACGACGAGTTCCTCGGCGCGGTGATCGGCGATCTCAACCAGCGCCGCGGTCAGGTCCAGGACGTCGGCTCGCGCGGCGTCAAGCGGCTGGTCACGGCGCACGTCGCGCTGCGCAACATGTTCGGCTACTCGACCCGGCTGCGCAGTCTGACCGAGGGGCGCGCGACGTTCTCGATGCTGTTCCACGCCTACGACACGCTGCAGTCGGCCTGACGGTTAATTACCGCAAGCTTCGATCGTCTCGGTCGTGCCGATCGGCCCGAACTCGAGCGTGCACGGTTGGGTGATGTCACCCGGGCACGCCGCGAGGTCGCCGACGTGCTCGGCCACGAGGTCGATCGGCAGCAGGATCGCGCGGCCGTTGCCGATCACGGGAAGGCGCAACACCGATCGCCGCTGCGGCGGTGGCAACGCGCTGGCCGCGCTGCCAACCACGGAGAACAGCAGCCGGCACTTCGTGGTGTCCGCGAGCGGCGCGAGCTTGACCGTCAACTTGTGGGTCGGGTCGCTGTCGATCTGGATCGTCTCGCCGTACATGCCGGTCGCCGCGTCGAGCAGGAAGTCCGGCTGCGCGCACGCACGCTGCAGCAGGGCGCTGTCGAGCTGCGCCTCGAGCTGGACGCCAGGGCAGGGCGTCCAGTCGGCATCCATCGTGTCCTGGTAGAGCGGGAACGGACAGCGTAGGTGGGTCAGGTTGGGGAGCGCCAGCGCGGCGAGCAGACATGCCGGCTCGTCGGCCGCGCCCTCGCATTGGCACAGCCGCTCCGGCAGGCACGCGGGGCCGGGCGTGCAACCCGAGGTGCCCTCGCCATCGATGCAGGTCGGCGCGCCGAACACGCAGACCTGGTCGCCACCGGCGCGTCCGTGGGTGATGCAGGTCGCGCCCGGCGATGCGGTCTCTGCCTTCCAGACCAGCGGGTCGCACTCGAGCTCGTCGGCGACCTCGTCGCAGTCCGGATCGCCCTCGGCCACGACGAACGTCGTCAGCTGGGCGTTGCTCGCGCGGAAGCCGGCGCAGCCGACGTCGTCGCTCGGGCGGCGCCATAGCAGCGCGTCGTTGGCGGTGTTGTCGTCGATCCGCTCGAGCGTGCCGACATAGCGAGCGGCGCCGGCGCCGAGGTTGACGCCAGAGAGCTGGGTCGCGCCGAGCACCAGCTCGCTCGCGGGATCCTCGGACACCCCGATCGCGATGATGGTCGGCAGCTCGCGATCCTCGGCGGCGATCAGGAACTCGGCGACCCCACCGCTGACCTTGCTGCGGAACGGTCGGTTGTCGTCCCGGTAGTAGACCGTGCCGGGCTCGCGCGATCCGTTCCGGCCCTTCGCGCCGATGCCCTCGCATGCGTGGCCGTCCTCCTTGCAGCGATCGACGCCGATGAACAGCTCGACCCAGGTGGCTTCGCTGTCGGCGGGCTCGCGGATCTCGATCGCGACCGAGTCGTCGCAGCCGGCGACTACCAGACACGCGAGCACGACCGAGGCGATCCGTGCACGTGTCGCGAGGTCCCTCATCCGCCCATCATACCCGGCTCGCCGACCTGTTTATCGAGATATCGAAGTGCAGTCGCGCAGCATCGGAAACTGGCCCGCGTGATCGCCGTCCTCGACGATCTTTTTCATGGCTTCACGTATGTCGGGACGTGCGGAACAGCTCCGCTTCGTCCCCGAGCCCGTCGCATCCCCGATCATCAAGTGGGTCGGCGGCAAGACCAAGCTACTGCCCGAGCTCCTCGCCCGCATGCCGGACCGGTTCGGCCGCTACTACGAGCCGTTCGCCGGCGGCGCCGCGCTGTTCTTCCGCGTCGCGCCGGAGCGAGCGGTGCTCGCAGACTACAACCACGACCTGATCGGGCTCTACACCGTGATCTCGCGGAACGTGCGCGGCGTGATCCGCAAGCTCGAGCAGCACCGCGAGCTCCACGCTCGCGATGCGGTCGCGCACTACTACGACGTGCGGTCGAAGTGGAACGATCGCGAGCTCGCGTGGAGCACCGCCGATCGCGCGGCGACCTTCATCTATCTCAACAAGACGTGCTTCAACGGGCTGTGGCGGGTCAACCGCTCCGGCGCGTTCAACGTCCCGATCGGCCGCTACACCGATCCGCCGATCTGCGTGCCCGAGGCGTTACGCGCGGCCCACACGGTGCTGGCGCGCGCCGACCTGCGATGCGCGGATTACCGCACGGCCGTCGCGGACGCGACGCGTGGCGACTTCCTGTACTTCGACCCGCCGTACGATCCGGTGACGCCGACCGCCAACTTCACGAGCTACACCACGCAGACGTTCGCGGCCGACCAGCAGCGCGAGCTCGCGGAGACCGCACGTGCGCTCGTCGCTCGCGGCTGCCGCGTGATGCTGTCGAACAGCGACACGCCGTTCATCCGATCGATCTACAAGGGGTTCCAGATCGATCGCGTGAAGTGCTCGCGTGCCATCAACTCCAACGCGAGCAAGCGCGCTGAAGTTGATGAAGTGATCGTCGTCGGCGGCTATTAAGCGAGCGCGCCGGACGCGGCGTACTGCTGGGTCGCCGGATCGTAGTCGACCAGGGTGCCGACCACGCCCGCCGACTTGGCGATGCGCACGAGCTCGTCGCGGTTTCCGCGCACGACCATCCGTGGCTCCGCGCCGTCGAGCGCCTGGGCGGCCACGAACTGGCGTGCCTTGACGACGTTCTTGAACACCAGCAAGTAGGTCTGGTCGTTGCCCGAGCGGGCCATCACCGGCACGCGGCCTTCCGCGTCCTGGGTGGCCAGCTCACCGTCGTTATTCACCAGCAGGACCCACAGTCCCGCGAGGTTTGGTTGCGAAGCAGTCTCCATCCGAAGCATCAATTCTCCTGCTCGACCAAAAAAACGGGGCGAGCGACGGATAGATGATGGTTTTCCCTCGATCTGTCAAGGGATTCGTAACCCCGGACCTGTGCTTGACGTAGCTGGGTCTGCACGCTCTAGTGGGCCTGCTTTTCGATGACGCGTTTTCATCTACCCGTCGTGGGCGCTGGCACGCCTCCGGTGCCCGGCGGACCGCTCCCTGCGGACCCGCTGGTCGATGGCTTCGCCCGTAGGGTCAGGTACTTACGCGTGTCGGTGACCGATCGTTGCAACTATCGTTGCACGTACTGCATGCCAGAAGATCTCGGGCAATCGGTGATGTTCGAGCCGCGCGCCGCGGTGCTGTCATTCGAGGAGCTCGAGCGCGTGATCTCGGTGTTCGCCGGGCTCGGCGTGCGGAAGATCCGGTTGACCGGGGGCGAGCCGACCGTCCGCAAGGGGATCGTGGAGCTGGTCGGCCGGGTTCGCCAGATCCCTGGCATCGAGCAGGTCGTCATGACCTCGAACGGCCACCTGCTGGATCAACTGGCCGTGCCGCTCGCCGCTGCGGGCCTGTCCGCCGTGAACATCTCGCTCGACACGCTGGATCCAGCTCGGTTCGCGCGGCTGACCGGGCGCGGTGAGTTGTCGCGCGTGATCGCCGGGATCGACGCCGCGATCGCGGCCGGGCTGCGTGTCCAGACCAATGCGGTCGCGCTGCAGGACGAGAACGCAGACGAGCTGGTCGCGCTGTGCGAGTTCGCCTGGGCGCGCGGCGCGGTGCCGCGGTTCATCGAGCACATGCCGATGTCGGGCGGTCAGCTCTACGCGACGGAGGCCGAGCTGTCCGCGGCGCAGATCCGGCAAGCGATCGAGGCCGTGCTCGGCCCGCTGCGCCCGAGCCGGCCATCGCGCCCCGATGCAGGCCCTGCCCGGTACTGGGAAGTGGGGTCGTCGTCAGGACGACACGAGCTGGGAATCATCTCAGCGATGACCGAGCATTTCTGCGATGACTGCAACCGCCTGCGACTGACCGCCACGGGAGCGCTCCACGCGTGCCTCGGGCATGATGACGCGACCGACCTGCGCGGCCTTCTGCGTGGAGGTGCGAGCGACGACGATGTGGTCCGCGCGATCGCCGGTGCGGTGACCGGGAAGCGCGCGGGGCACGTGTTCGATCGCACCGGGACTGGTGGTCCGCAAAAGCACATGATCGGGATCGGCGGCTGACGCGCGATCTGTCTGGTTCTGGCACCTCGATCCTGCGCTCCCTGTCGAAGACAGGATGAGAATGCCCGGGGTCGGAATGGGGCATAGACGTGGTACGGTTCCGTCGGACTCGGGCAAGCCGCACAGCGGAGGCTTTTTCCTTATGCAAAACACCACCCTCGCGAAGATCGGACTGACCGCGGCCGTGGCCGTCGCGGGGGTCGCATTCCTCGTCACCCAGGTGATGGGCGATGCGCAGCACTACAAGATGGTCGACGAGTTGATGGCCGGCGATCTCTCGCAGTGGAAGGACACCGAGCTCAAGGTGCACGGCTGGGTGCTCGCCGGCTCGATCAAGGAGAACACCGTTCTCCAGCAGCGCCAGCGCACGTTCGTGCTGCACAAGGGCGGCAAGAAGATCCGCGTGTTCAACGCGGGCCCGGCGCCCGACACGTTCAAGGATCAAGCAGAGGTCGTCGCGACCGGCCGGCTCGCCCCGGCGGAGTCGCAGCGCCAGCTCGCGGCGTCGCTCGGGGTGACGATCGAGCCGGACATCCAGTACGTCGTCGTCGCGCGCGAGCTGCAAGCAAAGTGTCCATCGAAGTACGAGGGCGCTCAGATGAACAAGGACCTCAACAGCACGCCGTTCAAGTGAGCCTCCGGCTCGTGATCGCGGCGCGTCCAGCGCGAGTGAAACAATGACCAACACGGTTCCGTTCTCGCCGATCGCGCTGGTCGGCACGATCACCCTCCTCGTGGCCTACGTCGTCGCGGCGTACTGCGTCGCTGCGGGCCTGGCCGGCAATGCGCGCAAGAATCGGCGCCTCGTCACGTCATCGGTCTATGGCCTGTACGGGTTCGGGGCCCTCGTTGGCCTCGCGTCGGCGATGATGATCTACGCGTTCGTCACCCACGACTTCTCGATCAAGTACGTCGCGGCCACGAGCGATGTCTCGATGTCGACCTGGTACAAGGTCACCGCGTTCTGGGGCGGGCTCGATGGATCGCTTCTGTTCTGGGTGCTGGTGCTCGCGCTGTTCTCGGTGGTCGCGGTCCTGACCAACGCGAAGCGCCACCGCGACATGATCGGCTACGTGGTCGCGACGATCATGGTCGTGCAGGTGTTCTTCATCTCGCTCCTGATCTTCACGAAGAACCCGTTCTCGACCTACCTGACGTCCCCGCCGGTCGACGGCCAGGGCCTGAACCCGTTGCTCCAGAACTACTGGATGGTGATCCATCCGCCGTCGCTCTACGTCGGCTTCGTCGCGGCGACGATCCCGTTCGCGTTCGGCATGGGCGCGCTCGCGTCCGGCCGGCTCGACGACCTGTGGATCGGCTCGGTCCGCGTATGGATGCTGATCTGCTTCGGGTTCCTGTCGCTCGGCCTGATCCTCGGCGGCCGCTGGGCGTACGAGGAGCTCGGCTGGGGCGGCTACTGGGCGTGGGATCCGGTGGAGAACGCGGGGTTCATCCCCTGGTTCACCGCGACCGCGTTCCTCCACTCGTCGATCATCCAGGAACAGCGCGGCGGGATGAAACGCTGGAACCTGTTCATGGTCATCCTGACGTTCTTCCTGACCATCTTCGGCACGTTCATGACGCGCTCGGGGATCGTGCAGTCGGTGCACGCGTTCGGCGAGGACAACGTGCTCGCGCTGCAGTTCATCGTGTTCATGGCGCTGATCCTGATCGTCGCGATCGGGCTCGTCGTCTACCGCTGGACCAAGCTGTCCTCGACCACGCACTTCGAGTCGTTCATCTCGCGCGAGTTCGCGTTCCTGGTGAACAACTGGATCCTGCTCGGGTGCGCGTTCTTCGTGCTGTTCGCGACGATGTTCCCCACCATCACGCAGGCGCTCGATAGCTCTCGCGTGTCCGTCGGCATCGACTTCTTCAACCGGATGATCACGCCGTTCGCGCTGATCCTGCTGTTCCTGACCGGTGCCGCGCCGCTGCTGGCGTGGCGCAAGACCACGCGCGAGAAGCTGTACCGCCAGTTCCTGTTTCCGACCGCGCTGATGACGGGCGGGATGATCCTGCTGATCATCCTGTTCCCGCAGGTCCTGCATCGCAGCGCGTTCTTCTCCGAGCGCGTCCAGCTGCCGATCGCGCTCGTCAACTTCGGGCTGTGCTCCTTTGTCGCCGGATCGATCGGCCAGGAGTTCTATCGCGGCATGACGGTCCGCCAGAAGCAGACCGGCGGCTACCAGTTCACGTCGATGCTCGGCCTCGTGCTGTCGAAGCGGCGCAAGTACGGCGGCTACATCGTGCACCTCGGGGTCGCGGTGATGTTTGTCGGGTTCGGCGGCAAGGCGTACGACAAGTCGCTCGACCGCACGATCGACGCCCCGCTACGGGCGGCCGAGGATCGCGGCGCGGCCGAGCTCCAGCTGTCGCCCGCTGGGCTCGGCGTGCTCAACACGCTCACCGAGCTGCAGCTTCGCGATGACGTCGGGATGACGACGCGCGCGGCGCGCAACGTTGTGGCGGCCCGGCCCCGCGCCGGGTTCGCGAACGCGGATCAGCTCGAGAAGATCCCGTACGTCGGCACCAACGTCATGGCGGCGCTCGAGCGCTATGCCAAGGACCCGCATCACGTGATCTGGAAGGTGCCGGTCGCTAACGGGATGACGGCTGAGGGTGCGATCCAGGTGCTCGCCCAGTTCGGGATCACGGCGCCTCGCACGGCGGTGACCGAGGACCGTGGCGTGCTCACCGTGACCGTCCCGTACCAGCTCGATGTCGAGCAGCAGATGCGGATCCGCAACACGTTTGCGGACCTCGTCAAGGTCGAGCCCGACAAGCTGGTGATGCTGGCCAAGCCGTCGGCGTGGTTCGAGTTCAAGGACTACCGCTTCGTCTACGAGAAGCTGATCGACACGTCCGACGACCACAAGTCGGCGGTCACCGCGCAGGTCACGATCTGGCACGATGGTGAGCCGGTCGGCACGGTCTACCCGGCGAAGTGGGACTACCGGAAGGGCTCCGAGGCCACGACCGAGGTCGCGATCCGCGTCCGCCCGCAGGAGGACGTCTACGTCGTGCTCACGGGCTACGACCTCGACAGCAAGCTCGCCAACTTCCGGATCTACGTGAACCCGCTGATCAGCTGGGTGTGGCTCGGCTTCCTCATCCTCGCGTTCGGGACGCTGGTCTGCCTGATCCCGACCAGCCTCGTCGAACGTGCGGCGCGCGGAGGCGGGCCCAAGTCGCGGCTCGGGCGTGCAGGCGAGATCGGGATCCTGGTCGTCATCCTGTCCGGCGTGATCGCCGGGTTCGCGTCGCAGGCGCGGGCGCAGGGGGGCGAGCACACCCCGTCCGGGCGCGGCATGGGCGATGCCGGCGCCGGCTACGCGGCGATGCACCGGCCAAGCAATGGCACGGCAGAGCGAGCGACGAAGGAGATCCTGTGTCACTGCGGCTGCCCGCGCGAGTCGGTATTCGACTGCAAGTGCGCGACCGCGGCCGATCTGCGCCGCGAGATCATGGGATTCCTCGATCAGCGCGACGGCGGTGGTAAGCGCATCTTCGACCTCGCCACCCAGGATGGCCGCGAGAAGGCGTACGAGGCGGTCCGCGATCGGTTCGCGGCACAGTACGGCGAGCAGGTGCTCGCAACGCCGCGCAGCAAGCTGAGCTGGCTGTTGCCTTCGCTCGCCTTGGTCGGCGGGCTTGGCCTGATCTTCATCGTCGGCCGTCGGTTCATCGGTCGCGGCAAGGCCGTGGCGGACGCGACGCCTCCCACGAAGACCCGCGTCGAGGATGAGCCGTATGCCGACAAGCTCGATGACGAGCTGGCCGATACGGACTAGCCGATGCGAGCTCAACAAGATCTGCGCTGGGTCTGGCGGGGCGGTGCGCTCGCGCTGCTCGTGATCGGCTGGGCGTTCATCGCACTCCACAACAACTTTCACATCACGCCGCCCGTCGTGTTCATCGGCCTCGGCTACCTGGCCGCGATCACGACCATCTACAACCTGTTCCAGACCGGCGCCTCCGCGGTCGCCGCGAACGAAGAGGATGCCGGCGAGGCCGACTGGGGCCGCCCGATCGGCAAGCGCGGCGAGCTCGAGCGCGAGAAGCGCACGCTGCTCAAGGCGATCAAGGAAGCCGAGTTCGATCACCAGATGGGCAAGCTGTCCGATGCCGACGCCGATGCGATGATCCAGACTTATCGCGCGCGCGCGATCCAGGTGATCCGCGAGCTCGAGGATCCGGGCATGCGCAGGATCTCGGTTCGCGACGACATCCAGCGCGAGGTCCGCGTCCGGCTCGAGGTCGAGGCGCACCGCAATCAGCCGCGCAAGCGCTCGCAAAAGGCGAGCGAGGCGGCCATCAAGGCGGCGCGTGCCGCGGCATCCGTCGGCGCACCCGGCGCGGTCGCCGCGGCGATGGCCAAGGCTGCCGCCGATGCCGCCGACGCGGACGAGCCCGACGTGCGCGACGAGCCCGAGATGACCGAGCCCGCGACCTCGACGACCGAGGCGACAACCAACGCGCCCGACATCAAGCCGGCGGGGTCGCTGTCGACCCAGTCGACGATGCGACCGACGAGACCGACGATGCGACCGACGACGCACAGGCCGCGCCTGTCGCAGCGCCGGCCAGCCAGAAGGAGGCGATTTGATGAGCCCGTGAACCGCTTCATGCTCGTCGTCGCGCTCGGCTGCGCGGCGCTGGCATCGCATTCGCTGACCCCGGTGTACGCGCAGCCCGCCGAGGCGCTCGGCAAGCCGCTGCCCGACGGCAGCATGGCGGTCGGCTCGGTGTCGATCCGCGTCGTCGCGGGCACCCCGACAGCGAGCGTCGTCGGCACGGAGGTCACGCTGTCGGTCAACAACGAGCCGCGCGCGGCACGCACCGACTCGTCGGGACGCGCGATGTTCGCCGGACTGCCCGCCGGCGCGGTCGTCCAGGCCAAGGTCGCCGATGCCGAGGGCAAGCCGATCACGTCGGAGGAGTTCCCCGTGCCGGCGTCGGGCGGCGTCAAGGTGATGCTGTCGACCAAGCCGTTCACCGGTGGCGCCGGTCCCGCGATGCCCGCCGGCGGTGTTCCCGAAGCGCGCCAGATGAGTGGTCAGCCGCGCCCCGAGCCCAAGGAGCCGGTGGGCCAGTTCACGATCCGGCTGACCTACAACAACATCGCGATGGTCGACAAGGAAGTGGTCGACAACAACCCGCCAGTCGGCGAGACCGTGACGCTCGTTGGCTACGCGGCCGACGACAGCGTGATCGTGAAGCCGGCCAAGATCGACGCGTCAGGTCGCGTGACGTTCGCCGATCTCGATCCGAGTGGCAGCGTCGTGTACTTCGCGATGGCGCTGCTGCCGCGTGCGGGTGGGTACGACCGCCTGATGACGCAGATGCCGATCCAGCTCGATGGCCAGATGGGCGCGCGCGCGATCCTGTCGGGTGACAAGCGCGACGCGACCAGCCCGGCGATCGACGAGCTCCCGCTGTCGACGCCGACCCCGGCCGGCAAGCTCCGGGTCACGCTCGAGGAGTCGACCGAGATGTCGACCGTGACCCTGGTCGATGCCGCGACCAAGGCCATCATCACCAAGGGCACGCCCACCGCAGCCTCGACCGACGCTGGTGAGGTGCAAGGTCGGGCGGCGTTCGAGGCCCAGCCCGGCACGAAGCCGGGCGCGCTCGAGGTCATGGTCAAAGGTGGCGCCGCGGGCGCGGCCCAGCCGCTCGGCGGGGTCCCGATCTACATCGTGCCGGCCGACGCGCAGTCGCTCGACGGCGCCACGCCGCAGCCGTCCAATGCCGATGGTCGCGTGACGATCAGCGGACCGACGAGCGGCTCCCACAAGGCCGTGTTCGTGGTGAACGGTCGCGCCCTGGTGTCCGATCCGTTCTCGCTCGACACCTCGGGCGGCCGGCTCGACATCCTCGCCCAATGGACCGCGTCCGGAAAGCCGGAGATCGTGTTCGACGTCGCGGCCAAGCCGGGCCAGGTCGTCTACGCCGAGACCACGGTGAAGGGGCAGATCTATCGCTCGCTGCCCGTCCAGCCGATCCCCGCGATGGGCGCGTCGGTCCAGATCTTCGTGACGCCGGTCGTGTTCCGGTTCGGGTTGCGCGCGGTCGTCGAGGACGAGTACCTCGGCGTGCAGGGTCGCTTCATCATCGAGAACCCGTCGTGGAAGCCGTTCCGCGCCGGGCCGGACGGCCTCCTGATCCCGCTGCCGCGCGGGCACAAGGGCGGCCAGGTCGCCGACATGAACCAGGCCGAGGTCTCGGTCGCGGCGGGCGAGGGGCTTCGCATCCTGCGGCCAATCGCGCCGGGCCGGAAGATGGTGGTCGGCGCGTTCTCGCTGCCGATCCGCGACGGCAGCGTCAGCTGGCGGCTCGATCTGCCATACGGGCTCGCGCAGAGCGGGATGGAGATCAAGCAGACGCCCGGCATGCGCGTCCAGCTGCCGCCCGGGATGCCGGGCCAGACCGTATGCGTGCGCGACGACAAGCCGGTGACTTCCGCCGAGTGCAAGGAGACCGACGAGAAGTGGTTCGTGCTCGACGGCATCGCGATCGCTCCGCAGCAGGCGATGGTGTTCTCGGTCCACGGCCTGCCCGCCGCACCCGGCTGGCGTCTGTGGGCGCCACGCATCGTCGGCGTGGTCGTGCTGATGCTGATGATCGGCGGCGTCGTGTTCGCGCTGCTTCGCAAGGGGACGGTCACCGCCGACCTCTCGCAGCAGCGATCCAAGCTGCTCGACGAGCTGGTCGAGCTCGAGCGCACGGGGCAGCACCCGAAGCGCCGCGAGCAGGTGATGGCCGAGCTCGAGAAGCTGTGGACGTAGTGTGCCCGGACTCGATGGCGTCTCCGTCAAGAAGCTCGTCAAGCGCTACGGCACCGAACGCGCGCTCGCGGGTGTGAGTGTCGAGCTCGCGGCGCGCTCGATGTGCGCGCTGCTCGGCCACAATGGCGCGGGCAAGACCACGCTGCTCGGGCTGCTATCGACGCTGGTGCGCCCGACGGCGGGGACGATCGCGTATCGCTCGAACGGTGCGGAGGTCAAGGATGCCGAGGTCCGTCGGGAGATCGGGATGCTCGCGCATGCCTCGCTGTGCTATGCGGAGCTGACCGCGCGCGAGAACCTCGAGTTCGTGGCCGGGCTGTACGAGATCGACGGCGGCGCGCAGGTCATCGATGAGATGCTCGACCGCGTCGGGCTCGAGCCAAAGGCCCGTGACCGCGCAGCGCGGACCTACTCGCGCGGCATGCTGCAGCGGCTGGCGCTCGCACGCGCGCTGCTGACCCGGCCGTCGCTGGTGCTGCTCGACGAGCCATTCACCGGCCTCGACCGCGGGGGCGCGCTGGCACTCGGCAGCGAGCTCGGGACACTGCGGGATGGCGGCGCGATCGTCGTCGTGGTGACCCACGATCTCGAGGCGATCGCCGGGCGCACGGACCACGTGACGATCCTGCGGCGCGGCCAGCTGGTGTTCGAGGAGCGCGGCGCGTACGACTACGACCAGCTCAAGGACCTCTACCACAAGCACGCGAACTGATGCCGTCCCTGCTTCGTCACGCCGCGCGGGTTGCCGCGAAGGATCTCCGGATCGAGCTGCGCAGCCGCGAGATCCTCTACACGATGACGTTCTTCGGCGCCCTGCTCGTCGTCGTGTACGCGTTCGTGTTCCCGACCAACGTCGACCTCGCGCGCGCGGCCGTGCCCGGGATGTTGTGGGTGTCGATGGCGTTCGCGGGCACGATCGGGCTCGGGCGCGCGTTCGACCGCGAGCGCGAGAACGACACCATGCGCGCGCTGCTGCTGGCGCCGGTCCCGCGGCTCGCGGTGTTCCTCGGCAAGTCCTTCGCGATCGCGCTGCTGGTGGTGGTGGTCGGCGCGATCGTCGTGCCGATGCTGGTGATCCTGATCAACGCGCCGCTGCTCGACGATCCGGCACCGCTCGCGCTGGTCCTGGTGCTCGGCGCGGCGGGGATCGCGATCGTCGGCTCGTTCTTCTCGGCCGCGCTCCTCAAGGTGCGGTCGCGCGACGTGCTGTTGCCGGTGATCCTGTACCCGCTGCTGATCCCGCTGTTCGTGGCGGCAACCTCGGCGACGGCGGCGATGATCGCCACCCCGCCAAATCCTGACAAGCTCTGGTACTGGATCGGCTTCCTGGGAATCTATGACGCCGCATTCCTTGTAGTATCCCTCTGGATCTTCGAGTCGATGGTGATCGAATGAAACGCTACTTTGTCCCGATCTGTACGGTGCTCGGCGCGATCGGCCTCGCGTCGACGATCTGGCTGATCTTCGCCGCCACGCCGACCCAGTTCGGCTACAAGGCGGCGTCGGTCGATCCCCGGCACTTCGGCCTCGACGGTTCGAGCCTGTTCTTCAACCAGAAGATCTTTTTCTATCACGTGCCTCACGCGCTGATCCTGTTCCTCGCGGTGTTCATCGCCGGCTTCAGCTCGCTGCAGTTCCTGCGCAAGCGCGACCCGAAGTGGGACGACATCGCGCTCGCCGCGAGCGAGGTCGCCGTCGTGTTCGGCGGCGTCGTGCTCGTCACCGGCTCGATCTGGGCAAAGGCCGCGTGGGGATTCTGGTGGATCTGGGAGCAGCGGCTGGTGATGTCGCTCCTGCTCTGGCTGACGCTGGTCGGCTACGTGCTGGTCCGACGGTTCGCGGGCGCCACCGGCGATCGGCTGGCGGCCGGCATCTCGGTGTTCTGCATGGTCGGCGTCCCGTTCATCTACGTGATGGTCGGCGCCGATGACAACCATCCCAAGGCCGGTCCCGACGGCACGGTCGCCACCCTGGATCCCGCGATCCGCGGCGTGTTCTGGCTGTCGTTCGCCACGTTCCTGTTGTGGTTTCTCGCGCTGGTGGCGATGCGCGTACGCGCCGCCCGGATGGAGCGCGAGGTGCGAGAGTTACGCGAACAAGCGCTCGATGCCGGGCTGTTTGCATGAGGACTTCTATGCGATTCATCTTCACGCTCGCCGTCATCCTCGCTCCGTCGTCGTTCACCAGTGGCGGCTGGGCCGAGGCCGCCCCTGCGATGCCAACGGGCTCCGCGACCGCACCCGTCGCCGCGCCAGGTAGCGCGACCGACGTCCAGGCCGTGCCGCCACCGGTCGATCCAGCGCGCATCCCGGCGGCGCCGCCGGCTCCCGCCAGCATGGGCGGCGACTCGGTCGGAGATCCCGCCGCCCGCAAGGCGTGCGTCGATGCGATGAACGCCGACCCGCGCTTCGCCGACGCGATCATCCGCACCGCCGAGATCAAGATCGCGCCTGACAAGATCCAGCGCGAGCAGCTGGTCAAGGACGGCATGACGATCGGCATCCACGAGCAGCACAACGCGTGGGTCGCAAAGAATCAGCGCCACGTCATCCTCGCGTACGCCGCGATGTGGCTGCTCGCCGCCGGGTTCGTGCTGTTCCTGTGGCGCCGCCAGCAGCGGCTGGTCGGCGACATCCAGCAGCTTCGCCGCGATCTCGAGGCTGCGACCAAGGAGGACAAGTGACCTCCAGCCACATCCTGTTCATTCCCTGCGTGCTGATGATCGGGATGTTCCTCGGCTTCGTCCTCGGCGGCCGCGCCGTCCGCAACCAGATCGCGTTGCAGGACAAGCGCGACGCCGATCGCGAGGTCGCGCGTGCGAAGCGCGATGCCGACCGCGCCGCCCGCAAGGTCGTCGCCAGCGAGCCCGCGCCTGCACCGACCGAGATCGAGCCCCCGAGCAAGGTCGTCAGCGTGGCGCCCACGTCGGCCAAGTCCGGCTCGAAGAAGTCCAAGGCGAAGTCCGCGAGCTGAATCGCGAGAGCGGCTTGGATCCGCGATTCAGTCGCACAGCCGGATCGCGAGCTCGGCGGCAGAGCCGATCCGCTGGGTTGGATCCTTGGCCAGCGCGGCCTGCGCGATCGCGTCGAGCATCGCATCCGACAGGGCAGGGACCGGCGCCTCGACGACGGCCGACATCGACAGCCACGGCGGCCCGCGATGGAACAGCCGCGCGCCGGCGACCAGCTCCCACAGCAGCACGCCGAGCGCGAACACGTCGGTCGCCGCGGTCCACGCCTCGCCGCGCACCTGCTCGGGCGCCATGTACGCGTGCGTGCCGCGGACCGCGCCGCCGTCGCCGATCCGCCGCGCGACACCGAGGTCGATCAGCATCACCGCGGTGCCGTCGACGATCAGGTTTCCCGGGTTGACGTCGCCGTGCACCCAGCCGTGGTCGTGCAGATGATGCACGGCATCGCATGCACCTCGCACGATCGAGAGCGCACGCGCGCGCGGTAACCGGACCTGACCGGGCGAGGCGGTCTCGCGACTCGCCGGTGGGGCGACGATCCGTCGCAGGTCGTCGCCGGGCGCGAGCTCGAGCGCGACGTAGGGCCGGCCTTCGACGGTGCCGGGTCGATTGCGTGGACGACGCCGGGATGACGCGGCAGCGCGGTCGCGAGCTGTTGCTCGATCGCGAACTGCGCGAGCGCCTCCTCGTGCCGCACCAGGTGCGTGTGAAGTCGCTTGACCGCCGCGCGCTGGTCGCCGCGCGAGCCGCGCCACACCTCGCCGAGACCACCGACGGCGATCAGCGACTCGAGTTGCCACGTGCCGAAAGCGAGCGCTTCGCCCACACCGGCAGCCTAGCACCGGGTCACGGTGTAGAGTCCGCTCGCCATGGACCTCAGCTACACCGAAGACCAGGACGCACTCGTCAGGACCGCTCGCGAGTTCACGCGCAAGGAGATCATCCCGAAGGCGGCCCACCATGACGAGACCGGGGAGTTCCCGCGCGAGATCCTGAAGCGCGCCTGGGAGACCGGCCTGATGAATGTCGAGATCCCCGACGCCTACGGCGGCCTCGGCGGCAGCTGTCTCGACAACTGTCTGGTGCAGGAGGAGGTGTCGTTCGGGTGCTCGGGCATCAACACGTCGATGGCTGCCAACTCGCTCGGCGCGACGCCGCTGCTGGTCGCCGGCACCGAGGACCAGCGCAAGAAGTACCTGTCGCGGCTGACCTCGGAGTTCCTGTTCTCCGCTTACTGCTGCAGCGAGCCCGACGCCGGATCCGATGTCGCGGGGATGCGCACACGCGTCACCCGGCACGGTGATGACTACGTGCTGAACGGTCAGAAGCGCTGGATCACCAACGGTGGGGTCGCAAACTTCTACACCGTGTTCGCGACGTTCGATCCGGCGATGAAGCACAAGGGCATCGCGTGCTTCGTCGTCGATGCCGACACGCCGGGCGTCAAGTCGGGGCGCAAGGAAGACAAGATGGGGCAGCGCGCCTCGAACACGACGGACGTGATCTTCGAGGATGTGAAGCTGTCCAAGGATCAGCTGGTCGGTCCAGAAGATGGCGGCTTCAAGGTCGCGATGAAGACGTTCGATCGGTCGCGGCCATGGATCGCGGCGACCGCGGCCGGTGTGATCCGGCGCTCGCTCGAGGAGAGCCGGGCGTACGCGCTCGAGCGCAAGACGTTCGGCGTCGCGATCGCGCAGCACCAGGCGATCCAGTTCATGCTGGCCGAGATGGCGATCGCGTACGAGGCTACGCGACTGCTCACGCACAAGGCGGCCTGGCAGGTCGACAAGGGCGACCTCTCGGCGATCACGTCGGCGTATGCCAAGGCCTACGGCGCCGACGCGGCGATGCGGTGCGCGACCGACGCGGTGCAGATCTTCGGTGGCTACGGCTACACGAAGGAGTACCCGGTCGAGAAGCTGATGCGCGACGCGAAGCTGCTCCAGATCTACGAGGGCACGTCGCAGATCCAGCGGGTCGTCATCGCGCGCAACGTGCTCGGCGGCAAGTAGCGGGTGTAGGATCGGCGGATGCCGACCTGCCGCGAGTGCAATGACGAGGTGACGAAGCTCGTGACCGTCAAGGTCGCCGGCAAGGCGCAGAAGCTGTGCGCGGATTGCGCCGATCGCGCGCGCGAGGCAGGCGAGATCGCCGAGGCCAGCGAGGGCGTGATCCAGGGGATGATGGGCTTCAAGGGCCGGCGCTAAGCGTCGTCTCGATGTTCGCCTGTGGCAGCTGCAACGAGACGCTCCCCGAGCGCGCGCGGTTCTGCCCCGGCTGCGGGATCCCCGTGGTCGAAGGCGCGCCGATCGTCACCGGCGCGGCGACGCTGACCGACGCCCGCGCTCGCAACATGCCGCCGCGGCTGATCGCGCCCGGCACGCGGGTGACCGACCGCTACACGATCGACGGCTTGATCGGCGAGGGCGGGATGGGCGTCGTCTACCGCGGCAGCGACATGCAAAACGGCCGGACCGTCGCGATCAAGGCGTTGCACGCGAGCCTGATGGGCGACGCCGAGATCCGGCGCCGGTTCACGCGCGAGGCGCAGCTGATGCTCGGGTGGAAGCATCGCCACGTCGCGCGGGTCTACGACTTCATCGAGCACGAGGATCTGCTCGCGTTCGTGATGGAGTACATCGACGGCCCGACGCTCGAGGATCATGCCCAACGCTGGGGCGGCAAGCTGCCGTTCGACGACATCCGCGCGATCTTCTCCGGCGTGCTCGAGGCGATGGAGGAGGCGCACTCGATCGGCATCGTGCACCGCGACCTGAAGCCGCAGAACATCTTGCTCAAGCTCGACGAGGCCGGCGTGACCCCGAAGATCGTCGACTTCGGGATCGCGAAGATCCTCGAGGGCACGACCTACACGATGACCGGCGCGCTGCTCGGGACGTGCCGCTACATGGCACCCGAGCAGGTGCAGGCGCCGCAGGCGGTCGATCATCGCGCCGACATCTACTCGCTCGGCGTCACGCTGTATCGCTGCGTCACCGGCCGGTGCCCGTTCGAGGGCGACAACCACTTCGCGCTGATGATGGCGCACGTCGATCAGGCGCCCGAGCCACCGTCGGACTTTCGCCCGCACCTGCCACCCGCGCTCGAGGCGATCATGCTGCAGGCGCTCGCGAAGGATCGCGCCCACCGGCCGCAGAGCTGCGCGATCTTTCGCGACTCGCTCGACGCCGCGCTCGTCGATGTCACTCCGATCCGCGTCGAGCGCGACTCGGAGCACCCCAACATCATCATCGAGGAGGACGGTAACGAGATGGTGCTGATCCCGGGCGGCGCGTTCCAGCTCGGCTCGCACCGGCGCACCGTGCTGCTCGACAGGTTCTAGCTCGCACGCTACCCGGTCACCAACCGGATGTTCGCCGGCTTCGTCGAGGCCACCAGCTATCGGCCGACCGATCCGGAGGCCGGGCGGTTCCTCGCGCACTTCCGCAACGGCCGTTGCCCGCCCGAGCTCGCCGAGCATCCGGTCGTGTTCGTATCGTGGACCGACGCGCGCGCGTACTGCCGGTGGGCGGCGCGCCGGCTGCCGAGCGAGGCCGAGTGGGAGAAGGCCGCGCGCGGCCCGGAGGGCAACAAGTACCCGTGGGGACGCGACGAGCCGACGCTCGAGCACGCCAACTTCGGCCAGGCGCGTGCGAAGAGCTATCCGGTCACCACCGGCGATGGCGGCACGTCCCCGGTCGGCAGCCATCCTCGCAACCTCTCGCCGTACGGGATCAAGGGCATGGCCGGCAACGTGTTCGAGTGGTGCGAGGACGTCGATGACATCGGCTTCTACATGCACGGGCCGGATCGCAACCCGCGCAACACGATCCAGCCCGGCAACGCGCCGTGTGTGATCCGGGGTGGCTCGTGGCGCTACGACGCGCGATCGCTGCGGACCTACGCGCGCGCGAGCTTTCCCCCGACGTTCCGGCTCGACACCGTCGGGTTTCGGGTCGCGCTCTGATCATCGGCCGGCGTGGTGCGCGGCAGGTGCTACGTTCGAGCCGTGCGGATCGCGCTGCTCGTGCTCGTGCTCGCCTGCGCTTGCGAGGACCGCACGGCGCCGGTGCCGGCTCCGATCTCGATCGACGCCGCGGTCGTCGCGCCGCCCGTCGCGTGGTCGGACGCCTGGCTGCTCGCCGAAGGCGCGCGGTTCCTCGACGACACCGCCGCGCGACGCGCCGCGCTCGAAGCGGGGCTGACCAACCACGACAACGCGTACTCGCGACTCCGCCTCGGCTCGTACGGCCACGGCACGCGGGGCTGGGACATGCTGCCAGTGTGGAACCCGCGGTCCACGCCGGTGACGCGCGAGCTTGCCGCGATGCTGGCGCGCGGCGAGACGCCGGATCCTCCCGCGGCGGGATTGTGGGACGGCGTTCGTCCGACGACGATGCCGGGCTGGGTCGCGCTCGGTCGCCGGGTGTTCTTCGAGTACCCGACGCGCGCCGAGGTGTTCATGGAATACGCGCTGACCGAGCCCGCACTCGCGGCCAAGGTCGGCATCGAGCGCACGCGGGAGGGCACGCTGCCGGGGCTCGTCGTGTTCGCGGACCTCGATGGCGAGCACCGCGTCGGCATTACGTGCGCGATCTGTCACGCGACGGTGCGCGACGGCGCGACCGTGGCGGGTGCCGCGCGGCGCACGTTCGACTACGGCCGCCTGCGCGCGACCTACGATGTCGCGCACGACACCGTCCGCAGCAAGGACGAGCTGCGCCGGATGACGAGCTGGGGACCGGGTCGCGCCGATGTCACGGAGGACGATGACGAAGATCCGGTCGCGATCCCGGATCTGTGGGGGCTGCGCGCGCAGACGTTCCTGACCCAGGCGGGCACGATCCGCCACGCGAGCCCGATCGCGCTCGCGATCCGGCAGGAGACGCAGCTGCTCGATTCCAATCATCAGAAGATCCGCCCGCCACGCGAGCTCGCGTGGGCGCTCGCGATGTACGTCTACTCGCTGACTCCGCCACCGCGTCCCGCCGTCGCAGCGGGGCGCGGAGAGGCGGTGTTCGCGGCGCACTGCCGCGGCTGTCACGCGAACGCGGCGTACGGCGGGCGCGCGATCACCGCGGCCACGATCGGTACGGATCCCGCGCTCGCGACCGGGCGCGGGCGCGGCACCGGGCACTACCGGGTCCCGCCGCTGCTCGCCGTCGCGGATGGTGCGCCGTACCTGCACGATGGCTCCGTCGCGTCGCTCGCCGAGCTGCTGTCGCCCGCGCGCCTCGCGACGAATTATCGCGGCGGCCGGTTCAAGCGTCCGGTGCCCGGACATCGGGCCGGGCTGGAGCTCGACGCCGCCGACCGCACCGCGCTGATCGCGTTTCTCCAGACCCTGTAGCGACACCGGGCAACAGCGGTTCTTGGGCCGTGGTGGCATGCGATGAGGGCCGGAACCGGCGCGACGTCCATGTTACCGTGGTCGGATCATGAAGCATCTTGTCCTCGGGCTCGCACTCCTGACCGCCTGTGGCGCGAGCACGCCCGCCCCGTCGCCTGACGACCAGCCCACGGTGAAGCCCGTCCCGTCGCCGGTCACCGCAGCGGGCGAGGCCAAGGCCACCGTCGATCTCACCGCGGTCACGCTCGCCGACGACTGCGGCGGCACGCCGCCATGGGGACCGCCGACAGCGCCGGTGACCAGATCCGAGAAGCAGGACGTCGACGCGCAGCCGGAGTCGCACAAGAGCAAGTCCGCGCAGAGGCGGCGCTGCGAGCAGACGGCGATGCAGCTCGCGGTGACGGCTCCGGATGGGGCCGCGACCGAGCTCGTGGTCAAGAAGGTCGAGCTGTTCGACGACGCCGGCAAGTCGCTCGGCGAGCTGACCGCGAGCTCGCCCACCCGGTGGTCGAACGATGCCTACCAGCCGTGGGATCAGAAGGTCGCTCCCGGCCAGCTCTCGGTCAGTTACGTGCTGAGTCAGCCCGACTGGACCCGCACCGGGGACCGCTGGAACCGCACGTTCACGCTGAAGGTCACGGTCGGGATCGGTAGTGCAGACCATTCGGTGCACAGGGACGTCGAAATGATCTCGGCGCCGACGTCGCTACCCCCGAACGTCAAGACCTGAGGAGATCCGATGAACCGTCTGCTGCTCGCCTTCGTGACGCTCGCCAGCTGCACTCGCAGCGAGCCGACCTCGGTCACCTCCACCGCGACCGCGCCGCGGGTGTGGTCCGTGCCGCCGCCGGTCATCCTCCCCGATCCGGCACCGACGATCACCGTCGACCTCACCTCCGTGACCCTCGCAGATGCCTGTGGTGGCACGGCTCCGCTGGCGCCGCCGGCCCAGGCCAAGCGGCGGCCGGAGCCCGCAGCGGGCGCGCCATCGCGCAACGACGCCGCTCGCTCGCGTGGCGCCCGCGCGGCGGCCCGGCGGTGCGAGCAGACCTCGATGCAGCTGACGGTGACGTCGCCGAAGGGTGCGAAGCCGACCACGCTCAAGATCAAGAAGGTCGAGCTGTTCGATGATGCCGGCAAGTCGCTCGGCGTGCTCGCGGCCAGCTCCCCGACCCGTTGGAGCGCCAAGGGCGCCTACCAGGCGTGGGACCAGAAGCTCGGCGGCGGCGAGCAGGCTTCGGTCAGCTACGTGCTCGCGCAGCCGAAGTGGGACCACATCGCGAACCGGTGGAACCGCTCGTACACGCTGAAGGTCACGGCCACCGTCGGCTCGGATGACCAGGCGCTGCAGAAGGCCGTGCACGTCAGCTCGCCGCCGACGTCGCTTCCGCCGAACGTCCGCACGTAGCGCTGTCACAGGGGTCTGGCACGCTCCGGGCGTGCAGATCGAGACTCCCCTCACCCCCCCGGCGCAACCGCCCATCGCCGATGGCTCCGGTCCCACGCGCGCGGGCGCGCGCCAGCGCGATGACGCGTTCGGCAACATCTTCATCGGCATCGCAGGGATGATCGGCGCCGGGAAGTCCACGCTCGCAGCCGCGCTCGGTCAGCACCTCGGCATCGACACGTATTACGAGCCGGTCGCGGACAACGAGTACCTCTCGGACTTCTATCGGGACACCGCGCGTCACTCGTTCGCGATGCAGGTCTATCTGCTGAACCGCCGGTTCCAGCAGCACCAGGAGATCATCTGGCGGGGTCGCTCCGCGGTCCAGGACCGCACGATCTACGAGGATTCGATCTTCGCGAAGATGCTCGCGCGGACCGGCTTGATGGACGAGCGCGACTACAAGACGTACGTCCAGCTGTTCCGCAACATGAGCAACTTCATGTGCAAGCCCAGCGTGATCGTGTTCCTCGACGTCTCGCCCGAGGCCTCGGCGGAGCGCATCCGGTCGCGCAGCCGCGACGTCGAATCCAAGATCGAGCTCGGCTACCTGCAGGCGCTGCACGATGGCTACGAGGAGTTCGTGACGAGCATCTCGAAGGTCATCCCGGTGATCCGGGTCGACTACGAGCGGTTCGCGACCGCGGAGGAGATGGCCGAGGTGATCAAGCGCGAGTACCTCGACGCGTCGTTCCTGCGCCGCGTGACCACGTTCGATCCCGCGCGTTGATCGGGCGTCAGGGCGGGCGTCAGGGCGGGCGTCAGGGCCGTCGTCAGCGGCGGCGGAACACGCCGACGCCGCCGAACCGCGCTTCGTCGCCGAGCTGGTCCGAGATCCGGAGCAGCTGGTTGTACTTCGCGATCCGATCCGAGCGAGATGCCGAGCCGGTCTTGATCTGGCCGGCGTTGGTCGCGACGGCGAGATCGGCGATGAACGAGTCTTCGCTCTCACCCGAGCGGTGCGAGATGATCGCCGTGTAACGCGCGTGCTGGGCGGTCCGCACCGCGTCCATCGTCTCGGTGACCGTGCCGATCTGGTTGAGCTTGACGAGGATCGAGTTCGCGATGCCGCCCTCGATGCCCTTCTGGAGTCGCGCGGTCTGGGTGACGAACAGGTCGTCACCGACCAGCTGCGTCTTCGATCCGAGCTTGTCGGTCAAGAGCTTCCAGCCGTCCCAGTCGTCCTCGGCCAGGCCATCCTCGATCGAGACCAGCGGATACTTCGCGGCCCAGCCGGCATAGATCTCGACCATGTCCGCTGCGCTGCGCTGCTTGCCCTCGTAGTCGTACGCCTTGGTCTTGCCGTCGTAGAACTCGGTGACCGCGACATCGAGCGCGAGGAACATCTGCTCGCCGGCCTTGTAGCCCGCGTTGCCGATCGCCTCCATCAGGAGCGCGAGCGCCTCGTCTCCACTCTCGAGGCTCGGCGCGAAGCCGCCCTCGTCACCGACGTTGGTCGCCTTGCCCCGCGATGACAGCAGCTTCTTCAGGTGATGGAACGTCTCGACGCCGGCACGCAGCGCGTCCTCGAACCGGTCGAACCCGGCGGGCACGACCATGAACTCCTGGATGTCGAGGTTGTTGTCGGCGTGTGCGCCGCCGTTGACCACGTTCATCAGTGGCACCGGCAGGATCGCGGCACCGGCGCCACCGAGGTAGCGGAACAGCGCGAGGTCGTGGCCGAGTGCGGCGGCGCGGGCGGTCGCCATCGACACCGCGAGGATCGCGTTGGCTCCGAGGTGCGACTTGGTCGGCGTGCCGTCGAGCGCGATCAGGCTGGCGTCGACCGCGGCCTGGTCCGTCGCGTCCATCCCGATCAGGGTCGGCGCGATGATGTCGCGCACGTGATCGACGGCCTTCTGCACGCCCTTGCCGAGGAACCGCTTCGCGTCACCGTCGCGCAGCTCGAGCGCCTCGTGTGCGCCGGTGGATGCCCCCGAAGGCACGATCGCGCGCCCGAGCGCACCACCGTCGAGCCCGACCTCAGCCTCGACCGTCGGGTTGCCTCGTGAATCCAGGACTTCGCGTGCATGCAGCCAGACGATCTCGGTCATCCTCGAACACTACATCCGGAACGGCAGCGGATCACCGCATGGCGAGCACGATCAGGAGCACCGTGATACTCGTACGAGCGGCCCCCCATGACGAAGACGATCGGCGTCGCGCTCCTCGGTCTCGGCAACGTCGGTGGCGGGGTCGTCAAGCTGCTCGAGGAGAACGCCGCCGCGATCGAGGCCCGGCTCGGGGCGCGCCTCGAGATCAAGGCCATCGTCGTGCGTGACCTCGAGGCAAAGCGCGTGGTCGAGATCGACCGGGCATTGTTGTCGACCGATCTCCATGCCGCGGTGCATCGCGCCGATGTCGACATCGTGTGCGAGCTGATCGGCGGGACGTCGGGCGCGCGCGAGGTCGTGCTCGCCGCGCTCGCCGCCGGCAAGAACATCGTCACCGCGAACAAGGCGCTGCTCGCGGTGCACGGTGCCGAGGTGTTCGCGGCCGCCGAGCGCGCGAACGTCGACCTCTACTACGAGGCGGCGGTGTGCGGCGGGGTGCCGATCATCCGCGTGCTGCGCGAGGGGCTCGCCTCGGATCGCGTCGAGTCACTGATCGGGATCGTGAACGGGACCTCGAACTACATCCTGACCACGATGGCGGACACCCGCCGCCCGTTCGCCGAGATCCTCGCCGAGGCGCAGGCCCTGGGCTACGCCGAGGCGGACCCCACGCTCGACATCGGGGGCGGAGATGCCGCCCACAAGCTCGCGATCCTGGTCGGGCTGTGCTTCTCGACCCCGGTCGACGTCGAGGCGATCCCGACATTTGGCATCGACATCGTCGACCCGATCGACCTCGCGTATGCCGACAAGTTTGGCTACGTGATCAAGCCGCTCGTGATCGCGCGCGATCATGGCCACGCGATCGAGGCGCGCGTCCATCCCGCGTTGATCCCCGCCAACTGGCTGCTCGCCGATGTCGCCGGCGCGAAGAACGCGGTCTACGTCCATAGCTACGCGCTCGGCCCGTCGATGTACTACGGCGCCGGTGCCGGCATGTTGCCGACCGCGATGTCCGTGGTCTCCGACATGATCGAGATCGGGCGCAACATCTTCGCGCGTGCGGGCATGCAGCGCGCGGCGCAACCGAGACCCGTGAAGCTCCGGCCGCTGGTGCCGATCGCGGACCTCGTCACGCGCTACTACCTGCGGTTCGGCGTCCACGACCAGCCGGGTGTGCTCGGCCAGCTGATGACGATCCTCGGCGCCCACGGCGTATCGATCGCGCAGGTCGTCCAGGACGGCAAACCCGACAGCGCCGAGCCGGTGTGGGTCGTCGTGCTCACCCACGAGGCACGCGAGGGCGGCGTGAGCGCGGCACTCGCCGAGATCGATCAGCTCGCCGTGGTGCGCGAGCCCGCGCGCGTGATCCGGATCGCGGGGTGACCATGACCCGCACCATGCGACACGAGATCCGCGTCATCTTCGGCGACACCGATCAGATGGGGGTCGTCTACTACGCGAACTACCTGCGCTACTTCGAGAGTGCGCGCGCCGCGTACTGGCGGGACCTCGGCAAGTCGTATCGCGATCTGGTGGAGTGGGGCGTCGCGCTGCCGGTGATCGAGGCGCACTGCAACTACCGGCGGTCGTCGCTGTACGAAGACCTGCTGATCGTCGAGACCCACGTCAGCGAGCTGCGCGGGGCGTCGTTGCGGTTCGCGTATCGCGTGCTGCGAGGCGATGATCTGATCGCGGACGGTCACACGCGCCACGCCGTGATCGGCACCGATGGCCGGCCGCGCGCACTCCCCGCGGCACTGCGCGAGGCCATCCCGATGCAGCCACCTACCAGCTGAGCGCCAGCGTGTAGTGCGCGGGTTGATCCGCGGTCTTCGTGGTCTGGAACGTGATGCCGTCGTGCGCGCCCGCGTGGCGCCGCTCGCCGAGGCCGTCCTTGATCGCTGCGAGCGCGGCCGGCGTGGTGACGCCGGCGAGCACGTGATCGAGCCGGTTGCGTGCCTGGTTCGGGGTCCAGGCGCGCATCTCGAGCGCGAGCGCGACGAGGTGACGCTTGCCGTCAAGCGAGACCGTGAGGCGCGCGCTGTTGCCCGTGCAGGTCCGGATTTCCTTCGCGTTGCCCGTGCCCGGCTGGGTCTCGCAGTCGGGCGCCAGGACCGAGAGCTGGTTCGCGACCACGGGCGAGTAAGCGGGGCCCTTCGAACCGGGGCCGGCATCCGTGCCACAGGCGAGGACGAACAGCAGGCCGAGGCGCTTCATGGCGAGTCATGGTACCGCGCGTTGATCCGCCCGCAACGCGCGCGGTACATCTGCCGCATGCAAGACCGCAACCTGGCACTCGAATTCGTCCGGATCACCGAGGCCGCGGCGCTGGCGTCGGCCCGCTTGATGGGCCGCGGCGATCGCAAGCTCGCTGACCACGTCGCGGTCGAGGCAATGCGCCGCGCATTCGATGCCATGGACATCCGCGGCACGGTCGTCATCGGCGAGGGCGAGCGCGACGAGGCGCCGATGCTGTTCATCGGCGAGACCGTCGGCGCAGGCTGGAAGGCCGACGACGACGCGCCGAAGGTCGACATCGCCGTCGATCCACTGGAGGGCACCAACCTGTGTGCGACCGGCGCCCCGGACGCGATCAGCGTGATCGCGATCGCCGACGACGGCCAGTTCCTCAACGCGCCCGACACGTACATGGAGAAGATCGCGGTCGGCCCCGAGGCGCGGCACGTGATCGACCTCCGCGAGTCGCCGACCTGGAACCTCGAGCGCATCGCAAAGGCGAAGGGCAAGCGCGTCCAGGACTGCACCGCCGTGATCCTCGATCGCGATCGCCACAGCGAGCTGATCGGCGAGGTCCGTCAGGCCGGCGCGCGTATCCGTCTGATCGGCGATGGCGATGTCTCGGGCGCCGTGATGACGGCCAACCCGGATTCCGGGATCGACGTCCTGTTCGGTACCGGTGGCGCACCCGAGGGAGTCATCGCGGCGGCCGCGCTCAAGTGCGTCGGCGGCGAGCTGCAGGGCCGCCTGCGGTTCCGCTCCGACGAGGAACGCGCGCGTGCGACCAAGATGGGGGTCAAGAGCTCGGACACGATCTACTCGACCGAGGAGCTCGCGAAGGGCGACGTGATGTTTGCCGCGACCGGCGTCACCAAGGGCTACCTGCTCGATGGCGTGCGGTTCTTCGGCGATAGCGCGAAGACCGAGTCGATCGTCATGCGGTCGAAGTCGGGCACCGTGCGTGTCATCAACGCGACGCACCACTTCAACAC
>JBBJLY010000437.1:0-4358 GCA_037720695.1 Kofleriaceae bacterium | reverse complement strand
CCTGCAGCGCGCGCAGGAGCTTGGCCTGTAGGGTCAGCGGGAGCTCGCCGACCTCGTCGAGGATCAGCGTGCCGCCATTGGCCTGCGCGAAGAAGCCAGGCCTGCCGGAGGTCGCGCCGGTGAACGCGCCGCGCACGTGACCGAACAGCTCGGCATCCGCGAGATCGGCCGGCAGGGCGGCGCAGTTGAAGCGCACGAGCGGGTGCTTCGCGCGGGCGGACTGCGCGTGCAGCAGCTCGGCGACGAACTCCTTGCCGGTGCCGGTCTCGCCACGCACCAGCACGGTGACGTCGCGAGTCGCGATGCGGGAGGTGGCCTCGAGCAGGCGGCGCATCGGCTTGGACGTGCCGATGATCCGGCGTCCGAGCGTCTGCTCGGCGGACAGCCGCCGGTTGTCGATCCGGAGCCGGCGGGCCTCGAGCGCACGCTCGATCACGACCGCGAGCTCGTCGATGTCGAACGGCTTGGCAACGTAGTCGTACGCGCCTTGCTTCATCGCCGCGACGGCGACCTTCTCGCTCCCGTGGGCGGTGAGCAGGATCACCGGCAACGCCGGGTCGCGCTGCGCGATCTGCGCCATCAGCTCGAGGCCGTCCATCCGTGGCATCGACAGATCGGTGACCACCGCGTCGGCTTCGTCGAGCTTGGTCAGCGCCTCCTCGCCGGAGCGCGCGGCGATCGCACGATGGCCGCGCTCGACCAGCAACTCGCCGAGGGTGAACAGGACGCCGGGCTCGTCGTCGACGAGCAGGACCGTGGTCACGCGCGGGCCTCGATCATCGCCGCGCGAGGGGCCGGTTCCGGGAGCGTGGTCGAACGTGCGGGCAGCGTGATCGTGGCCGTGGTGCCCTTGCCAACCGCGGAGACGTAGCCGAGCGAGCCACCGTGCTGCGTGATCACGCCCTGCGCGAGCACGACCCCAGCCGGTGCCGTTCGGGCGCGTGGTGAAGAACGAGGTGCCGAGCCGCTCGAGATCGTCGGAGGAGATGCCGCGCCCGGAGTCCTGGACCTCGAGCACGGCCCCGCCGGCGCTGGCGTTACGGACGCGGAGCGAGACCGAGCCGCCGTTCGGCGTCGCCTCGATCGCGTTGGCGACCAGGTTGATCAGCGCCTCTTTGAGCCGCCGCGGATCGCCGTGGACAGGCGAGGCGCTGCCGTCGACCGTGAGCGTGATGCCGCCCTGGACGGCGCGGCCGTCGAGGACGTCGAGGACGTCGCGCGCGAGATCGGCGAGCTGGATCGGCTCGGGCTTGATGTCCTCGAGCGGCCGCGAGAACGACAGGTACTCGTTGAGGATGGTCTCCATCCGGCTGATCTCCGAGGCGACGACCACGAGACGCTCCTGCGTGCGTTCGCTCTCCGGCGTGCGCGCCACGAGCTGACATAGCCCCTTGATCGATGCGAGCGGGTTCTTGAGCTCGTGCGCGACCTTCGCGCCGACCGACTGCAGGCGGCGCAGCTGCGCTTCCGCGTCGGACAGCCGCTCCTCGCGGAGACACGCCATCGACTCGCCGGTCGTACTCGCGATCACCGAGAGCTTGCCGACCAGCACGTGCAGCATCATCAGGTTCCACGACAGGCCAAGCACGATCGCGACGGTGTACTGGGCGGCAGGCAACGACGGCCCGACGACCTCGGTGGGAAGCGCCACCATCGCAACGATGAGCAGCGCGTTACCCACCGCGATCCAGCGCGACAGCGCCTGCGGACCGAAGAACAGCAGCGACACGATCGCGGGCAGCACGGTGCTGGGCAAGAACGGCGAGTGGACGCCGCCCGACAGGCCTGCCGAGCCGATGATGAACAGCTGCGCGGTCACGTTCATCAGGAGGAACGAGCTGGCCACCTTGTGCGGGTCGGTCGTGCACCCGATGATCAGCTTGTGACCGACCGCGAACGACACGTAGAGGGCGGCGAGCGCGACGATGCGCCAGGTCGGATAGCCGGCGTGCCAGAAGATCGCCAGCAGCGCGAGCTGCACGAGGATGCCGAGCCCGATCGTGATGCGCGTGGTGTGGTGCGCTTCGGTGATGAAGAACCGATCGCGCTGGTGTCGCCACACCACGTCGGCGGCGAGCTGCGATCGAAAACCTGCCATGGCCTCGCCGTCTGCCAGCTTCGTGCCAGCCACCGGACACTCGCCCTCGCGATGCGACGCCATGCCGCAACTGTACAACTACGTTTCGAAACGTGACCACGCGCAGTCACGAAACGTAGAAATGCCCTGTAAGGCCCGCCGACACCGCGCTCGCGAAACGGCGCGGGGAACGTGATGCACCGTGGCACGGCGGGTGCTTTGGCCCGCCAGCATGAGATTTTGGTCTTCGGTGACGATGATGATCCTGGCCAGCAGCCCGGCGCTGGCGCAGCCCGCATCGGTCAAGGCGGCGAGCCAGACGTTCGAGGCCGAGCTCGACGCGCTGTTCGTCAAGGATGGGCTCACGGCCGATCAGGCAGCATCGCGGGCATCGGCTGCCTCCCCGACGGTGCGCGCATCCGCGGCTCGCATCGATATCGCGATCGCGCAGGCCGAGACCGCGGAGCTCGTGCGGATCCCGCGGGTCGGCGCGACAGCCACGTACACGCGGCTGTCGCCCCTCGATCCGCTGTCACTCGGCGAGGGCGGGCCCGTGATCGGGTTCCTGGAGAATACGTATGCCGTGCAGGCGCAGGTCGGGGTCGCGATCTCGGATTACATCGTTCGTTATCCGAAGCTGATCGCCGCCGCGCGGCTCGGCACCGAAGCCGCACGCGTGACCAAGCTCGCCAGCGAGATCGACGCCAGTCAGGATACGCGCGTTGCCTACTACGAGTGGGTCCGCAGCAAGCTGCAGGTGATGGTGGCCCGGCGTCAGCTGACCCAGGTCCGCGGCACGCTCGGCCAGGTGCGTGCGCTTGCCGAGGCGCAGCGGGTGTCAACGGCGGATCGCATGCGCGTCGAGTCGCAGGAGGCGCAGGCCGAGCAGGTCGTCGACCAGCTCGAGCAGCTCTCCGAGCTCCGCGAGGAACAGCTCCGCATGTTGATCGGCGCACCGTCGGGTCAGCGGCTCTCGATCGGCGAGGACATCCGCGCCGAGATGACGGCGCCTGCGGCGGCCGACCTCGATCAGCTGCTCGCGACGGCGAAGCAGCAGCGGCTCGAGTTCCGTGCATTCGACGTCGGGATCCGCGCAAAGGAGTACCAGCGCCAGGCCGAGCGCGCCGCGCTGTTCCCGCAGCTGTCGGCGTTCGCGAACATCGACTACGCGCGGCCGAACCAGCGCGTGTTCCCGCAGCGGGACGAGTTCCAGCTGACGTGGGCCGCCGGGCTGCAGCTGTCGTGGACACTCAATGATGCGCTGGTGTCGCGCGCGAGCTCGCGGCGGATCGCGGCCGAGACCCGCGAGCTGGTCGCTAACCGCGAGAACCTCGAGCGCGGGACCCGGCTCGCCGTGCTCTCGGCGCAACAGGCGGTGGCGCTCGCGCAGCACGCGCTGTTGACGTCGCAGAAGGGGCTGGTCGCCGCCGAGGAGAGCTATCGCGTGCGGCAGGCGTTGCTCGCCGCGCAGCGCGCCACCGCCGTCGAGCTCGTCGATGCCGAGACCGAGCTCACGCGTGCGAGGATCACTGCCCTGAACGCGCGGATCGACCTCCGCGTGGCGTCGGCACAGCTCGCACATGCGCTCGGCAACGACGTTCCACGCAGATGAAGTAACGGCATGCACCTGTCGGGATCCCTGACAGCGCGCAGCCGCTAACACCTCGATGCGGCGACCACGCGTCGGACCTCGAGCGGGCATCGATGGTGCAAAGCCCGGGACCCATGCGGATGTTCGCGATCGGGTGTGCTTTGGTCCTCGCAGTCGGTGGTTGCAGCAAGAAAGCTGAGGTCGCCGCGAAGGCGCCGCCGGCGGCACCGCTCAAGCTCCCACTGACCGCCACCGTCGAGGCGCCCACGCCCGACCAGCTCGTGCTGACAGGTGTGATCGCCGCCGACCAGCGCGCCGAGGTCACGGCGGACATCGCCGGCAAGGTGCTCGGCGTGATGGTCGAGCGCGGTCAGCGGATCAAGATGGGCGCCGAGATCGTGCGCCTCGATGTCCGCAACGCGGCGCTCTCCGCACGCGAAGCGCAGGCAAACCTCGCAACCGCGCGGGCCCAGCGCCAGCTCGCCGAAGAAGAATGCCGCCGCGCGAAGGAGCTACTCGACAAGGGCGCGATCACCCGCAGCGAGTGGGATCGCCAGAACGCGACGTGTACGTCCGCGCTGCAGTCGGTGTCTGCGGCCGAGGCCCGCACTGCGATGATCTCGAAGTCGGTCGCCGACGGCATCGTGCGCGCCCCGTTCGAGGGCGTGGTGGCGGAGCGGAACGTGACGC
>JBBJLY010000200.1:0-15747 GCA_037720695.1 Kofleriaceae bacterium | reverse complement strand
ACCGGCCACCTTCTGCATCAGGTAGCCGACGACCTGCCCGCGCTTGCCGAGCGCGAACCCGCAGGGCGCAACGACCGCGGCCGGGAGGTTCCCGGGCAACGCACGGAGCTTGGCCGGCGCCTCATCGAGCCGGCGCTTCGCCGCGGCCCTGGCCTCCGGCAGACCCTCGAAGTCAGGATGGTCCGCGGGCTTCCACCACTTGAGCACGCGGCCGTCGCCCAGGTCGTAGACCTCGGCCTCGCCCCCCTGCCCGATCATGGCAGCGGGCACGAGCTGGACCCGCGTACCATCGACGCTGACGTGGCGCGACGTGCTCACGAGCAATCTCCCCTGCAAGCTCCCCAGCGCAGGATCGCGACCGCGCCGTCATCCTGCAGCGCAGCGGCCTCGCGCTGAACGCGCCGTGCAGCCCACTCGATCCGGTCGTTGCCTCGAGCATCGACGGTGAGCTGGCGCCGCAGGGCATCCGGGTGCGCGAGGAACCGCGGGCCGGTGAACCGCGCGAGGCCGAGCTCGGTCGCGCCATCGGTCGCGACGATCGCGTGGCCGCACGCACCATCAGCCACCTCGAGATGCGCGTCGTGCGGCATCCCGAGCAGGTCGTAGCCGAGATACGGCGGCTGATTCTCGGCGAACGGGGCGAGCTCGCAAATGCGCGATCCGAGTGCATAGCCACCGTCGCCGAGCGCCCACACCGCGACGCGCTCGCCATCCCAGGCGGCCGCGACGATCGTGAACAGGAAGTGGTCGTGGACGATCTGCTCGCGCTTGCCCGGCATCGCCGCGACCAGTCGATCGAGCACCGCGGCCACGCGTGCGCGCACCGCCGGCCACACATCCGGAGCCGGGATCCCGGCAGCGAGCTGCTCCGCCACCACGGCGATCGCCAGCTGGGCGCCGAGCCGGGCGCCGACCTCGGAGCTGCCGCCCGCCCCACAGCCGTCGCACACGACGATCGCGCCGGTGCGCCCGCCGGTCCACGCCTGCGCGGCGTCCTGGCCATTGCGAGCGGTCCGCAGGTGGCGCGCACCGGTCACCGCTGCGGTCGCTACCGAGATAGTGTCCATCTGACACTTTCATAGTGTACAAATAACACTCTGTCAAGGCCGGGCGATTCACCGCCCTGCCGGACGGTCGCTCAGGGCGCGAGGCGGTCGCGGAGCCAGCCGGCGGTCGACTTGCGGTAGCGGACGCGGTCGTGCAACCGCGACGGCTGGCCCTGCCAGAGCTCGACCAGGTCGGGCACCACGCGGTAGCCGCCCCAGTGGGCCGGGCGATCGGGCGGGGCCTCGCCGACCTCGTGCATGGTCTGCGCGACCAGCGCCTCGAGTGCGGCGCGACTCTCGATCGGACGCGACTGCGGCGACGCGACCGCGCCGATCTGGCTGCCACGCGGCCGGGTCACGAAGTACGCGTCACTGTCTTCCGGGGAGACCCGCTCGACCGCGCCTTCGATCCGGATCTGGCGGTGCAGCGCATCCCAGTAGAACACCAGCGCGGCGAACGGATGCCCGACCAGATCGTCACCCTTGCGACTCTGATAGTTGGTGAAGAACGTGAAGCCGCGGTCATCGACTTCCTTCAGCAGCACGATCCGCGCGGCGGGCCGGCCGCGGTCATCGACCGTGGCGAGCGTCATCGCGTTCGGATTCGGGAGCCCGGCGGACACCGCGGCCTGGAACCAGGCCCGGAACTCGACGAACGGGTCCGGATCGCACAACTCCGGATCCAGTGGCACCCCCGTGTATTGCTGACCGAGGCCCCACAGCAGGTCTTTGCTCACGCCCATTCTCGTACCATGATTGAGCTAGGCTCGCCGTGATGCAGCTCTTCGTCATCCGTCATGCTGTCGCCGAGGACGCGGGTCCCGATCAGGATGACGTGGGGCGCAAGCTCACCTCGGACGGCGTGCGCAAGCTCCGCAAGGTCGTTCGCGGCATGCGCAGACTCGGCTGGACGTTTGATCGCGTGCTGACCAGTCCGTGGACGCGCGCGATGCAGACGGCGGCGCAGCTCGCCCCGCTGTGTGAGGACGATCCGGTGATCACCGATCTGCTGTGTCAGGCACCACGCGCGGAGCTGCTCGCGATGATCGCCGAGCGCGGCGAGGACACGGCAGTCGTCGGGCACGAGCCGTGGCTCGGCGAGCTCGTCGCGTGGCTCGCCTTTGGCGACATGCGCCACGGCGAGATGCTGGCGTTCAAGAAGCCCGGCGTGGTGTGGCTCGAGGGCAACGTGATCCCGGGTGGCATGAAGCTGCGAGCGCTGGTCCCACCGCAGCTGCTGCGCGATCTGTCCTAACGCAGCGGGCGCATCCCGCGGCCACGACGCAGGTCGTTGACGACGCGCGCGACTTGGTCGTCGTGGAGCAGCAGCTTCGACGTCGCTCCGGTGGTGATGCCGAGCCGCTGCGCCGTCGCGCCGATCTCGAGCTCGCCGGCGACCAGCAGATCGAGCAGCTCGGCGATCGCGGCCCAGTACTCGCCGGTCAGCCGGGTCTTGACCCCGAGTGGTGCGGTCCCCGCGGCCACGAACGCCGCGAGCCGACGCGACGGCACGAACCCGTCGAGCTCCACCGGCTCGCGAACCTCGAGCGCGATCGCCGACCGCAACCGGCGCACCGCGTGGAGCTTGTTCTCGGACTGCGAGCGACTGTCCTCGCCGATCGCGGTGGTGCCGGTCAGCTTGTGACGCAGCCGGACCGCGCTCTCGGTCTTGTTGCGATGCTGCCCACCCGGTCCCGACGCGCGGTAGCGATCGACCTCCGACTGCGCGATCAGCGCGTCGTCGCTCGCGAGCAAGTGGTCGTTGCGCACGCGATCAGTTGGCCTGCGACGGGGCCGCGAGATCTTTCATCGCGGCGTCGCCGGGCTCGAGATAGACGTCGACCCCCGCCTTGTCACCGGCACGGCCGTACTCGATCCGCGCGATGTCCTCGCCGAGCGCCCCGACCAGCTTGCCGGCGCGCTCCTCGATCTGGACGCCGGCCTCCGTGCACAGGCGCGTGACGTCGGGCATCGGGATGCCGGGGGCGAGCGCGCCGACCCGGGTGACCGACCCGCCGCGCATCCGCACGGACAGCGCGAACGCAGGTGTCGTGATCGATCGCAGCTGCTCGATCAGCGCCGGGGCGAGCGGCGCGCCGGTGAAGTGGGTGAAGCCGTGCGACAGCGCCGCGACTTGCTCGTCGACAGTCGCGCCGGGCATCGCGAGCTCGAGCTCGCTGAACGCGGCGTCGCCGATCGATTGCGAGAACCGCTCCACCCGCTCGACGTGGTGCTGCTCGACAAAGCTCTTGATCTGGAACTTCGCCTCGTGGGTGCCGAACATCGACTCGACCTTCGACCACGGCTGCGGATCCCAGAAGTGCCAGCCGGTGGCGACCTTGCCGCCCCACACGCCGATCCACGAGCCGACCAGCGTGGGCTCGAGCGCCTCGCCGATCTGGTCGAGCAGCGCTGCGTCGCTCTTCTGGATGTTGCAGAGCTTGAAGTAGTCCGCCATCTTCGGCACGAAGCCGCGCGGATCGCCCCACGCACCCCACCACACGCGCCGCAGATCGGTGCCGAGCATGGCGAGGTAATTGACGCCCTGCCCATCGGGCATGTCAGGCGGCATCGGGTTGTGCTCGAGCCAGCGGTCGAGGTGGATGTCCATCCATTCCTCGACGATCGCCAGCTGCGACAGACTGATCTGGAGGTTGAGCCGAACCGAGAGCGCGCGTTGTAGCGCTTGGTCGAGCGAGCTCATCTCCACGAAGCTAGCACGCGTGGCGGTGGCGTTTCGACTCGGGCCCGACGTCCGATCACCGCTTGCGGGCGCGCGCGGTCGTCACCAGCTTGTCGAGACGTGGCAGCCACTGGCATCGGGTTTCGCATCTTCCTCGAGGATGCCCCGATCCGCGCGCTCCGGTTCCAGACCTCGGTCGTCAAGGTCGGCACCATCCCGTCCTCCCATGTGCGGCTGGACCATCCCTCGGTCAGCCGGTTGCACTGCCTGATCGAGACGGGACCGCAGCCCGTGATGTTCGACCTCGGGAGCGCGAGCGGGACGCGCGTCAACGGCATGCCGATCCAGAAGGTCCCGCTCGCGGCGGGCGACCGCATCCAGATCGGCGTGTTCACGCTGGTCGTCGTGACCGGCGACGAGCTCGCGGGACCCGGATGGGACGCCCCGGGCGAGCCCGTGCAGGCCCCGGCGTCGAGTACCCCGCTGCCGGGGGTGAACGACGCCCGACCCACCCCACGCGGTGGCCTCGCGCCCGGCGCGTTCCTCGCATCGTTGGTCGAGCAGCCGATCACATTCGCGGCTCCGATCGGGCTCCCGTCCGACGACGCGGGATCGCGACTCGCCGGCGAGCTCCCGCCACAGCTCCGATACCTCGAGCAGCTCCCGTCGCCGCAGCCCGCCGCCGCTCTCGTCTACGTCCCCGAGGTCGCGACACCAGGTCACTTGACCGCGGGCGAGCTCCCGGCGGTGCTGGCGGCGCTGCTGGATCGCAGCTCGCTCGGCGCGAGCCTGGCGGAGCTAGCCCCTGCCGAGCATGACCTTGCCGAGTATCAACAGATGCTCACGGGGTTGATCGTGGCCGCGATCGACAAGCTGCGCGAGCATCGCGACCGCCCCGAGCTCGCCGAGCTCTACGCCGAGTGCATCAGGGCGCTCGGGATGTTTCACGTCCCGCGGGCGGCCCCTTCGCTGCTGCTCGAGCTCGCGCATGGGATCCCGAAGCCGAGCAAGGAGCTCGACTGGCGCGCCAACGTGTGCATCTCGATCGTGCGTCACCCGGCGTGCTGGCCGTACCTGATGCAGGTCGCGGAGCTGCCCGGCTTCGCGACCGTGGCCGCGCTCGCAGCCTCGGCCGGTGGATGCGAGCGGTTGCCGTGGCTGTCGCATCCGTTCTGGCGCGTGCGGCTCGCGGCGGCGAGCACGATCAGCGATGACACCGAACGACTGCGTGCGCTGGCCGCGGTCTGGGCCTCGTTCGGCGAGCTCCCGATCGACGCCGACCCGACCGAGGGTCACGATCTCGACGTCCCGGCCGGCGAGGCCTGGCGGACCTACGACTGGCGACGCGCGGTCGAGCGCCGGGGCCTCGAGATGCTCGAGCTGCCGCCCCTCGCACCGCTGGTCGCTGGCCTCGAGGCCACGTGTGCAGATCACCGGGCATGGACGATCCGCGCGGTCGACCGGCGGTGCGATCCGAGGGATCTCGTCGCGCTCGCGATCGCGGACGAGATCGAGCGGCCACGGGTGCTCGCGGGATGGCCCGCGGTCTCGGTCAACTGGTACGCGTGGCGCCGGGTGTTTCCCGAGCTCCCTCTCGAGGCTCCGGCACGCCGGCGCTGGCTGTTCGCGCACGCGCTGCGCCAGGGCGAGCTGGCTGGCAGCGCGATCGCCTACCTGGCCGGGCACGTGCCTACACCGCCCGAAGCTCCCCGCCTGGTGCTCGACGCCGACGCGCGTGAGGCGATCCTCGACAACGAGCGCTGCGAGCTGCTGCACGCCCTCGTGTATGTGGAGGATATGTCTCGCCGCCTCGAGGCCGAGAAGGCAGCACGCAGGGACACCCCGTTCGTACCCGACTCGGAATGAGGCTCGCGGTCGATACATCAAGCATGTCGGTGTTCGAGCTCGGTCGCACTCTCGGTGCTGGTTATCGGCCGTTCGTGATCGCGGCGCTCGATGCCGCGAAGCACGCTCGGGTCGAGCACGGGCTGGCTGCGATCGACGCTGCTGCGGATGGCGGGTTCGACGCGGTCAAGATGCGCGCCCTGCCGCAACGGTTTTGCCGCCAGCTGTTCGACCACGCCGAGCGCCGCGGCATGGCCCTCATCCCTACCGTGGCCGACACCATCAGCATCGAGCGTCTCGACTGGTTCGGGAGCCCGGCGTTCGAGATCTTCTTCGACTGGGCGGACCTCGAGCTGGTGTGCTGCGCTGCGCGCACCGGCAAGCCGCTCCTGCTCTCGGTCGCGAACGCGTCGGCGCTCCAGATCGGGGACGCGGTCGAGCTCGCACTCGACGAAGGTGCGGGTGGGGTCGCCTTGATCCAGCGGGTCAACGACGCCAGCGCCTCGCTGAGCTGCCTCGAGCGCCTGCGCGGTCACGATGCGGTGTTTGGCGTGTCGGAACGCTGGATCGATCCCGAGAGCATGCGCAATGCGGTGCTCGAAGGCTCGAACGTGATCGAGGCACGCGTTGGACACCGGCCGACGGTCGCGGAGCTAGCGACGATCGCGCGCCGTTGCGAAGCATCGTGGGCGCTGATGACCGGCGCCGCCGACTACTCGGCGATGAACTGACTCACGGCCGTTCGTCGCGAATCCGCGGGAGCAGCATCACGAAGTTGCACGGCTTCAGCCGGTGATCGAGCTGCGGGATCAGGATCTTCTCCAGCCCGGTCCGCACGCCACCCGTCGAGCCGGGCAGCAGGAACACGTAGGTCGCGCCGCACAGCGCGGCCTCGGCGCGGCTCTGGATGGTCGAGGTCCCGATCTCCTCGTACGACAGCCAACGAAACAGCTCGCCGAATCCCGGGATCGGCTTGGTCACGAGCGGAGCGAGCGCCTCGGGCGTGACGTCGCGCGGCGTGACCGTGCCGCCGGTCGCGATCACGACGTCGACCCCGGGGTCTGCGATCCAGGTCGCGAGCCGGGCGCGGATCTGGATCTCGGAGTCGATCACGATCTCGCGCGCGACGATGTGATGGCCGACCTCCGCGAGCCGGTCCGCGATCAACTTGCCTGACGTATCGGTCTCGAGCGTGCGGGTGTCCGAGACCGTGAGCACGGCGACGTTGACCGGAAGGAATTCACGCTCCATCGGTGGAGCATACCGCCCAGTTGCTACGATGCCGCGATGCGGGTCGCCGTGTTGCTGCTGATGATCGGCTGCGACGGCGCGTCGTCGATCGAGGGCGACCGGGATGGCGACCGGATCGGCGATGACGTCGACCCGTGCCTCGCGACCGCGGCCGAGGACGCCGAGGATCTCGACGGCGATGGCCGCACCGGTGACACCGATCCGTGCCCGTTCGACGCGACCGACAGCGATCGCGATGGCGACACCGTGCCCGACGCGTGCGATCCATTTCCCGACCTCGCGGGCGACACCCACCGGTGCACGATGCCGCTGCTGGACGAGGCCCTCGCCGGCACGATCTGGACGCCGCGCACGGGCGCGCAACCGTGGCAGATCCGAGATGGGTTGCGGACCGATCCGGGTTCGTTCGCGTCGATCGTTTCGCAAGTTGGCTTCGAGCACGCGACCACTACCACGTTCGATGTCCGGGTCACGCTCGAGGAGGAGACCACCACCAGCGAGCGCTACTTCAAGGTGTGGGCACGTGCCGGCGAGCAACCGACGCGACAGGACCTCGGCTGCGCGCTCGCAGCCACCGGCGAGCAGGCGTGGCGCGTCGTGCTGTTCGGCGACGGGGTCGAGGCTTCGGCGTTCGTCGGGTTACCGATCCCGACCGAGGCCCGCGTCCAGATCACGGTCGCGACCACGGCCGCGGGCTCGAACGTGCGCTGCGTGATCACGCCGACTGGCGGCGACGGGTACACGGTCATCGCGCCCGACGTCGTCGCGCTGCCGCCCGGCACGCTCGGGTTCGGGGTCGAGGAGGCCGGCGCGGCGATCACCGGGATCGGGATCTACGACAGCGACGACTCGCCGGTGTTTCTGTAATCACGGGATCGAGACGACGAACATGTAGTCGAACTCGCCCGCGGCGCGCTGCGTGTACAGGATCGCGGCACCCGCGGTGGGTCCGCGCTGGTCCATCGCCGTCGCGGAGGTGGTCGCCGTCCGCGCATTGCACCGATTCCCGCTCGCGCTGCTGTGCGTGAGCTCGATCGCGGCACCTGCGCCGAACGCGCCGAACCACAGGCTGGCGCCGAACGTCTGCGGGTGACCGGCCCACGCGCTCACCGCGACCAGGTAGTTGGCGAGCCCGGTGTCGGTGACGATGCACGCGTAGTACTGCGCGCCACCCGATCCGTAGCCACCGCTCACCCCGTACCCGGGATCCTTGCCTTCCGAGGGTGTGCCGAGCGTGCCGACGCGAAACCGCGTGGCGACGTACGCACGCGGCACGGTCAGCGGCGGCGAAGCGTACGCGATGACCGGTGCGGTATCGGTCTGGCGGAGTCGGCCGTTCGCGAGCTCCCACGTGCCACCGGACAGCGTCCACCCAGCGATCGAATTCGCGTCCTGGAACGCGGTCCAGAGCAGGCGGGTATCCCCCGTGGTCTCCGGGCGCGGGTCGCACGCGTCGCCGACGCCATCGCTGTCGCCGTCCGGATCGGTGTCACTCGCGAGGTGCGGGCACGCGTCGCAGCTGTCGCCGCGCGGGTCAGCGTCGAAGTTGCGCTGATCCGCGTTGGGCAGTGCGGGACAGTTGTCGTCGGCATCGGGGATCCCGTCACCGTCACCGTCGAGCACGGGCGGCGTATCGGGCAGCCCGTCGACCGGTGGCACATCCGGAGTGCCGTCGGGACGCGCGTCGGTCACCGGCGCATCGGGGCCATTCCCCGGAGGCGGATTGAAGTTGCAACCGACTAGCGCGATTGCGAGAAGCGCTCGCATGCGCAAATCATAACATCCAGCCATCCGCGCGCGCAGCGCCGGCCGAGCGTGGAGGTCCCGGATTTTCTCCCAGACCGGGATGTGGAGCTCATCACACGACGAGGCTGACCATGCGTCCCTTGACGTAGATCTCGCGCTTGATCGGCTTGCCATCGAGGAACAGCTTCACCTTCTCGTCCGCCTTCGCGCTCTCGAGGATGAACTGCTCGCTCGCGTCGATCGGGACCTCGATCTGGCCACGCAGCTTGCCGGACACCTGGACGCCGAGCTGCATCATATCTCGCGCGAGCTTGGACTCGTCGTGCACGGGCCACGGCTCGTACGCGATCGTGGTGGTGTGACCGAGCCGTTGCCACAGCTCCTCCGCGAGGTGCGGCGCGAACGGCGACACCAGCTTGACGAACATCTCGAACCAGACGCGCGGCACGGCGCTCGCCTTCGTGGCCTCGTTGACGAACACCATCATGTCGGAGATCGCGGTGTTGAACCGGAGGTCTTCGACCGAGGTGGTCACCTTCTTGATCGCCTGGTGCAGGGCGCGCTCGAGCTCGCGGTTATCGGTCCCGCCGTCGCCGACCTTCGTGGTCAGGGTGTCGGTCTCGACGTCGACCAGCACGCGCCAGATCCGATCGAGGAACCGGCGCGTGCCCGACACGCCGCTGGTCTCCCACTCGACGCCATCCTCGAGCGGGCCCATGAACAGCTCGTACAGCCGCATCGCATCGGCGCCGTACTCCGCGCACATTTCGTCGGGGTTGACGACGTTGAGCCGGCTCTTCGACATCTTGTCGAGCTTGGTCTCGACGCGCGTCTCGGTGCCCTTGAGATACCAGACGCCATCTCGCTGCTCGACCTCATCGTCGTGGTGGTACTTGCCCCCGGCGTCGCGGAACGACGTCTTGTGGATCATGCCCTGGTGGAACAACCGCTGGAACGGCTCCACCGTCGACACCAGCCCCGCGTCGTACAGCACCTTGTGCCAGAACCGCGCGTACAGCAGGTGGAGCACCGCGTGCTCGCTGCCGCCGACGTACAGGTCGACCGGCATCCAGTACTTCTCCTCCTCGGCATCCCACGCGACGTCGTCACGTTCCGGGGACAGGAAGCGGAGGTAGTACCAGCACGAGCCCGCCCACTGCGGCATCGTGTTGGTCTCGCGCGTCGCCGGCAGCCCGGACTCGCGGTCGATGGTCGCGAGCCAGTCGGTCGCGCGTGCGAGCGGTGGCCTGCCATCGCCCGTCGGCCTGTACTCGTCGATCCGCGGCAACGTAACCGGCAGCTCGTCCTGCGGGACCAGCTTGACCGTGCCGTCGGCGAGCTCGACCGTCGGGAACGGTTCGCCCCAGTAGCGTTGCCGCGAGAACAGCCAGTCGCGCAGCTTGTAGCGGATGCTCTCCTCGCCGAGCCCGCGCTCCGCGAGCCATGCGATCACCTTGACCTTGGCCTCGTCGTTCGAGAGCCCGTCGAGGAAGCCGGAGTTCACATGCGGGCCATCGCCGAGGTACGGCGCCTCCTCGACCGGCACGCTGGCGCCCTTGACGACCTCGACGATCGGCAGCCCGAACTTGCTCGCGAACGCATGATCGCGCGCGTCCCCGGCGGGGCACGCGAACACGGCACCCGTGCCGTAGCTCGCGAGCACGTAGTCCGCGATCCAGATCGGGATGTGCGCGCCGTTGACCGGGTTGACCGCGAACGCGCCGGTGGCGACGCCGGTCTTCGGCGCGTCGGCAGCCTCGGTCATCCGATCCCGCTCGCTGCGCTTCCCGACCTGCTCGCGATACGCGTCGACCGCGGCGCGCGGTCCGGCGTCGTGATTGCATCGACCAGCGGGTGCTCCGGCGCGAGCACGACCCACGTCCCGCCGAACAGCGTGTCTGGCCGGGTCGTGAACACCGTGATCCGCTCGCTGCTGTCGACGACCTGGAACACGACGTTCGCGCCGATCGACTTGCCGATCCAGTCGCGCTGCGCCTTGTGCGTGCTGGCGGGCCACTGCACGCCGTCGAGGTCTGCCGCGAGGCGATCCGCGTACTGGGTGATGCGCAGCATCCACTGCCGCATCAGCCGGCGCTCGACTTCGTCACCGGTCTCGACGTACTTGCCGTCGTGGACCTCTTCGTTGGCGAGCACCGTCCCGAGCGCGGGACAGAAGTTGACGGCGACCTCGGCGCGATACGCGAGCCCGCGCTCGAACAGCAGCTCGAAGATCCACTGCGTCCACTTGTAGTACCGGGGATCGCTGGTCGCGAGCTCGCGCGACCAGTCGTAGGACAACCCGAGCTTCTGGAGCTGGCTCTTGAACGTGGTGATGTTGCGCGCGGTGATCACCGACGGGTGCTCGCCGGTGCGCTCGGCGCGGCGTTCGGCGGGCAAGCCGAAGCTGTCCCAGCCCATCACGCGCAGCACGTTGAACCCCATCATCCGCTTGGCTCGCGCGACGATGTCGGTCGCCGTGTAGCCTTTGGGATGGCCGACGTGGAGACCGTCGCCCGACGGATACGGGAACATGTCGAGCACGTAGTACTTGGGCCGCGTGCGATCCTTTGGCGTCTCGAACGTGCCCTCGCGGGCCCAGTACGACTGCCACTTGGTATCGACGAGCGTGTGATCGAAGCCCGGCATCAGCTGGCCAACACTGCGGTGATGCGCTGGGTGATCGCGTCCGGATCGCCGACGCCGTCGACCCGCTTCAGGATCCCCTTCGCGAGATAGAACGGGACGATCGGCGCGGTCTCCGAGTGGTACTTCTGGACGCGCGTCGTCACGGCGTCGACGGTGTCGTCCTTGCGGTGGACGAGTCGGTCTACGATGTCGGCTGGCGGCGGGTTGTACTTCAGGTGATAGATCGTGCCGGTCTTCGGATCCGAGCGGCGCCCGCACGCGCGCTCCTCGAGCAGCGCGTCGGGGACCTCGATCAGCACGACCGCATCGAGCTCGATGCCGGCGTCGGCCATCGACTTGTCGAGCGCCTCGGCCTGGACGCGCGTGCGCGGGAATCCGTCGAGCATGAAGCCCTTCGCGGCATCCGGCTTGGTGATGCGCTCCAGGATCATCCCGATCACGACCTCGTCGGGCACCAGCTTGCCGGCCTTCATGTAACCATCGGCCTCGATCCCCAGTGCCGTCCCTTCGGTCACGGCGGCGCGCAGCATGTCGCCGCTGGAGATGTGGGGGATGCGATAGGTATCGACCAGTCTGGCGGCCTGGGTGCCCTTCCCTGCACCGGGAGGTCCGACGAGGATCATGCGCATTTGCGCATCCAAGCATGCGGGCGGCGGCCGCGCCAGGGTCTGTGCGGTAGGGTTCACGGATGAAGCCGGTCCCCGCCTGGTTTCGCTGGCTGTCTTACGTGATGGCCGCGCTGTTCGTGCTGTGCGCCGTGCTCCAGTACAATGATCCCGATCCCGTGCGCTGGATGGCGATCTACGGCGCCGGCGCCGTGGTCTCGGCGCTGATGCCCGCGAGAAAGCCAGTGGCCGGGCTCGGCATGCTGGTCGGCCTCGCGTGCGCGATCTGGTCGATCTGGCTCATCCACGCAACCTGGGGCCTGATCGCGCTGTCCGATCTGACCAGCAAGATGAGCGAAAAGGGTGGCGCCGTCGAGGCCGGCCGCGAGGCGGGTGGGCTCGCGATCGAGGCGGTCTGGCTGCTCGCTGCGTCAGCGTTCCGCGGGCGCCGCGCGTAGCATCTCGAGGTGCGGGATGCCGTCCTCGTCATAAACATCCGACACCGCCGCGAACCCGAGCTCGCGATAGAACTTCTGGAGGTGGGCCTGCGCGCTGATCCGCACCGCGACCTCGCCCGCGATCGCGAGCCCGCGCTGCATCAACTCCTTCCCGAGTCCCGTGCCACGCCGTTCGGGCGCGACGATCACGCGGCCGATCGAGACCTCCGCGAACTTCGCGCCTGCCGGCACGACCCGCAGATACGCATGAATCGCATCCCCCGCTGCCGCCCACAGATGACGAGCAGCTGGATCGAGGCCATCCGCATCGAGGTACACGCACGTCTGCTCGACGATGAACACGCGCTCGCGGAGCGCCACGATCGCGTACAGCTCGTCGACGCCGAGCTCACCAAACGCGCGTTCGTGCCAGCGCAGCTGCATGGCGGCCCACGCTAACACGCGACTGCGCTAGGTTCGCGGCGTGCGCTCCGTGACCGTGTTCCTGTCGTCTTCGCCCGGTCGGCCGTCCGCGATCGCGGCGATCGAGGAGCTCGCGCGCGAGCTCGCTCACCGCCGGTTGACGCTCGTCTACGGCGGCGCCTCGCGCGGTCTGATGGGCGTGCTCGCCGATACCGCGCTGGCCGCGGGAGGGCGCGTCGTCGGGGTCATCCCCCAGGCGCTCGTCGACTACGAGGTCGCGCACCGCGGCCTGACCGAGCAGCACGTGGTCGAGACCATGCACCAGCGCAAGGCGATGATGTTCTCGCTCGCCGACGCGTTCATTGTCGCGCCGGGTGGGTTCGGCACGCTCGAGGAAGCGTTCGAGCAGCTGACCGGCTACCAGCTCGGCTATCACGCGAAGCCGCTCGTGTTTCTCGATGTCGATGGCTTCTGGCACAAGCTCGAGGATTTTCTCGATCACGCCGTCCAGGCCGGGGTGATGTTGGCGCAGACTCGCGCACTGTTTCGCACCGCACCGTCCGCGCGCGCCGCCCTCGACGCATTGGCTGCGTGGTAACGTCGACGCATGTCCTCGCGCTTCGCGAGCGCGATCCTCGCGTTGATAGCCGCGGGATCGATCGCCCTGTCGCTGCTGGTCCTGCCATGGTGGGCGGGACACCCGAGCGTGGGCGGTGGCGAGGCACAGCGGGTCAAGACCGTGCACATCGGGCTGCTCGCCGCCGAGGGCTGCGATAATCGCGGATGCCAGCCCCTCCCGCTCGGCACCGGCTTCGCCACGACGCGCTACATCGAGCTCGCCACCGGTGGTGTCCTCGTCCTGTCCACCGTCCTGCTCGCGATCCTCGCGCTCGCGGGGAGTGAGCGCCGGCAGGTCGTCGCGAAGATCGTGATCTCTGCGGCCGGGGCCAGCATCATCGTCGCGCTCGCCCTCCTGCTGCTCGGTCCCGACATCGTGGCCAAGCAAACGATCAGCGTCCCGAAGGATCTGATCGGCATGCTCGCGTTCTGGGTCGGCACCGGGTTCTAGATCCTGGCCGGCGTGCTCGCCTTGCGGCCGACCCCGCGGGTCGTGCTGCGACCACCGCGCGCCGCCGCCGCCGCTGCCCCCGTGCGTGCCCCCGCACCGCCCGCACCGATCGCGCCCCCGGTCGACGTGCTCGCGCTGTTCCACGACGATCCACCCGCGACCGCACCGGCCGCGAGCAACCAGCTGCCAGGTCCTTCGGGCCCGCTCGGCATGCAGCTCGACGGCGGCCAGCTTCGTCCGCTCTACGACGCAGCGCCCAACCACGGCGGCACCAACGGCTTCGTGCCCGGCATCGCCACCCCGCCACCCTTCTCGCCGCCGATCCCCACACCGGCGCCAGGCTCGATCGCGCCGCTCGGCAACCGGCCCAAGACACTACCCCCACCGATGCGCAGCAAGCCGCCTTCGATGGCGCCCCCGATCCCACCACCACAGCGCAACTCGCCGCCGCCCTCTCGCCCACCGATCACCCGCGCCCAGGCCACGTTCGCCGCCGCCGTGGTCCCGCCACCAACCCCGCCACCCCACACACCGACGCCCCGGCAGACCATCCTGCCGCAGATGCAGTCCTCACCCGAGGACGAGCTCGAGACGATGGATCGCGACCAGCACGCCGCCGACTCGCTCGACAACACGTTCGACGCTGCCGCGACCTCTGCCCTCCCCGAACACGTCGCCCAGGACTACTCCGAGCAGACCGACATCGGCGCGATCCTCTCGGTCGGCGACAGCACCTCGCCCAGCGTCTCGTTCGAGGGTGCCACCTCCGAATCGCCGCGCTTCGAACGTCCCAACACCGACGACGATCAGCTCGCCAACGCCGCACGCGAGAAGCAGCAGACCACCGACATGGATCTGCCCACGGTGGCCGAGCCCAGCTCCGCCGCCGCGTCGATCGCCGCCGCCGTGCTCGCACCCGCATCGCCCGCAACCTCGTCTCGCATCTCGATCTCCCCTCCCGGTCCGGTCTCGCTCAAGACGCCGCCCGCACCGGCGGCCAAGTTTCCACCCGTCCGCACGCCCGCTCCAAAGCCTCACACCCCGCACCCCATCGTGCCCGCCATGATCGCCCCGATCATGGCTCCGGTGATCGTACCGATGGTGATCCCGAACATTCCCTCGATCGCTGCGCCGATTCCGGAACCGGTCGTCGCACCCGTCGAGGCGCCTGCTGCTCCGCCGAGCACGCCCAACATCCCGATGTCGACCGCGCCCGACTCGCTCCCTCCGCCGAGCGAGAAGCAGGTCAAGAGCAGCGGTCCGTCGCCCGCGTGTCCGCAATGCGAATCCCCGATGGCCTGGGTCGAGGCGCACCTGCGCTTCTACTGCAAGAGCTGCCGGATGTACTTCTGACCGACTGCTAGGTCGAAGCCTCGCGCAGCACGCGCAGCACGCGCAGGTACAGCGCACGCGTTGGCGCCGCACGCGGGCGCTCGGGTTCCGAACAGATCAAAAGAAACTCCGCTGGTGGTCGCAGGCGTGTGGAGGGTGTGGAGAGGCGCGCCGAACCGCACATCGCTCGCGTCGCGCCCAGGTCTCGCGGCGCGGCTCTCCAAGCCTGTGATCAACCGAATCGCGCGGCACCGAGGCCCAACCGCGGTTGACACAGGCGTCACCATCCACACGCGCTCGCGGTCGCGCCGTCCGTAGGTGCGCGCGTGCGTGAGTCGTTCGTGCGTGGAATTCACCCGACCGCTCCTCAAGAGCTCTTGACGCCAATGGGTATCCGGTCTATATATTGGCCAATTCAAGTTGATGTCACGCCCACGCACGCCACCTCACCAGCAAGAGCTCACCTGGCGCACCCACGGCGGCAAGCGCGCCGGTGCGGGGCGTCCACCAAATGGACAGCGAGCGGGTCAGCCGCACGTCCGACGACCGACCCATCGCCGCAGCCACCCGCTCCACATCACGATCCGCGTCGCATCGGACATCGGCTCACTTCGCACGCGCGCGATGTTCCTGGCGGTTCGCGAGGCGACGATGGTCACCGCGC
>JBBJLY010000436.1:0-4365 GCA_037720695.1 Kofleriaceae bacterium | reverse complement strand
GCACCGACGCTCGGGGATGGTGGCCACACGTTCCAGGTCGTGGTCACCGACGCGGCGGGCAACTCGTCGAGCGCGTCGCGCAGCTTCACGGTCGATGGCACCGGGCCGGTCGTCGTGTTCGACGACGTCCCACCCGCGGTGTGGCCGGTCGACTACTACAACGTGACGTTCCACACGACGGAGACCGCGACGTTCGAGTGCTCGGTCACCGGCGGCGCGTTCGTGCCGTGCAGCAGCCCGTTCGCGGTCACCACCGCCTACGGGGCAACCCAGAACCTTCGCGTCCGCGCGACCGACACCCTCGGCAACACCGGTGCGCCCGCGCAGACCAACTGGACGCCGAACACCGGCCTCGTGCTGCACTACCCGTGGGAGCAGGGCCGCACGCACAACACCAGCTTGCTCGCGCAGCGCCCGGCGTACAGCCCCGATGGTCCTGCCGCCGCACGGCCGTTCGTCGGCGGCTGGGCCGGCACCGCGCTCGGCACGCCGAACGGCGTCGGCGCACACACCTATGCGGGCACCGCACCCGCGCTGTCGTCGTCCGCGACTCCCGGCACCTATACGGTCTCGTTCTGGATGCGCGGCAACAGCGACGGCGGTGATGGCACGCTGCTGTCGACGCTCGGCACGACCGGCGGGTTCCGCGTGTCCACGCGGGGCAACTCGCTCACCGTCGAGGTTCGCGAGGGCGCGCAACTGTACACGGACACCGTCTCGATCCCGATGAGCCGCTGGGCAAGCATCGCGCTGGTCGCGACCGGCCCGGGCAAAGGCCTGCAGATCGTGGTCGACGGCATGGGCGCTGGCATCGTCGACGTGCCCACCGCGACGGGGTTCGATGCCGGCCAGGCATCGGGGCTGACGGTCGGTCCGCTGAATGGCAACGTCGACCTCGACGATCTGCGGTTCTACAACCGTTCGATCACGGGCAACGAGGCGTGCACCGTGCTCGCCCGTGGCTTCTTCGGCCCGCAGGGCACGTGCATCCCGGGCAGCCCGGGCGTCGAGCTCGACTTCGAGCGCGGCGTGATCCACACCGGCATGTGGTTCCTCCAGCTCGTCGAGCCCCGAGCGGCCACATTCTTGTCGACCGCGACTGGCACGGCGATGCGGCTGCAGGAGCAGGCGGTGTGGGGCGTGGTCGGGTTCAAGGCGTTCGCCGCCAGCGGCTTGTCGCACTCGCTGTCGCTGTGGTTCCACGAGAATGGCTCGTTCACACCGCTCGTCGACATGGTCGGCGAGTGCGTCGTGCGCGGACCTGTCGAATGCGGGCTCCGCGTGACCTACGCCGACAACGGTGTGATCACGGTCTATGCCGGGACCGACACGGGCGTCCGCCAGACCCGAAGCTTTCCGGTCGCGCGGGATCGCCCGAACAGCGTGGTGATCACGGAGCAGAAGTCGGACCCACGTCGCACCGACAACCTGACCGTGTACATCAACGGCGTGAAGGTCGGCGACATCCCGATCGGCGACGGCGACGTGTTCGAGGACGTCGCCAACGGCGTGCCGTTCAACCAGGCCGTGGGCAGCGTGGTCGACGAGATCGAGTTCTGGCAATCCGACCTGTCCCAGAGCGACGAGGCGCTGTGCGAGAACGGGTTCGACGGCGAGTTCGACCCGCTGACCGGCGGCTGCGCGCTGACCGCGAACTGAGCTCGGACCCGCAGATCACGGCTGATTTCGTGGCCGTGGCTACTGTGGTTGCGGTGTCGCGCGCGTGATCTCGGCACGTTGGGCCGGCACTGCGCTTGCTTTACGCGTGGGCACCGAACGGAGCCCGCCATGAAGCTTGCCAAGATCACGACCCTGGTCGCAGCCGCCACCCTCGCCCCCGCCCTGGCCTCGTGCACGAGCGAGGCGGACCTCTATGACGGCGAGGCGATCAAGTCCGAAGACGGCAAGGCGGACTCGAGCGCGCTCGCGGTGTTCGTCGACGCGACGTTCGAGGGCCGTCTGCTGACCGACTCGTCGTGGAACGACACCGCGACGATCCAGGACCAGCTGCTCTACACGGTCGGCCAGCTCAACTGGCACAACTCGGTCGGCCGCGTCGACAAGGTCGTGGTCACCAACATCCAGAAGCGCCAGGTCGCGGGCAAGACCGAGATCACGTACACCGCGAAGCTGCCGATCGCCTGGGGCAAGCGCGACGACGTCCCGACCAAGCTCGCGCTCCAGCTGCCGCTCGACATCTCGAGCGCTGGCCAGCAGGCGTTCGCGACCAAGTACGCCGGCAAGTGCGTCGACTTCGGCGCGCACGATGTCGACGCCGGCTCGATGTTCTACTACTACCGCCCGCTCCAGGCTGACTGCGCGCTCGCCGCAGCCGACCTCCACGCGGTCGAGGCCGAGATCTCGCCGAGCCCGGTCCAGAGCACCGGCAAGTTCCCCGAGTACAACAAGCTGTGGGAGGACGGCCGCCTCGAGGTGCTCGCGATCTTCGGCAAGTACGAGGACGGCGTGACGTCGAACGGCGACGCCGGCATCAGCGCATACAACCAGTTCGCCGCCTCGATGAAGCAGGAGCTCGGCGCACGCCAGCTGACCACGATCCCGGCATCGGTGCCGGCCAGCCCGGGCGTCGCGATGCCCGACATCGAGTTCAACGCGACCCTCGCCGATGGCAAGAAGATCCACGTCGTCGCGCTGCTCACCGACAACGTCACCGCGGGCCTGCAGGATCCGACGTTCCGCGGCCGCTACGAAGCGCTGTCGACCCGCGCCGATTACGTCGTCTACAACGGCCACGCCGGCCTCGGCACCAACGTCCGCGCGCTCGCCCAGGCGGGCAAGTGGGTCGCCGGCCAGTACGTGGTCGTCTACATGAACGGCTGCGACACGTTCGCGTACATCGACGACGCGCTGAACCGCGCGCACCAGACCATCAACCCCGACGACACCACCGGCTTCAAGTACATCGACATCGTCAACAACGCGATGCCCGCGTTCTTCCACTCGATGTCCGGCGCGACGATGGCGCTGTTCCGCGGCATGCTGGCCTACAACGAGCCCAAGACGTACGAGCAGATGTTCCGCAACATCGACAGCTCGCAGGTCGTCCTGGTCTCCGGCGAGCAGGACAACGTCTACACCCCAGGTGGTGGCGGTACCCCGACGCCGTGGAGTGGGCTCATCGATGCTGGCACCCTGAAGCGCAACGAGGCCAAGACCTGGGCGACCCCGACGATCGCGGCCGGCACCTACGAATTCGCGATCACCGGCAACAACGACGCCGACCTCTACGTCCGCGTCGGTGGCGCGCCGAGCGACACCGCGTTCGACTGCCGCCCGTACAAGACCGGATCGAACGAGTCCTGCCAGGTCACGCTGGCCCAGCCCTCGACGATCCACGTCATGGTCCGCGGCTACTCGGGGACCGCGTCGCGATTCGACATCGTCGGCAAGAAGCTGTGATGCGCGCCCCCTTCCTGCTTCCGATCTGGCTGATTGCCTGTACCGATCCGGTCGCCGACCCGTACGCCGGTGAGGCGGTCAAGGACGACAGCAAGGCCGACGCCAGCGAGCTCGCGGTGTTCGTCGATGCGACCTGGCAAGGCCGACTGATCACGACGTCGTCGTGGAACGACGAAGCGACGGTCGAGGCGCAGCTGTTCTACACGGTCGGCCAGCTGAACGGCATGAAGTCGGTCGGCCGGATCGACAAGGCCGAGGTCACGGACATCGTGAAGACGATGGTCGATGGCAGGGTCCAGATCACGTACACGGCGAAGCTGCTGGTCGCCTGGGGCAAGCGCGATGCGGTGCCCGACACCATCCCGCTCAAGCTGCCGCTCGACGTCTCGAGCGCCGGCCAGAGCGCGTTCGCCAGCAAGTACGGCGTCAAGTGCGTCGACTTCAGCGCGCACGACGTCACCTCCGGCAGCATGTTCTATTACTACCGGCCCGCACGCTCGGGCTGCGTGATCGACCCGGCCGACGTGCACACAGCCCTCGCCACCGTGTCGCCCAGCCCGATCCAGACGACCGGCAAGTTCCCCGAGTACCACAAGGTGTGGGAGGACGGCCGGCTCGAGGTCGTCGCGATCTTTGGCAAGTACAAGTCCGGCGTGACGTCGAACGGCGACGCCGGGATCTCCGCGTACAACAGGTTCTCGACCGCGATCAAGACCGAGCTCGCACCCCACCCCGTTGTCAGCATCCCGGCCACCGTGCCGACGAGCCCCGGCGTCGGCGTGCCAGACATCGAGTACACGGCGACGCTGCCCGACGGCAAGCTCGTCCACGTCACCGCGCTGCTCACCGATGACATTCGCTCGGCGCTCATGCAGCCGGTGTTTCGCGCGCGCTACGAGGCGCTGACCACGCGCGCCGATTACATCGCGTACAACGGCCACGCCG
>JBBJLY010000435.1:0-4369 GCA_037720695.1 Kofleriaceae bacterium | reverse complement strand
CGCTCGACGATTGGCGTGGGCTGACCAAGGAGACCGGCGCGCCCGAGGAAGAGATCGAGGCGCGCGCTGCGCGGTTGGCAAACCGCGCCGCAGCGGCGGCGCCCGCGGCGGTGCAGCTGCGCCTCGTCGGCTCGCTCTCGGATGCGTCGCTCGAGCCCGCGACCCGCACCGACGTCATGGCGTTTGTCACCGCGAACCCCGATCTGCTGCTGGGGCGCGATGGTGCAGCCACGTTCCTCGAGCTCCCCGAAGCCGAGCGGGCACAGCGTCTCGCCGGCGTCAGCGATCCGGAGGCCACGCTCGCCACGTTCGACATGCTCTCGAACACGGCGGCGGTCGCGGGCCTGGCGTCGTCGCCAGATCCGGACGCGGTGGCGCACGACACGGCGGCCGAGATCTGGCGCTGGCTGGCCGAGCACCACCTGAGCGCCGCCAAGCTCGCCGTCACCCCGACCGACGAGCTCGTGACGCTCGTCGTTCCCGGCACGATCAAGCTGGAGCCGTTCAAGGATCGCGGCGTCAAGTCGACGACGCTGGCGGTGTGGAACCGGATCGAGCACGCCTCGCGCACGCTCGGAGCGCCGGCGGCGATGAACGTCGGCGCACCGATGAAGCCGCGGCTCGGCGGCGTGGTCGACTGGGCCACGCTCTTCGGGTCCGAGTCGGCATGCGAGTGCACGCACTGCTCGTCGGTGCTGGGACCATCCGCGTACTTCATCGACCTGCTCGACTTCGTGCGCGACTTTCCGCGGCCGGTGGCGGCCTCGCCCGCGCTCTCGACGATCCTCGCCGGGCGTCGCCCCGACATCCTCCACATCCCGCTGACATGCGCGAACAGCAACACGCCGCTGCCGCAGATCGATCTCGTGACCGAGCTGCTCGAGGACCTCGTCGCGCCGCCCTTCGTGCCGTTCGCGCTGCCGGCCTCTGCGTTCGCGGATGTCGAGCAGCGGCTGGTGTCTCACGCGCTGCGCACCGTGCTCGAGGGCTCGCCGCTCCAGATCGCGCTCGCCGCCGACGCGAGCATCGTCTCGGTCGGTGCGACCACCTGGTGGATCCTCGACGGCGGCAGGCTCTGCGAGATCACGGGGACCCGTGCGGGCGCGACGTGGCAGGGCATGGTGGTCAGCGCGGTGCGCAGGCAGACGGCTGGCACCGCCGAACAGCTCGCCGCGATGCCCGCACACGCGAACCTCGCCGTGTCGGAGACCCTGGCGATGGCGCTCCATCCCTGGCCGTTGCCGTTTGATCTGGCGCACGAGGAAGGCCGCGCCTATCTCGCCGAGCTCGGTCTCGCGCGCGCCGGCCTGATCGACGCGATGTCCGCGACGCGCCACGACGGCAGCGTGATGACGCTGCCCCGTGCGCGAGAGATCCTCGAGCTGAACCCCCAGGAGGCCCGGATCATCACGAGTGCCGTCGGGACCGTGGAGGAGATCTGGGGAGGACCGCTGGCCGATCTCGCGCGGGTGCCCGAGCTGCTGCGGCGTGCCGGCATCGACTTTGTCGAGCTGACGACCCTGCTCACGACGCGGTTCGTGAACGGGTCTGGCGCCGTCGGTGTGCAAGGACCGGTTGCCAACCCGCTGACGTGCGATGTCGAGCAAATGACGCTCGTGAACCTGAACGACGTCGTGCTCGGCCGGATGATGCGGTTCGTCCGGCTGTGGCGCCGCATCGGCTGGACGATGATCGAGCTCGATCGCGCCCTCGTGACGTTCGCGGTCGTCGAGCTGTCTGCCAGCACGCTGCTCGATCTCGCGGCCGCGAAGGTGCTCGCGGCCCGCTACGACCTGGCGGTCGAGGATCTGCTGGTGTGGTTCGGTCCGATCGACGCCCACCGCTACGCCGATCCGCGCGAGCCAGGTGCGACGCTGGCGAGCCCGCACGACCGGATGTTTGGCACCACGCCGCGCACGCACGCGAGCGTGCTCGCGGGATGCGGGGTCACGGCGGCCGACGTCGACCTGTTGATCGCGCGCCAGGCGATCACGTCGTTCGTGCCCGCGGACCTGGCCAGCGTCTCGGCGGTCGCTCGGTATGCGTCCGTCGCCCGTGCACTCGCGGTCGACCTCGCCGGGCTGTTCGAGCTCGGCGAGGTGCTCGGCGTGCCCCCACTCGGCGGGACCGCGGCGACCCTCACCTACACATCGCGGCTCGATCGCCTGAAGCGGTCACCGTTCACGCAGGCCGACGCCGCGATGCTGCGCGCGCCGCTAGCGATCGACGCCACGATCAAGGCGCGCCTGGCCGACCTCGAACGCGAGCTGGTGACGATCGTGAGCGAGACCGAGCCCGGGGAGGATCCGACCGGAACCCGGCTGCGCAGCGTGCTGCTCTCGCTCGGGTGGTCCGACGCCGCCGCGACCACGCTGGTCGACGAAGCCAGCGGTCGCACCCGCCACGAGGTGCCACTCGTGCTCACCGCGACGACGCGCTGGGAGCCGCCAGTCGATCTCGAGCGAGGGGCCTCCACGCTCGCGACCCGCGGAGTGATGACGACCACGCGTCGTGACCAGTTGCTGCTCGCCGTCGACGATCCGGCCGTCGTGACAGGCGCCGATGCCGATGCGGCGCGCGTCGCGATCAAGGCCGCACTCACCGCGCTCTACGCCGCGCCCCAGCTCGGTGCCTACGGCAAGCTCGTCGACACGATCTCCGAGACGCCGCTCGACTGGTTGCCGGCGGCGCTTCAGGTGCCGCCGCGCCTGACCGAACGCGTCGCCTACGACGCCGCGGCCCGCGTGCTCGTGCTCGTCGGTGATCTCGCGGCTGCGGAGGTCGCGGAGCTGCTCCTCGGCCGCGTGGGTGTCACCGACCCGACGGAGGTCGCGCGGTGGGCGGCGTTCGAGACCGCGTTGCAGCAGCTATTCGCTCCGACCCGGCCACAGGTCCCGGGTCCGAGCCTCGCGCGCTGGGCACCACTCGACGAGCTCCGCGCGGGCCGAAGCTTGCTCGGACCCGCGGTCCGCCTCGTCCGCGCGCGCCGGTCGCGCGAGGCCCGGGTGCGAGCGATCGCGGCCTGGAGCGAGCTCCCGATCGCGATCGTCGCGCGCAACGCCGCCACTCTCGAGGCCCTGGTGCCCGGACAGATCAGCGGCGCGAATCTCCAGCCGACCGCGCTCGCCACTGCGATCTACAGCCGCTGGCTCAAGATCGGTGTCGTCGCGCGCAAGCTGGCGCTGACCGGCGCCCAGGTCGCTTGGTTGTGGGCGGATGCTGCGAGCGCAGGGTACGCGCCGCTGTCGAGCCTGGAGGTCGGGGTCACGTTCGATCAGCTCGACGCGTGGGTCGGGTTCGCGCGGGTCCGCGACGGCGTCGCACGCTGGGCCGAGCCGATCGAACGCGCGCTCCCACGGATCTCCGCGATCACCGATGTCGCGGATCGGCTGCGCGCGCTGGCCGGCGTGACCGGGTGGTCGCTCGAAGCCGTGACGGCGTTCGTCCCCGTCGCCGACTACACGACGACGGCGCTCGTCATCGAACGCCTCGCACGGGCGATGCGACTCGCCCACACGACACGCACCGAGCTGGCCGAGCTGGTCGCCGCGGCGCGTGCGGACCTGACTCCCGCGATCGTGTCCCGGCTGCGTGCGGCGCTCCAGCGCCGGCTCGGCGACAAGGACTGGCTGGTCACCGCGAAACGCATCCACGACCCCCTGCGTGAACAACGGCGCGACGCCCTTGTCGCGCAGGTCGTGCATCACGTGCGTCCCGGACCCGTGCCCCCGACGATGCGCACTGATCGCTTCGAGCTCGACACGCTGTACGAATATCTGTTGATCGACACCCAGGTGACACCCTGCGTGCTGACCAGCCGGATCCGGCAGGCGACGGCCTCGGTCCAGCTGCTCGTCGAGCGCGCCCTCGCGGCCGAGGAAGCGTTCGATTCGACCGCCGCGCTTCCGGGCTGGAAGTGGCGCTGGGAGACCTGGCAGAAGCGCTATCGGGTCTGGGAGGCCAACCGCAAGCTGTTCCTGTATCCCGAGAACTGGCTCGACCCCGCGCTGCGAGACGATCGCACCGGCGAGTTCAAGCTCCTCGAGCAAGAGCTCGCCCGGCCGGATCTCGTGCCGGATGCCGCCCTCACCGCGTATCAGCGCTACCTCCGCGACATCGATCAGCTCCAGCACCTCGAGGTCGTCGCGTTCCTGCCCGAGGTCGACCCGAGAAATCGCGAGGTCAGCCAGATCTTCGCCCGGACCAAGGCGGCGCCACGCACGTACTACGTCCGCCGGTTCACGCGCGCGCGCGGGCCGGTCGGCGCGCTGCCGACGGTGTGATCGCAGCAGCCCGGGACGTGGTCGGCGTGGCAGAAGCTCGATGTCGACCTGCCGGGCGATCACCTGCTGCCGATGCGAATCGACGG
>JBBJLY010000040.1:0-45595 GCA_037720695.1 Kofleriaceae bacterium | reverse complement strand
CAGATCACGCGGCCGGTCTCGCCGACCTGGGCGCGGATCCGCGCGACCGACTCGTCGACGAACGACGACATCGACCAGTCACCGCGCGCGCCGGCGACCCCGAACAGCCAGTTGCCGAGCAGCTCGGCCCCGCGCGGCGTGTGCACGACCTCGGGGTGAAACTGCACGCAGTGGATCTTGCGCTGCGCGTTGGCGAAGCCGCTCATCGCGCAGTTGTCCGACTCCGCGGTGTGGACGAAGCCCGGCGGCAACGCATCGACGTGGTCGCCGTGCGAGGCCCACACCGAGAGCTCGTCGCCCGGTGTCACCGACTTGAAGACACCTTCCGGCAGCTTGACGCGCACCGTGGCGCGACCGTACTCGCGTCGCTCCGCTGGCCGCACCACGCCGCCGAGCAGCTTCGCGGTCAGCTGCGCGCCGTAGCAGATGCCGAGGATCGGCACGCCGAGGTCGAACACCGACGGAGAGATCGTCGGTGCGCCATCCTCGTAGACCGAGGACGGTCCACCGGACAGCACGATGCCGAGTGGCTGCAACGCGCGCAGCTGGCGGAGCTCTGGATCGCTGGCGATCGTGCACGGATGGATCTCGCAATACACGGCCTGCTCGCGGATCCGGCGGGCGATCAGCTGCGTGTACTGCGAGCCGAAATCGAGGACGACGATCGTCTGGTGCGCCATGAGCCCTACTCCACCCTGTAGTTCGGAGCTTCCTTCGTGATGATCACGTCGTGGACGTGGCTCTCGCGGAGCCCGGCCGACGAGATCTTGACGAACCTCGCCTTCGCGTGGAGCTCCGCGATCGTGGCGCAGCCCTGGTAGCCCATCGACGCGCGCAGCCCGCCGATCAGCTGGTAGATCGAATCGCGAAGCGGGCCCTTGTACGGCACGCGTCCTTCGATCCCTTCCGGCACGAGCTTGGCCGGGGTCTCGACGTCCGCCTGGAAGTAGCGGTCCTTGGACCCTTCCTTCATCGCGCCGATCGAGCCCATGCCGCGATACGACTTGTACGACCGGCCCTGGTACAGGACGATCTCGCCGGGCGCCTCGTCCGTGCCGGCGAACAGCGAGCCGATCATCACGGTATCCGCGCCTGCCGCGAGCGCCTTTGCGACATCGCCCGAGTACTTGATGCCGCCGTCCGCGATGATCGCGACGCCCGTGCCTTTGGCCGCCGCCACCGCGTCTCCGATCGCGGTCAGCTGGGGTACGCCGACCCCAGCAACGATGCGCGTGGTGCAGATCGAACCGGGTCCGACGCCGACCTTGATCGCGTTGACGCCGGTCTCGATCAGCGCCTTCGTGGCCTCGCCGGTCGCGACGTTGCCGGCGACCAGCTGGAGCCTGGGAAACTTGCGGCGGGTCTCGCGACACGCCTCGAGCACGCCAGCTGAGTGACCGTGCGCGGTGTCGATGCAGATCACGTCGCAGCCGGCGGCGAGCAGTGCCTCGATCCGGGCATCGCGATCCGTGCCGACACCGACCGCGGCACCGACGCGGAGCCGGCCCATGTCGTCGGTGGCTGCGGCGGGATGCATCTCTGCCTGCTCGATGTCCCGGATCGTGATCAGGCCCTTGAGCTTCCCGCTGCCGTCGACGACGAGCAGCTTCTCGATCCGGTGCTTGTGGAGGATCTCGCGCGCCTCCTCGAGCTGCACGCCGTCCTTCACGGTCACCGGGTTCTTGGTCATCAGCTCGCCGACCTGCAGGGTCAGCCGCTTCTCGAACCGGACATCGCGATTGGTCAGGATGCCGACCGGGCGGCGGTCCGCGTCGACCACGGGCAGACCGCTGATCCGGTGATGCCGCATCAGGGTGAGGGCTTCCTCGAGCGTGCACGCCGGCGCGATGGTCAGCGGATCGACGACGATGCCCGACTGCGCCTTCTTCACCCGGGTGACCTCGCGCGCTTGATCTTCGATCGTCAGGTTCTTGTGGATGAACCCCATCCCGCCTTCGCGCGCCATGCGGATGGCGGTCGCGGACTCGGTGACGGTGTCCATTGCCGAGCTGACGAGCGGCATCCGCAGCGGGATGGCTGGGGTGAGCCGGGTCGTGACATCGACGTCACGCGGGATCACCTCGCTGAATCCTGGTACCAGCAACACATCGTCGAAGGTCAGGGCTTCGCGAAGGCTGTCCTCGAGCATGGCGGACCATACTCGTGGGGTCTGACGGGTGCAACGCGCCCGATCGGAGGGGCTGGACCCCAGTCGTGGGGCGAACGGTCCCAGGGGTTTGCACAACTTGTGCTGCAATGCGGCGAGTTAACAGTTGTGACAGTGGCACGTCGCTTGATGAAGACCGGGCGTCCGCCTCCTCAACGGGCAGGGTGAATTCATGCGCCAGCTCCTATTCTTGACTACGTTCACGATCCTCGCCGGCTGTGCCGGTAAGGCCCCCGGGGACCAGAACCCGCCAGACGACCCCGATTCAGGCATCGATACGCCACCCGCAGCGGCCGGCGTTCGGGTGTCGGGCAAGGCGATGGACTACTTCACGGCCGTGGTCCTCGAGGCCTCGACGGTCGCGACCGACGGCATCGACCCACAGAAGACCGCGACCAGCGTCGCCGACGGCACGTACGCCCTCGACGACATCCCGATCGCATCCAGCCTGTACCTGTCCGCGACCCACACCAACTACCGCCTGACCCGCAACATGCCGACCACGGTCGCGGACCAGCCGGTCCTACAAGACGTCTACGTGCTGTCGATCCCGGACATCCAGCGCCAGTACGTCACGGGCGGCTTTGGCGCGCCCACTGCCGGCCAGGCGTTCCTCGCCGCCGAGCTGAAGAACGACCTCGGCGCACCGCTCGAGGGAATCCCGCTCGCGAACATCACGCTCCTCGACGACGCAGGCCTGCCGGTGATCGGCACCAAGGGTCCGCTGTTCTTCGGCGCGAACGGCGATGTCGATCCCGCGCTGCTCACGGCGACCGCGTTCCAGGGTCGCTCGCGCGTCGCGCTGTTTGATCTCCCGCCGGGCACGTACAGCCTGAAGGTGACGTACCCGGACGGCGCCGGCATCCCGAAGGATGCACTCGCGCCGGTCACCGCGACCGCAGATGGCGCCGTGCTCGCCGCGACCGGCGGCATGCTCGCCGGAGGTGGCAACCTCGATCCGACGTTCGCGATCGACATCTACCCGCGCCTCCAGAAGGCAGCGCTCGGCGGCCTCGGCTGCGCGAACTGCCACACGGCGGGCGGCGCGGGCGCCGTGCTGCCGTACGATGATCTGCCGGCGACCGTGCTCGCGAACATGCAGGCGCGGCTCGGCGTGCTCGACCTCGCGACGCCGGCCAATTCGCTGCTGCTCACCAAGCCGCTCTACGAGCCGCCGCCAACCCCGCAGAACCACCCGAACGCGACGTTCCTCGACATCAACGACCCGGACTACAAGCTGTTCCTGCGCTGGATCACGAACGGCGCGAAGCCGTAACTCAACAGCGGTTACCGGCGAGCGTGCGACAGCTGGTCCGCGAACGTTCGTGGCATGCGAAGTTTGTGGATCGCCGGATCATCCGATGCCTGTCGATGCGTGCCTCGTGCACCGACGCGCGCACTCTCTGCCGCGAACGCATCGACGTGATAGCGGCGCCAGCACGTGCCGTGATGCTCGTCGGAGAGATCGACGCCGTACGCCGGAACCTGACCCGCCGCGAGCACGGCATCACAGGCGGCGCGCTCCGTCGGTCCGACCGCGAGGGCGAGAAACTCCGCGACCCCCGCGGGATCGAGGTCCGAGGCTCGCATCACCGGGATCGAGACGTCGTCGGCATCTTCCTCGGTCGAGAAGTACCGGACGGCCGTCCATGGTTCGCGCATCTGGTCCTCGAACATCGCCTCGGCCCCACGCATGCGGACGCGGCGATCGGTCGCCAGTGCCGCGAGCGCGTCGACGGCGTGCTTGCCGTCGATCAGGGCACGATCCGATGCGGGGAGCATCGCTTCGATCACATCCGCGGACACCCCGAAGGTCGAGGCCATCACCTGGATCAGCGTGTAAGGAAACGCAGCTAGACAGTCGTCGCGGAGCGCGGTGAGCGCGGCGTCGACCTGGGCCGGGACCATGGTCAGATCGCCGACGAGGTCGCCTCCGATCGGATCGACCTCGCCGAGGACGGTGCGCAGCTGGTTGATCTTCGCGACCGCGGGTGCGCACTGGGTCGGATTGTTCTGCAATCCCGCATTGACCATCTGCACGAACATTCGATCGAACACTCCACCTGAGGTGATGAATCCGCCCAGCTCGGCATGGGCGTAGGGCCCGACCTCCGCAGCGTGGGAGATCCACTCAGCCGCAGCCGCGCGCGTCCGCGGATCGTCGGTCTGCTCGCGGCCGAACGGCTCGCGCCCGTCTGCGGCGACGTAGAATGCGCGGATCTCCTCGCGGACGTTCCCGATCAAGTGCAGGCCGACCGCGTGCTGGAGCTCGTGCATCATGATACCGAGCAACGCATCCTCGCTGCCGCCCACCTCGAGGAGCCCGGTCTGCACCATCACGGTGAACACCGAGAGCCCGGTCGCAGACTCGCCGATCACGAACGCGTTGACGCTGGGATCATCGACCAGGACCAGCGCCGGACGCGCCGCGTGGAGCTTGCCGACGGGCCGGTGCTCGCGAAATGCGGACCACCCGCGGTCGAGCAGCGAGCGCGCCTTGACGAACCGCGGGTCCGACTCGGCGATCAACGCGCGTGGCGGCCGGCCCTCGCTGGCCGCGAGCGTCAGCTCGAAGGTGGCGAACCACGCGCGCGCATCGGCGTCGGAGTCGAACGTCCGGAAGCAGTCGATGTCAGGCACCACGCAGTCGAGCGACGTCTGGCACGTACCGTCGGCGTAGCGAGCATCTTCACAGGTCCCGCCGGAGTCACCGTCACATTTGCCGCCCCGACATTCGGGGTCGTCATCTGCGATCATGCAGGCCGGCAGGGCGACCAGGAGGGCGAGGCTTGTCACAAGAGAACGGGTCATGCCCGTAAGAACAAGATGTGCGGTGAGGTCGCAGGATTTGTTCAGGCCTCGCCACGATCGGTCGCAAGTCCGCTCAGAGACAGCTCGATCCGGCTCTGCACCCAGTGCAACAGCTCCTCGGCCTCGAACGGGTCGGCACCGAGCGAGGTCATCAGCTCGCGGCGCACGCTACGCGCGATCTGCTCGCGTGCGCGCTCCAGCCAGCGCGCCGCGGTCGCGCGGTGGACGCCTTGGACCGCGCCGATCTGGTCGATCGACAGCCCGTCGATCACGTTCATCCGCAGCAGATTACGCTCGCGCGGTGCCAGCGCCTGCAACGCCGCACGGAACGCGATCCGGACGACCCGGCGATAGCGCTCCTTGTCGATTGCCGTTCCTGGCACGAGGTCGACGCGATCGGCGAGCGCGATCAACGCGTCATCCTCGAACGCCGGCTCGCGCGCGCGCGACTGGCGGGCACGCACGGCCTCCCGTAGCGCACTGACCAGCACCCAGCTGCGCAGCCGACCACTGCCGGTGTAGCTCGCGATCCGCGGACCTTCGCCGTCGCCGACCAACAACCGCACTCGCAGCTGCTGCTGCAGCTCCGCGACCTCATCCTCGGTGTGCCCCCGGCGTCGCAACTGACCGTCGATCACCGGCACGAGCTCGCGCTCGTAGCGCGCCAGCGCGTCCAGATCGTTCGCGGCCAGCGCGCGGGCCCACGCGAGATCGTCGTGGTGGAGCTCGCCTCCATCCTGCGGCATGCTGCGGCGAGTATGTCATGTCCGTCTCCGGACCGCGTGCTCGACTACCTCGCGCGCCGCGTCGGCAGCGCGGAGCGCGACGCGCTCGAGGTGCACATCGATACGTGCTCGCCATGCCGGCAGCTGCTCGGCGAGCTGGCGCGCTCGACGCTGCTCGACGAGCTCGTCGCGCCCGATCCAGCGCACGAGCCGACGCAGCTCGGCCGCTACCGGATCGAGTCGCGCCTCGGCGGCGGCGGCATGGGATCGGTCTACGCGGCACACGATCCGCAGCTCGATCGCCGCGTCGCGGTGAAGCTCGTGCATCCCGAGCTCGCGGTGCGCGGCGGCATCGAGCGCCTGCTGCGTGAAGGACGCGCGCTCGCGCGGCTGGCGCATCCCAATGTGGTCGCCGTCCACGACGCGGGCGTGGACGATGGACGCATGTATGTCGCGATGGAGCTGGTCGCCGGGCAGACGCTCGCCGCGTGGCTCGAGGCCGCACCTCGCGGCTGGCGCGAGATCGTCGACAAGTTCCTCGATGCGGCGCGCGGGCTCGCGGCAGCGCATCGCGCGGGCATCGTCCATCGCGACGTCAAGCCGGAGAACATCCTGCTCGACGGCGACGGTCGCGCGAAGGTCGCCGACTTCGGGCTCGCCGGTCAGCCGACCCCCGGTTCGCCTGCGGTGGGGGTCTCGCCGATCGATCCGGCGAGCCGGCTGACCCTGCCGGGCGTCGTGATGGGGACGCCACTGTACATGTCTCCCGAGCAACGGCGCGGCGAGGACGTCGGACCGGCGACCGATCAGTACGCGCTGTGTGCCGCGCTGGAACGCACTGGACGAGCGCGAGCTGCGGATCCCGCGGTGGCTGCGCCGCGCGCTCGCGCGAGGACTCGCCGCTGAGCCCGCGGATCGCCACGCTTCGATGGACGCGCTGACGATCGCGATCGATCCGGCGTCCTTGCCGTCGCAAGATCGCTCGCCGCGGGCGGGCTCGATCGGTGCAGGTTGTGGCTGGTCGCGCTGCAGCCGGCGAAGCGCGACCGCGATCCGGCGATCGCGTGCACCACGGCGACCGCCGCGAACGCCGCCCTGTGGGTGGACGCGAGCGCCATGCGGTGCACTTCGGCTTGCTCGCGACCCAGGTGCCGTACGCCGAGCAGACCTGGTCGCGGGTCGATGCCGCGCTGGCGACCGATCGCGACGTGCTCGCGCCGGCGCTCGACCGGCTATGCGCGACCACGCCGCGCACCGACGAGAGCCGCGATGCGTTCCACGCCGGGATCGCGTGCCTCGCGGATCGCCGCGCCGATATGGCCAAGCTGGTCACGCGCTTCAAGTCGATCGCCGCCGACGACGTCCGCCGCGCGGTCGAGCTCGTCCATCGCGTGCCGACGATCGAGGACTGCGCGAACCCGGTCGTGCTCGCGGCCGAACGCGCGGCGACCGCGATGCCAGGAGGCCCGGGGGCACGCGCTGCGGTCAAGGCGGCGGTCGCGGAGGCACGCGCGGCGTACGACGCCGGTCAGTTCCAGGTCGCGGTCGGCCACGCGCGACGCGCGGTCGAGCACGCGCGCCCGCTCGGCGGCATGTTCCTCGCCGGGGCGCTCGTCCTCCGCGGAGACTTCGTGACCGGCATCGACCTCGGCGAGGCCGAGACCGCATATCGCGAGGCGATCTCCGCCGCCGAGCTCGTCCATGCCGACGACCTGCGGGCGCTGGCGATGCTCCGGCTGATGCATGCGATCGCGCTCGCCCCCGGCCGGGAACGCGAAGGGCTCGCACTCCAGCCAAACGCCGCCGCGGCGATCGCGCGCTCTGGCAAGCAGGCGGCGTTGGTGCCCGCGCTCCATCAGACGGTTGGCATCGCGCGATTCCGACTCGGCCAGCTCGAGCCCGCGCTGGTCGAGCTCCAGGCCGCGCTCGCGAGCGCGCGCAGGTGATCCCTGACACCGACCCACGGATCCCGCAGTACCTGTACCCGATCGGGATCGCGCTCGGCGTGCTGGGTCGTGATCGCGAGGCGCTGACGATCCACCAGGAAGCGGTGCGCGTCGCGACCGAGGTCTGGGGACCAAGCCACCCCGAGACCGCGCGCTTCGTGATCCACCTCGCGACCACGCGCGCCACGCTCGGCGAGTGCAGTGCTGCGATCGACCCGCTGCTCGCGGCGCGAGCCCAGCTCACCGGCAGCCTGCCGCCCGACTCGTTCGAGCACCTCCAGATCACGCAGACGCTCGGCACCTGCTACGCCGAGCTCGGGCGGCTTGACGACGCGATGCGCGAACATCGCGCGGCACAGCAGGCGCTGATCGCCGCGAACCGCGAGCACAGTGTCGAGATGGCACGTGTATGGGTCGACCTCGGCGACGTCCAGCTGCAGTCCAAGCACGGCGCCGACGCGATCGGTGCCTATCGCCACGCGGTCGCGCTCTACGAGGCGCGGGTCGAGGCCACCGACGCGCGGCTCGGGTTGCCACTGTCGCGGCTCGGCGAGGCGCTGTTTGAGCGCGGCAAGCACGTGCAGGCGATCGCGCCGCTCGAGCGCGCTCTCGCGATCTACACCCATGCCGGATCGCCGCAGAACCTGGTCGCCGAGGTCGCGTTTCCACTCGCTCAGGTCCTGTGGCTCGCCCGCCGCGACCGCCCTCGAGCGCGCAGGCTCGCCGAGCAAGCCCACGCCGCCCTCGCGGGAGATCCGCGCGCCGACCAGGTGGCGAGGTGGTTGCGGCAGATCCGCTAGCGCACGCCCGAGCCATCACCAGCTCACCGCACCGGGATCATCCAGTCGCACCAGTCGCACCGAATTTCGTCCCCGCTCGACGAGACATCAGCCGCTTGCGCCGGCGGTCTGTCCGCCGGCCGGATTTCGGCTCGAAAACCGCGGCATTTCGGTCGCGATGCCGAGCCGCTGGCGCGCTGTCCCGAGACGGCGAAGCTGACTGCGCCGGATAATTCAGTCGCACCGCATTTCGCGCTGGCTCGACGAGGCATCGGCTACTTGCGGCGGCCGTCTGTCCGCCGGCCGGATTTCGGATCGAAAACCGCGGCATCTGGGTCGTGGTCGCGCGGTGCGTGAGCAAGCACTGCGAACGCGCCGCGTGCCGTCGATCGCTAGACGCAGCGCGAGACGAGGTAGACGATCAGGAGCAGGGGGATGGGTACGCCGAGCATCCAGGCCAACGCGTAGCCAACTTTTCCGCTCTCGGGATTTGCTTGGGGCATCATGCCGATCGTGATTGCAGCGCGCATGCCGGCTCGCGAACGTGCAGTACTGTCGCGGTCGTGACGCGCACCGAGCTGATCCCGTGGCTCCAGCGGCAACCGTTCGCGGTCGTGTCCTCCGTGCACGCCGATAACCGCCCGCAAGCAGCCGTCGTCGGGGTCGCCGTGACGGAGGCGCTCGAGCTCGTGTTCGACACGCTGACCACCTCCCGCAAATACGAGAATCTCCGGCGCGACGCACGGTGTGCGGTGGTGGCGTGGCAGGATGCGGTGACGGTGCAGATCGAGGGCGTGGTCGACGAGCCGGTGGGTGCGGAGCGGGGCCGTCTTGTCGCGGCCTATCTGGCCGCGTTCCCGGATGGTGAGGCACGCGCGAAGCTGCCGACGATCGCGTACTTCCGGATCACGCCGAGCTGGATCCGGATCAGCGACTTCACGAGCGAGCCCGCACGCGTGGAACAGCTATGACGCGCATCGCCGTGTTTGGCGCGGGTGCGATTGGATGCTGGGTCGGCGGCACGCTCGCGGCCGGCGGCGCCGACGTCACGTTGATCGCGCGTCAGCGGATCGTTGACGAGCTTGCCGGCGGGTTGACCATCTCCGAGCTCGCCGGTGGCGCGCGAACGGTGCCGCTCGGCGAGCGGCTGCGCGTGACCACCGATCCGACCAGCCTGGTGAGCGCCGAGGTCATCCTGGTCACGGTCAAGTCGACCCAGACCTCCACCGCCGGTGGCGAGCTGGCTCGGGTGCTGCCCGACGACGCCGTGGTGACGAGCTTCCAGAACGGCGTGCGCAATGCCGAGGTGCTGCGGGCCGCCCTGCCCCGCTGCCGCGTGCTCGCCGCGATGGTGCCGTGGAACGTGGTGCGTCGCGATCGCGGTGCGTATCACCGCGCGTCGAGTGGCGTGCTGCGGATCGACGACGACCCCGCGGCCGCGCCGCTGGTGGCCGCGTGCCGTGCGGCCGGGCTCGCGATCGAGCCACGCACTGACATGCTCGCCGTGCAGTGGGCCAAGCTGGTGATGAACCTCAACAACGCGATCAACGCGCTGTCCGGGTTGCCACTCAAGACCGAGCTCGGTCAACGCCCGTACCGCCGGTGTCTCGCCGCGGCCCAGCGCGAGGCGCTCGATCTGCTCGCGGTCGCGCGCCAGGACGTCGCGAAGCTGACGGCCTTACCACCGCGATGGATGCCCGGCTTGCTGCGCGTTCCGGACCGCGTGTTCGGCCTGCTCGCCGGCAAGATCGTCGCGATCGATCCCACCGCACGATCGTCGATGTGGGACGACCTGCAGGCGGGACGCCCGACCGAGATCGACTTCTTGCAAGGCGAGGTCGTCGCGCTCGCCGAGCGCCTCGGCCGCGCGGCGCCGATCAACCGCGCGCTCGTCCAGCTGGTGCGCGCTGCCGAGACCGGCGGCAAGCGCGAGTACACCGGTAGCGAGCTCTCGGTAGCGCTCGGGCTGTGACTACGCGGCCCACAGCGCGATCGCAATCGCGCCGAGGATCGACATGATCATCAGGCCATCGAGGAACCGGCCGTAGCTCTGCAGGCGCGCGCGGAATGGCGCGGCGCCGTCGTGATCCTCGATCGGCAGCTCGGCGCGCCGCAGGTGGCGCACCAGCACGTCGAACCGATCCCAGTCGCGCGCCCCGAGAAACCACCACGAGCCGCGCCGTGCTTCGAGCGTGATGCCATCGCGATAGATGTGCGCCATCACGATCTTGCTCGCGGGCTGGTGGAAGCCGATCGTGGCCCACCCCCAGCGCACGCCATCGCGGGTGATCGCGAGCTGGGCACGACGCACCGCATGGCCGAGCATCGCGAGCGCGACCATCGCGACCGGCAACGTGATCATCACGCTCGAGCCACGTCGCCACGGGCGTTGCGCGACGAAGTACCAGCTCGCGACCCCGAGCACGATCGTGACCACGATCGCGAGCGTCGCCAGCACGCTCGCGCGCCGCGGCGCACGGAACACCGCGAGCGGCGCCCCGAGGAGCCCGATGCCGGGCGGGAGATCGAGCGCGCTCATGCTCAGCCTCCCGTCAGGCCGGGTGCCTGGACGGCGGCGGACAGCCGCGCGATCAGCTGCTCCCGCTCGGCAGGCTCGGTGATTCGCTGCCCGCCGCGGGTGACATAGAACGCGTCGGCGGCCTTCTCACCCTCGGTCGAGACCTTCGCGAGCGAGATGTCGAGCCCGAGGTCAGCGAGCGTCTGCGTGATCGAATACAGCACACCGACACGATCGAGCGTGAACACCTCGACGATCGTGGCCTGGGTCGAGTCGTCGTGGATCCGGATCTCGGTCGGCACGCCTGGCGTGATCCGGCGCGGCATCCCGGAGCGCGGGCGCCGGCGTGCGATCAGGTCCGCCACCTTGGCCGGATCCGGTGCGCCGTCGACCAGCTGCTTGAGATCGTCGGTCAGCTTGCGCCACCGCGGATCGTCCTCGGCGATCGCGGCGCCCTTCAGATCACGAACGTAGAACACGTCGACCACCAGCCGGCCCTCGGGCAACTCGACGTGACCGAGCACGGCGCCGAGCACGTCCGCGCGATTCGCGGTGATCGCCCCGGCGATCGCGGCGAGCATGCCGGGCGCATCTGGCGCGACGATCGCGACCTCGCTGTGACCCTTCAGCGGATAGCAATGGACCTCGAGCGCCAGCTTGGGCGTCGCCGCGCGCGCCACCGCAACCAGCTTGACGTGACGCGCCGCCTGGCGCGCGGTCAACTGCGTGAACAACCGCGGGTCGATGCCGTCGACGATCGCCGCGTGGTCCTCGCCTGCGAGCTGGACGACCTTGTCGCGCAGGCTGGTGTCGCGCGCGTCGCCATCCGCCGGCTGCGAGCGACCGCGAAGGTACGCGCGGGTTCGCACCATGAGCTCGCGGAGCAGTCCGTCCTTCCACGCCGACAGGTTGTTCGGCGCGGTCATCGCCGTATCGCACAGCGTGAGCAGGTACAGCGCGATCAGCTTGTCCTCGGTCTCGACGTGCTCCGCGAACCGGGAGATCACCTCGGGATCCGAGAGGTCGCGGCGTTGCGACAGGTGGGACATCGTGAGGTGCTGGCGGACGAGGAGCTCGGTGAGCTCGATGTCGGCCGGCCCCATGCCGAAGCGACGCGCCACCTCGGCCGCGATCACGGCGCCCTTCTCCGCGTGTCCCTTGCCGAGCGGCTTGCCGACATCGTGGAGCAGCGTGCCGAGCAGGAGCGGCGCGGGCCTCGTCACTTCGCGCCACAGCTCGGTCGCGGTTGGATGCTCGGCCGCGAGCTCGCCCCGCGCGATCCGCTTCTGCATCGCGAGCGCGTAGAGCTGGTGCTGGTCGACCGTGTAGACGTGATAGAGGTCGTGCTGCACGCGCGCGGTGCACGGCGCCCACCCCGGCATCATCGCCGACAGGATGCCGAGCTGATGCATGACCTCGAACGCCGACGGCTGCCCGGCATCGCGCAGATCGACGAGCGCCTCGAGCAACAGCCGGCCGGCGCGCGGATCGGCGGCGAGCGGCCCAGGATCGCGTGCGATGGTCTCGGCCGCGAGCTCGCGCGTGTGGCCGTAGACCGGCAGCTGCTCGGCGACCGCGACCCGGAACAGCCGGACCATCTCGCTCGGCCGCTCCACGAACAGCCGCGGATCGCGGATCGCGAGCTCGCCATTGAACGTGATGAACGACGCGTCGACCTGGGAGATCCGGGGCCGCTTGCTCGCGGGCACGCGCGCCGATTCGAGCAGGCGATCGGCGACCTGAACCACGCCGCGCGCGTGCAGGTAGTAGTCCTGCATCAGCGCCTCGACCGCCGGCGCGACCGCGGATCGGATATCGCCCTCGTGCGGCTTCGCGTGCGGATACAGCGCTGGCGCGATCGCCTCCTGGATCTCGAACGTCAACTGATCGAGGCGGCGGCGGGTGGTGAGTTGGACGAGCGCGCGCACGCGGAGCTGGAAGTCGCGGGCGTTGACCAGCACCTGGGCCTGGCGTCCGGTGAGGTGGCCCATCGTGACGAGGTCCGCGATCACGGCGCGGGCACCACGCGGCGGGTGTCCCGGTCGCGGCGGATGCCAGCGCACGGCGGCACACCACAACGCGGTCGCGAGATCGCGGAGCGCGCCGATGCCTTGCTTGAGGTTTGGCTCGAGCAGGTACAGCGACGCGCCGAACCGATCGTGACGCGCGCGCTTCTCCGCGGCGAGCGAGGAGATCAGGTCGTTCGGGTTGCCGCCAGGGGCGACCGCCCCGAGCATCGCGCGCACGAGCTCTGCCGTGAGCCGCGGATCACCGGCGATGTGCCTCGCGTCGAGCAGCGCGGTCGCCGTCGCGAGGTCGTCCTTCGCGAGCCGGGCCGCCGCACGCGGCTCGCGCACGGAGTGTCCGATCGCGAGCTTCTCGTCCCACAGCGGGTACAGCAGCCGGTCGCAAACCTCCTTCGCGCCGGCCTCGTCGCGATCGTGCAGCACGATGAAGTCGATGTCGGAGTACGGCGCGAGCTCGCGGCGCGCCCAACCTCCGGTCGCGACCAGCGCGACGGACCGCCCGGCGGCGGCCACCATGAACCGCTCGGCGAGCGCGTGATCGTAGACCTCCGCGATCTTCGCGCACGCGACGTCGGCGGTCCCGGGCTCGTGCAACGCGAGCTCGCCGAGCACGCCATCGAGCGCGGCGCGCAGGCTCGGCAGCTCGGCAGAGGCAGTGCTGACCACGATCCTAGGGTACGCGATTCCTACCGCTTGTCGTCGAGCTCGAGCTGCGTCAGATCGATCCAGCCGTCCCACTGGCGCACGTTCTTGACGCGCACGTGGATCAGGCCCTGCGGGGCGTCGGCCACGATCCCGACGATCGGCCAGCTCTCGGCGAGCGCCGCCGACAGCTCGGGTGCGAGCTTCACGCGCTCCGCGGGATCCCACGCGGCGCCCATCGCGTCGAGCGTGCGATCGATCCGCGGCGAGTACCCGGCGAGCCGCTTCGACGCGTCGGCGTCGACCATGCCATTCCACGCCATCTCGACCAGGTCGTACTTGCCCTCCTCGACGCGCACCGCGACCCACGAATCACCGCCCGGCTTCATCTCGATCACGACACCGTTGCGCCGCGCCGCATCGATCAGGTACTCGCGCGCGCTGGTCGGTCCCTTGCGCGCGGTGTCGGACGTGGTCCTTGGCTGCTCGCTACCGATCATCGTCAGCCGGAGCTGGACGCCGTCCTTGTCGCGGATGCCGTCCTTGTCGCTATCGCCCCACCCCGCCGCGTCGAGCAGCTTGCCCGCGCTGGTTGGCTCGAGATCCGGCGCCGGCGTCTCGGCGCCATGCACGAAGCCGCCGGGCCACACGGGCCACAGCGCGGGACGCGCGAGGCCGTGGAACACGTGCTTCGCGATCTCCTTGCGATTGATCAGCAGACCGAGCGCGTGACGGACCCGCGGATCGTCGAGCGGCGGCCTGGTCACATTGAACGCGAGGTAGCGCAGCCGGACCGGCGCGAGCGCGAGCGGCCGGAACGTCGCCGCGATCCCGGGCGAGGTCGCTTGATCCGGCCAGTGTGCTGGCACGAGTGCCGGGATGATGTCGTAGTCGCCGCGCTTCGCGTCCTTCAGCGCGACCGCCGCATCGCGCTCGTGCACGAACTCGAGGTCCGCGATCTTCGCGGGTCCGCCCCAGTAGCGATCGAAGCGAGTCAGGTGGATCGTCCCGCTCTTGATCGATGCGACCTTCCATGGGCCGGAGCCGACGAGCACGCCACCGGCGAGCAAGCTCCCGTCGTAGACGTGCATCGGCAGGATCGGGATCTCGGCCAGCGCGCGCAGCACCCAGCTGCTCGGCCGCTTGAGCCGGATGTTCATGATCGTCGGCGTCAGCAGCTCGGTGGCCTCGACGTCCTCGAGCAACGGGCGCAGGTGATCGACCCCGCGCCGCGGATCGCGGATCGCGTCGAGCGTGAACTGAACGTCGGACGTCGACAGCCCGTGGCCGTCGTGAAACTTGATGCCGGGCTCGAGCTCGATCCGGATCTCGAGCCCCGAGGCCTGGATCTTCCACGACCGCGCGAGTCGCGGCGCATAGCGTCCGGGTTCGCCCGGGCGGTCGGCCGGCTGGTACCGGATCAACGGCTCGAACACGGTGCCGAGCGTGATCCGCCGGCCCCACACCGTCGGGGCCACCAGCGGGTTCAGCCGGCCCGGCTCGGCATCGACGTGGATCCTGAGCGTGTGCTTGCGGGCGGCGCGGATCTCCGCCTCGCTCGAGACATCGGCGAGCGCCGGCGAGCTCGGCGCGCGCGCGGCCTCGGCGGTGGGATCCGGTGCGTGGCGCCAGGGCTTGGGACGTGCGGGCGAGTCGCACCCCACGAGCATCGCGAAGATGCCAAAACCTATCGTGACTTGAGACACTCCCGGCCACATGTTATGACCACTTGCATGCCGCATCGTCACGGCCTCCGAGCCATCGGTCTCATCGCAGTTAGCACCCTCCTCGCGGTCGGCTGCGAGTCGGACAAGCTCAAGGGCCCCGAGGCCGAGGTGAGGAAGAGCGACGTCAAGCTCAACCTGCCACCCGTGCCGGGCTTCGAGCTGCCGCCACCGGCGACGGACGGCACGCATTCGGTCAAGGAGCTGCGCGTCAAGGGCCGAAAGCTCCTGGAAACCCCCATCAAGGTCAAGGGCTTTGTGACCTGGGCCTACGACTGCCCGACAGCGCTGCGCGCACCTGGTCAGAGCGACACCGATGTTCAGAAGCTGATCGACGAGGATCCCACGCGGTGCGAACGCGCGAAGTTCTACATCGGTGACGAGGCGTCGACGCCCGCCGAGAAGAGCCTGTGGATCGTCGACGTCCCGCGGCCGTACAACAAGAAAGAGATCAAGAACATCGACAAGAAGAATCGGGTCGATCCGGATCGTTGCGAACCGGACGAGAAGAAGAAGGACCCGATGAAGAGCATCTGCCCGCCGTACAAGGTCGGCGATCAGGTCGAGATCGAGGGCACGTTCTCGCTCAGCTCGCCGCACAGCGAGCGCAACAGCCAGGGCCTGCTCGTGTTCAAGCGGATGAAGAACGTCACGCAGGGCTACGAATCGCCTGCGCCCAAGGTCGATCCGAACGCAGCTGGCACGCCGCCCGCTGGTGCCCCTGGTACCAAGATGTCTCCCGAGGATATGGTCAAGAAGACCCAGGGGAACGGCTAACGTCCTCGAGCAGGGGCGACCCTCAGCGCAGCGCGGCGACGAGCTCGCAGACGTCGCGTGCGAGCACCACGGATTCACCGTCGACGATCACGTGGCAGCCGGAGGGAATCATCCCGACCAGCCCGAGCGTTCGTTGGCGCGGCGCGCCGACCGGCGGCACGAGCGCGAGCGTCAGCGTGCGACGCGCCGGGCGGTTCGGCGCATCGTTGATCGCGCGTGGCGCCGCGACCGCGGCGACGAGCTGCTCGATTCGTGCGCCATCCGCCGGGCCATCGGGATCCCGCGTCCACTCGCCGAGCGCGGCCCCGCGCGTGAACGTGACGCCATCGATCGCCAGCGCGTGCACTGTGGTCGGCTCCTCGTGCCACAGCGTCGGGTCGCGATAGATCCGGCCCGGGCGCGTCAGCACCGCGTACGCTACGGGTTCGAGCACGAGACCTATCGGCTCGCCGCGCCGCACGACGACGGAGCGCGGGTGGAGCTCGAGCACCTGCTCGACACCCGTACGCTCGGTGACCCCGAGGGTCGCGATCGGGTTGCCGGTCACCGCGATCGTGGCGCCAGCGGGAGTACCTAGCGCGGCCACCAGCTCGCGCACGCGATCTGGATCCGCATCGCGTGTCCCCAGCTGCGGTCGCTTCGCGAGCTCGAGCACCGCACCATCGACGAGCTTGATCCGCACTGGATCGAACGTGATCGGCCGCCGCTCGACGACGGTCTCGGACACCCCGCGCAGCGCGGCGCTCGCGGCAATCAGCTCCTCCCACGCGCTCGGCTCGACGCAGCCGCGCCCGAACGTGCCATCGATCTGGACCCGGCCCCCGGCGCACGCATCATGCTCGACGATCTCGAAGGCGTCGACCACGATCCGCGTGCCGCGCGGTCCCGCGGCCACGGTCGGTAGCGCGGCGACCTCGAGCAGCTCGAGTGCAGCCTCGAGGCGCGCGAGCAACGGACGCGCCGGGATCATCGCAATCGGCTCGACGAGCCGGCCCGCGGCGATCACCAGCGCACGTCCCGCGACCGGCTCGATCCGGATCGTCTTCGCGGCCGACGCGGTCGCCAGCGGGCGCCGGACCCGGAGCGTCACCGGATCGGGGACCAGCGCGCGCGCGACCCACGCGTCCACCAGGTACGCGTGCGAGCCGATCACGAGCCACTGCTGCTCGTCGCCCAGCCGCGCGCCGATCTGGATCGCGAGCGGGCCGAGCGTCACGGCCTCGCCGAGCGCACCCGCGGTCGCGGGCTCCGCCTTGCGATGCCAGCGCGCACCCCGACCGCGCCCAGCACGTCGGCGACGACGCTGCCCTCGGCGGGCCGGGTGGCGCCACCCATGCCCAGCCGGACGGAGATCCTGGATCGCGCACGACCTTGATCCCACGCGCCGGCCATGCGAGCTCGGTGACCTGCGCGGAGGTGAAGCCCGGGACCAGCGCACGATCGGTGACCTCGCGCGCGGGTTTGCCGACGAGCGCGAACACGAGCGCGAGCCCGACGGCGATGCCGAGCGCGATCGCGACCCCGAGCCGGCTCGCGATCACCGGTCCCTCGCCCGCCGGCGCCACCACACGACCAGGCCACCGAGCCCGAGCCACAGCAGCGGGATCCCACCGACCGACAGCGCGATGATGGCGTTGCGCTGGCCGGTGGTCAGCACGAGGCGCACCTGATCGGGCGTGCGCTCGGCGACCGCGATCGCGGGGTCGCCCGTGCCAGTGACGAACCGGATCACGCGCGCGAGCCACAGATCCGCAGCCGAGGCACCACCGGAGAGCAGGGCGGTAGATAGCGACTCGGCGGAGCCGATCGCGACGATCCGGCCCGACTTGCCGATCGCGGCGACGGCGACCGGCCCGGCGAGATCGTCAGCGTCCTTCTCGGGCGACGCGGTGAAGTCGCGCTCGCCCCAGCTCTCGGCCGTCGCGCTGACCAGCGGGCGCGCGCCACGCTCGACCACGACCGCACGTGGCTGGAACCACACCGTGGCGCGCCGGTTCGCGAAGCCCGCGTTGATCGGGTGTTCGGCGTACCCGTCGACGATCAGCAAGGCGCCTGGCAACTCCCGCAGCACGAGCGTCGGATCGATCGCGATCGCGAGCGGCAACCCGAGGCCGTCGGCGGCGAGCACCGCCTCGAGGCCGGTGGCACCGACCCCACCGACGAGAGTGCGGCTCGGCGCGGCGACGACGAGCGCCTTGCCGGCCCGCACGTAGGTCTGGATCGCGAGCGCCTCGGCCGGCGTGACCGCCGTACCCGGTCCCGCAACGACGAGCACGTCGCAGGTTGCTGGCACCGCGTCACCGATCGCGACCTCGTCGACCACAAGGCCCTCGGCGCGCAACCGCTCCGCCACGATCGACCAGTCCGCCCCGGACTCGGGGCGTGGCGCGAGCGGAAGCTCGGCATGACCCGACGACACACATGCGCGGATCGTGCGCGTCGCGGACAGCCCGGCCAGCGCGCCCGCCAGCGCTTGCTCGACGGCGAGCCGTTCGACCGCCGGCGGCTCGTCGGCGCGCCGGGTCACGGTCGCGATCGCGGGGAGCTCGACGACGCGTCGCCGGCCGCCGAGATCCACGATCACGGCGCCGCCGATCGCGAGGTCGTTCGGGACGAGGCCGGCGCTGCGGGCGACGGCCACGAGCCCACCCGGTGCGCCTGCGGGATCGACGGTGCGAACCTCGAGCTCGGCATGCTCCGCGAACTGCTTCGCGACGCGCTCGATCTCGACGAACACCGGCTCGAGCGCGCCGATCGTCGGCCGCACGATCGTGAGCTTGCCAGGGCCCGCCAGGCTCGCGAGCACGTCGCGGGTCGCCGGATCGAGCGAGTTGCGCCCGCTCGCGCTGACGTCGACGCGCATCGGGTGACGTGCGGCGAGCGCCCCCGCGAGCACGGCGATCGCCGCGATCGCCATCGTGCCGACCGCGCGCAGCCAGAGCTCGCGCGACCGCCGCCGGCCCGCGCACGCGAGCACGATCCCGAGCGACAGCCCGGTCGCGGCGAGCCCGGCGACCAGCACGATCGAGGATAGCGTCAGCTCGCCACGCGCGAACGCGAGCGCGGCACGCCGGATCGAGATCGCGTCGAACGCGGCGGCGATCGTGGGGTGATCGACCGCGAGGTCGGGCCACAGCCCCGGAGCTCGCCGGCGAGGAACAGTCCGACCAGCCAGGCGAACCCGAGTGCACCGGCGACCAGGCTCGAGCTGGTCGCCGCGCTCGCAGCCACGGACCATGCGAGCAGCGCGGCACCGAGCGCGATCGCGCCGAGGTATCCCACGGCGACCGCGCCGAGATCCCAGCCGCCCTGATCGACTCGATACCAGCCGACGATCGCGAGGTAGCTGAGCGTCGGGATCCAGATCAGCGCGTAGACGGTCGCGGCGGCGAGCCACTTGCCGACGACTGCGGCACCCTCCCCGACCTGCGCGGTCAGCAGCAGCTCCCCGCGCCGCTCCGCTTGTCATCGGCGATCGCGCGCATGCCGAGCAGCGCCAGCACGACGAGCGACAGCACCCAGGTCAGCAGCGTGCCGGCGAGCTGGCCTTCGAGCAACGCGCCGAGCGGCGCTGGCCTGCGCGGATCCGACAGTGCGCCGACGAGCCCGGCGAACGCGACACCCTGGACGACCAGGAACACCCCGCCGACGACATACACGATCGGCGCGCGCAGCATCGCGTGCAGCTCCCGGCGCCACACCCAGTACATCGCCTTCACGCCGCGGCCTCCTCGCCCAGCAGCGCGACGACCGCGTGCTCGAGCCGGGTCGCCGTGGTGCGGGCACACAGCTCCGCGGGCGTGCCGAGCGCGAGCAGCTCGCCTTCGCGCAGGATCGCGACCCGGGTGGCGAGCGGCTCGAGGTCGGCCACGGCGTGGCTCGACACCAGCACCGCGCGCTTGGCCGCCGCCGCGATCAGGTGCTCGCGCAGCTCGCGGGTCTGGATCGGGTCCATGCCGCTGGTCGGCTCGTCGAGCACGAGCAATGGCGGCTCACCGAGGAGCGCATCCGCGAGCCCGACGCGCTGGCGATAGCCCTTGGACAGCGTGCCGATCCGGCGCCCGAGCACGTCCTCGATCGCCGCGGCCTTGGCCGCGGTGGCCAGCGCGGAAGGCACGTCGCCGATCCGCTTCTGGCGCGCGCGCAGCCGCAGGTGATCGCGGACGATCAGATCGAGCGGGGCCGGCGCGTGCTCCGGCAGGTAGCCGAGCCGGGCCTGGGCGCGCATCCGCTCGCTCGCCATCGCGTGGCCGTCGATCGTGACCTCGCCAGCGTCGGCATCGAGGAACCCGGTCGCGATCCGCAGCAGCGTCGTCTTGCCGGCGCCATTACGCCCGACGAGCAGCACCGCTTCGCCCGCGGCGACCTCGAGCGTGACGCCGGCGAGCGCCTTGCGTGCACCGAACGACCTGGCGACCCCGCGCAGCGCGAGCATGGCCGGCTCAGTCTTGATCGGCCGGACGCTGGATCGGGATCCGGATCGTGAACGTGGTCCCGGTCGCGCCCGTGTCGCACCGGATCGTGCCGTGGTGATCGTCGACGACGCGCTTCACGATCGCGAGCCCGAGCCCCGTGCCACCCTTGCGGCCGGTGGCGAACAGCTCGAACAGCCGGGTCTGGACGTGGGCCGGGATGCCCGACCCGCTGTCGGTCACCGACCATACCAGCTCGTCGCCTTCGCGTTCGATCCTGACCTTGAGGTGGCCACCGTCCGGCATCGCCTCGGCGGCATTGCTGGTCAGGTTGTGGAACACGCGCATCAGCTTCTGCTCGTCGAAGAACGCGATCCCGTCGTAGCGAGCATCGACCTCGAAGTCGATCTTGCGGCCCGCGACCGCAGCGCCGAGCTGGGTGGTCAGCTCCTCGGTGAACTTGTTGATGTAGACCTTGCGGATCACGAGGTCCGAGTCACCGCGCGCGAACGCGAGGACCTCGCGTGTCATGCCGGCCATCAGGTCGAACTGGCGCTGGATCTGGTCGACGTACTTCTCGCGCTGCTCGGCCTCGTCCGAAGATGCCATCAGCTGGGCGTAGCCCGAGATGATCGTCATCGGTGTCCTGAGGTCGTGCAGCAGGCCGGCGAGCATCCGGCCGATCGAGGCCAGACGATCGCGATTCGACGCCTCGCTGCGCCGGCGCGCCATGCCGATCGCCCCCGCGGTCTGCGCTGCGATCAGCACCAGCAGCTTGAGATCCTCGTCGCCCCAGGGCTGCTCGCCGTCCCGCACCGAGCGCCGCTGGTCGATGATCTCGATCCCGCCGATCACGTCGTCGCCCTCGACCAGCGGCGCGACCATCAAGCGCTCCGGTGCGACCCCGGTCTCGCGCGCGATCTGGATCGCGTGGCGCGGATCCGTTGCCGGGTTGTCGATGACCAGCGGCGTGCGGTGCGCGATCGACCAGCCGAGCAGCCCGGTGCCGTGTGGCAGCGTGCGCTCGATCAGGCGCGGCGCCGCGGGCCCCTGGACGGTGCGGAACCGCAGCTCGCTGTTGGGCTCGACCAGCGCGATCGAGCCCGCGCCACCGCCGAGCACCGTGATCGCCTGCGCGAGGATGCGTGACAGCAGGTCGTCGAGATCGAGCGCGGCCGACAGCTCCTTCTCGACCTCGTACAGCGCGTTGAGCTCGCGGCTCCGGCGTTCGAGGTCGCGACGTGCGCGCTGCAGCTCCTGGTTCTGCTGGACCAGCGAGTGATATAGCCGGGCATTCTCGATCGCGATCGCGGCCTGGCTCGACAGCGCGAGCAGCAGCTCGTGGTCTGGCTGGGTGAACGGGCCATCGGTCTTGTTGAGGACCTGGAGCACGCCGACGAGGCCGCCGAGCGCGCCGAGCATCGGCACGGCGAGGATCGAACGCGTGCGATAGCCGCTCTTGAGATCGACCGACGGCTGGAATCGCGGGTCGGCGTACGCGTCGGCGATGTTCACGATCTCGCGCGTCTCGGCGACCCAGCCGGCGATCCCCTCGCCGACCTCGAGCCGGATCTCGACGCGCTCGTCGCCCTGCACGACCTTGGACCACAACGACCGGCCGTCCTCGGTCACGAGGTACAGCGTCGACCGATCCGCATCCATCAGCTCCGTGACCTTCTGCATGATCAGCGCGAGCAACGCGTCGAGGTCGTGGCCCTCGGACAGCGCGCGGCTGACCTCCTGGACCAGCGCGACCTTTTTCTGCTCGCGCCGGAGTGCGGCCTCGAGCAAGTGCACGGTCGAGGATTCGCTCGTCGGTGCGGCTGGCGCCGCCGGCGATGTCGCCTGACCGTCCGACATGGGGCCATCCTACCGCAACCCTCCGGCCAGGTGCCCCTGCAAGCCCGATCGTTGACCGGATCCGGGGCTCGGCCGACTACTCCATGCCGCGGCGGCGCAGATCGTCCTCGTCGAGGCCCTCGAGGTGCCCGATCTCGTGCAGCAGCGTGTCGCGGACCTGCTCGCTGAGCTCGGCCCGGGTCTTGACCGCGCGGGCCAGGTTCTTGCGGTAGAGGACGATCGACGGCGGCTCGCCATCCGCCGTTTGCACGGCGTGCGCGTTGCGGCCGACCGGGCCGCGATACAGCCCGAGGATCGTCGGCGGAAACGGCGGGGACACCGCGGCGAGGTCGGCAGAATCGGGCAGATCAACGATCTCGACCTTGATCGCACGCACCCGGTGGCGGCGCTCGGCAGGGAGCCCGGCGACGATGGCGTCGACTTCCTGCTGGAGCTCGGCGGTCGTCGCGTGCACCGGGCGGGACACCTCGGTCGGCGCCAGCGCGACCGCGCGGTCGAGCGACCTGGCCGCCCCGACCTCATCCCCGAGTTGCTCGAGCGTGAGCCCCATCATCTGATGCGTGAACGGATCGTCGGGCTGGATCGCGAGCGCGCGCACGAACATCGCCTTGGCTTCCGCGAACCGCGACAGGTCGAACAGCGCGACGCCCTTCTCGTGCAGCCCATCGCCGCGACCGGGCGCGAGCCGGAGCGCCGCCTCGATCCGGACCAGGGCCTCGTCGCTGCGCCCGAGGTCGTTGAGGGCCTGGCCCTCGAGCACGGCGAGATCGGCGGCGAGCGGCAGCTTGCGCCTGCGCGAGACGACGCGACGACTCCCCCGCTGCGCGAGCTCGAGCCCGAGCCGGAGCGCGTCGCGCCCGTGGTCGCCCTTGCCATTGATGTAGAAGTCCGCGACCGCGCGCAGGGTCTCGGGATCATCGGGATCGAGGGACAGCGCGAGCGAGTATGCGAGCTGCGCCTCCTTGTCGCGTCCGAGCGCGGCGAGCGAAGCACCGCGCAAGTGATGCGCCTCGACGGACGCCGGCACCAGATCTCCTGCGCGATCGGCGCAGGTCCAGGCCGCCGCGAGGTCCCCGGCGACGATCTGCTTGTTCGCTGCCTCGAGCAGCGCGGCCGCACGCGTGTCGTCGTCGGCTTGATCGTCGAGCTCGACCGGACAGTCGACGACGGCGTCCTCGCGATGCGGGCGCAGTGCCTCGGAATGCGCCTTCGAGGGTGCTGGCGTGGCGGCGGCCGCCTGCGGTGGCGCGGGCGCCACGACCACCGGCACGGGCGGCGGCGGTGCCGCCGTGGGCTCACGGCACGCGCCAAGCACGATCAGGCCCCAGGCAACGTGCAGGCGCATCGAGCACGCAGGATACCGTCATCTGTCGGCGAACGCGAAACCATCGCCGAACGCGCGCCAAGCTGGCGAACACAGACCGAGATCGGCTACGCGTCGGCCCAGTTATCCGCGATGCCGATGTCGACCTCGAGCGGGACGTCGAGCTGGTAGACCGACTCCATCACGCCCTTCAGCATCGCGCCGACGTCCTCCGCGATGTCCGGGGGCGACTCGAACACGAGCTCGTCGTGCACCGTCAGCAGCATGCGCACCGGCAGCTTGTCCTTCACCAGCCGGCGCGACGTCGCCAGCATCGCGAGCTTGATCAGATCTGCGCCCGCGCCCTGCATCGGCGTGTTCTGCGCGACGCGCTCGGCTGCGTGCCGCGCCTGCGGGCTCTTGGACATCAGATTCGGGATCGGGCGCCACCGACCGAGCAACGTGCGCGCGCCACCCTGCGCGCGCGCGAGCGTGACGATGTCGTCCATGAACTTGTGGATGGTCGGGAACCGCTGGAAGTACGCGCGCGAGTATTCGGCCGCCTTGGTCCGCGGGATCTCGAGCGTGCGCGCGAGCCCGAAGTCGGACTGGCCATACGACAGCCCGTAGTTGACCGCCTTCGCGATCCGTCGCTGCTCCGACGTCACGTCCTCGCGCTTGACGTCGAACACCTCGGCCGCGGTCTGGGTGTGGACGTCGACCCGCTCGCGGAACGCGGTCGACAGCTTCGGATCGCCCGACAGGTGCGCGAGGATCCGCAGCTCGATCTGCGAGTAGTCCGCCGCGATCAGCACGTGACCGGGCGCCGCGACGAAGCCACGGCGGATCAGGAGCCCGAGGTCCGAGCGAATCGGGATGTTCTGGAGGTTCGGATCTTGCGACGAGATCCGCCCGGTCTCGGCGACCACCTGGTTGAATGTGGTGTGGACGCGACCGGTTTTCGGTGACACCAGCGGCGGCAAGGCGTCGAGGTACGTGCCCTTCAGCTTCGAGATCTCGCGATGCTCGAGCACGGGCCGGATCACCGGATGCGCGTCGATCAGCGCCTCGAGCGTCTCCGCCTCGGTCGACCATCCGGTCTTCGTGCGGCGCACGCCCTTGGTCTCGAGCCCGAGCTTGTCGAACAACAGCTCGCCGAGCTGCTTGGGTGAGCCGATGTTGAACTCGACCCCCGCCGCGTCATAGATCGTCCGCTCGAGCTCGTGCAGCCTCGCGCCGACCTCGGCGCCGAGCTTCTTGAAGTGAGCGACGTCGATGTTGATCCCGATGCGCTCGACCTCGGCCAGCAGCAGCGCGACCGGCAACTCGACATCGCGGTACAGCGACGCCAGGCCACTGGCTTCGAGCCGCTTCGGCAGCTCGTCGGCGATCGCGAGCACCGCGTGCGCGATCGCGCCGGCCCAGGGTGCCGCGCGCTCCACCGCGACTCCCTCCAGGCTGACCTTCGCGCGACCGGCGATCGTCGCGCGCGTTGGCAGCACCACGCCGCCGAGCCGTTGCGCGACCGCCTCGCCGGGCTCGGCCTCGGCCGTCGGATCGAGCAGGAACGCGGCGAGCATCGTGTCCTCGACGATGCCGGCCACGGTGACCCCGCGGTCCATGAATGCGCGCGTCACGGTCTTCGCGTCGTGACAGATCTTCGCGACCGCCGGATCGCCGAGCACGTCGTACAGCGGCACGAGGTCGCTCGGCGGCGGCGGCGCCGGCGCCCCGATGTAGCGATGGCCCAGCGAGACGTATGCGGGCGCCTGGCCCGGCACCGCGATCACCACCGCGACCAAGCCCGCACGCTCGACCCGCTCGGGATCGAGCTCGACCATCACGGCCAGCTTTCCTGCCGCGCGGGCTGCCGCGGACAGCGCGGCGATCGCATCGCCGCGCACCACGATCTGCGGGTCCGGAGCCTGATCGACCGCCGTGATCGCCGTGATCTCCGGAGCCGGCACGACGACGACGTCCTCGCCCGGCGGCATCCGCATCTTGACCTTCTCGACCAGGATCTGGAACTCGAGCTCGGTGAACAGCTGGAGCAGCACCGGCAGATCCCATTCCGTCGCCACGAGATCCTCGAGCGCGACCGGCAGCGGCACGTCGCGCCGCAGCTCGACGAGCTGGCGCGAGATCTTGATCCGCTCGAGCTGCTCGGGATCCCCGAACGGCTGCTTGATCTGGATCCGCGGGACGACCGGGTTCTCCTTGATCAGATTCTCGAGCGAGCCGTACTTGTCGAGCAGGATCGCCGCCGTCTTGTCGCCAACGCCGCGGATGCCCGGGATGTTGTCACTGGTGTCCCCGACGAGCGCCAGAAAGTCCGGAATCTTCTCCGGTGGCACGCCCATCTTCTTGATCACCTCGTCGCGCGTGTAGGTCTTCTGGTGGAGCGCGTCGATCATCGACACCTGGTCCCCCACCATCTGCATGATGTCCTTGTCCGCGCTGTAGATGACGACTTCCCAGTCCTGTGCGCGCGCCATCTGCACGAGCGTCGCGATCACGTCATCGGCTTCGACGCCGGGCACGGCGATCACGGGCCAGCCCATGCCGCGCACGACCTTTGCGAAGTAGTCCATCTGGACCTGCAGCTCCTCCGGCGGCTCCTTGCGCGTGGCCTTGTACGCGGCAAACATCTCGGCGCGAAACGTCTTCACGCCGCTCTTGTCGTCGAACACGACGACCATCCGCTTGGGCGCGTTGTCCTCCTCGAGCCGCATCAGCATGCGCGTGAACACGTACAGCGCGCCGGTGGGCATGCCCTCGCTGGTCGACAGCCGCACCTCCTTGCGCTCGCCGCGCGAGATGTTCATCAGGCCGTAGTGGGCGCGGAAGATGTAGCCGTGCCCGTCGACGATATACAGCCGCTCGGGCATCGGCCGGCACTCTAGCCGATTCCGTCACGGTGAAAACGCTGCAGCGAGCCGATCCGTCCGCGCGACGCCCCCACGCGTCCCGAGCATCGCCTCGATCGCAACGAGCGAGCGTGGCCGGATGTTTCTGCACCAGGTACGACACCTGCCGCTTTGCGTGGCAAGATGCCGGCATGCACCGCATCGTCGTCGACGCCATGGGTGGCGATCATGCTCCGGACGAGATCGTCCAGGGTGCCGCCGAGGCGTCGCTCCAGCTGACGAGCGCCGAGATCATCCTCGTCGGAGATGCCGCGGTGCTCGGGCGCCTGCTACCACGCATGCGCCACGACGGCGCGCGGGTCCGGGTCCATCACGCAGGCTCGTACGTCGAGATGGACGAGAAGCCCTCCGAGGCGCTCGCAGCCAAGCCCGAGGCCTCGATCGTGGTCGCCGTAGATCTCGTGGCACGTGGCGAAGGTGATGCGCTGGTCTCGGCCGGCAACACGGGCGCAAGCGTGCTCGCGTGCGCGCGCCGATGGACGCTGCTCGAGGGCGTGCGCCGCAGCGCGCTCGCCGCGGTCTACCCGACCGAGCTTCGCCGCGGCGAGAAGGATGATCCGTTCTCGCTGATCCTCGATGTCGGCGCCACGATCGACGCCACCGCCGAGGATCTGGTCGGCTTCGCGGTCATGGGCTCCGCCTACGCGAAGCTCGTGTCGAGCAATCGCCGGCCGCGGGTCGCCCTGCTCTCCAATGGCACGGAGCCCGGCAAGGGCCCACCGCCGATCGTTGCTGCGCACGCTGCACTGGTCGAGACCACGGAGCTGAACTTCATCGGCAACATCGAGGGCCTCGACATCCCGCGCGGTGTCGCCGATGTCGTCGTGACGTCCGGCTTCGTCGGGAATGTCGTCTTGAAGATGCTCGAGGGTGTGTCCGAGACCGTCGTCCGGCTCGCGCGCTACGCCCACAAGGAGCGGCTCGCGTGGCGGCTCGGCCTCGGCGCGCTGTCGTCGGCAATCGATCAGCTGAAGTCGATCACCGACTGGCAGCAGTACGGCGGCGCGCCGCTGCTCGGCTTCCAGCACCCGTTCATCAAGGCCCACGGCCGCTCCAACGCGCGCGCCGTCACCAACGCGATCAAGGTGGCCCACAAGGCGCTTGCTGGAAATCTGTGCGGCAACATCGCGCGGACCATGGCCGAGCTCGACGACCGCGCCCAGCGCGCGACCCGGCCTCGCACGGAGTCGAGCGGCTCGATGTTGCCGCAGACCGACTGATGGTGCGCTCGCTGCTTCGCCGGTTCACTGCGTTGCCGATCAAGGTCGGCGAGCGGATCGGACTGCTCGATCACATTCCCGATGGCCTGCCGGAAGGCGCCCCACCGCCACGCCACACGTTCCGCTGGGATCTCGACAAGACGTACCTGCGTACCGAGTTCGACAGCTTCGTCGACCTCGCGCGTAGCGCGATCGAGAATGCCGCCGACAAGCAGGCGTATCCCGGCGCCACTGCGCTGCTCCGCGCGCTGCGTCAGGACGGCAACCGGATCTGCATCGTCTCGGGCAGCCCGACCCAGATGCGTCAGGTGCTCGCGGCCAAGCTGCGACTCGACGGCGTCGACTACGACGAGTTCGTCCTCAAGAACAACCTGAAGAACATCCTCCGCGGTCGGTTCCGCGCGTTGCGCGCGCAGGTCCCGTACAAGCTGCCCGCGATGCTGCGGTCGAGGCTCGGCGCGTCGGCGGACAAGGAGACGCTGTTCGGTGACGACGCGGAGGCGGACGCGATCATCTACTGCCTGTACGCCGACGTGATCGCAGAGCGGGTCAGCACGAATGACCTCGAGCGCGTACTGGTCGCCTCGCGCGCGTATGACGATGACGCCGAGCACATCCTCGACCTCGCGCGTCGCGTGCCCAAGCGCGATGCGGTCGGGCGGATGTTCATCCATCTCGATCGCCGATCGCCGCCCCTCGGGTTTCGCCGGTTCGGCCCACGCCTGGTCCCGGTGTTCAACTACTTTCAGGCCGCGCTCGTGCTGTATCAGGACAAGGTCCTGTCGGCGCGGCAAGTGATCTTCGTCGCACTCGAGATGCTCGATTCGAAGCAGTACGAGCTCGGCCACCTCGCGACCAGCGTTCAGGACATCATCCGGCGCGGCCGCGTCACGCGCGAGGCCGCGCTCCAGCTGACCGAGGAAGCGTCCGAGGCCGCCACCTCCGGCGCGCTGTCTGGCCGCACCGACCTGCCCCCGTTCGACAAGATCGCGGAAGCGTTTCGCGAGCGAGTTCGAGTGCTTGGGGCGCTCCCGCCGACATCGTGGGACTCCGACGAGCCCCTCGACTACGTGCGCCTGGTCGACGAGGAGCACGAGTACCGCCGCACGCGACGCCGCCAGGGCCACTCCTGAGACCACCGCACCGCAACGGCCTCACACCCTGTGATCGACGAGGATCCGTCCTCGGAGGTCCCCCACTGTAAAGATGAACGACGTGCGCTGGTCTGTCGTTCTGGTCCTCGCGATCGCGGCCTGTGGGCACGACGGAGCACAGCCCCGATCTGACGGCGGCAACCAGACCGCCGACGATGGCGGCCACTCGTTCGCCGCCTGCGCCGAGTTCGAGGCCGCGCCCGTCGTCGTCCCGGCGACGGTCGAGGGCTCGGTCGAGGGTGCCGACGTCGCGAGCCCGCTCGAGTGCGCGCAGATCGACGCGCCCTACGGCTCCGAATCCGCCGGCCCCGATCGCGTCGTGCCGCTGGTCGGCCTGCGGATCGGTGCACCCTACGTGGTCAAGCTGACCTCGACCGAGGACCTCGGCTTCTATGTCGTCAGCGGCTGCTCGACCGAGACCGGTCCCGCGAGCGATCAGTGCCTGGTGTTCCAGGACGCGACGCTCGGTGGCGTCGAGTCCGCGCGCTTCGTCGCGACCGCGCCCTCGGCGTTCGTCGTCGTCGACTTCTACGCGACCAGCGATCCTGCCTCGCCCGACTTCCAGCTCGAGATCTACAACGAGGAGTGCGCCGACGCGTCCGCCTGCGGTGTCGAGACGCCGGCGTGCGTGCACGGCCGCTGCGTCGAGTGCGAGACCAGCTTCGATTGCGATCGCGCGAAGCCGCGCTGCGATGACACCACCTACAGCTGCGCGGCGGGCGTGGACGCCTGCACGACCGATGACGCCAGCGAGCCCGCCGACGACGGTCCCTCCGGCGCGCGTGTGCTGGTCCCGGCGTACAACGGCGGTGCGTCCGCCACCGGCAAGATCTGCTCGAGCCCGCCGGCCGAGGATGACTACTTCGCGTTCGACGTCACGACGGTCGGCGAGACCTGGGACATTCGCTCGGGTGGGCGGGCCCACGGGATCTCGATCTCCAGGTGTTTGATGCCGCGGGCAACGTCGTCGGCCTGTCGTTCTGGGAGCAGGCCGAGCAAGTTCGGCTCACCTACCTGCCCATCGGTCGCTACTTCCTCGCGGTCGACGAGTTCGCGGCCACGCCCGCTCCGACGCCGGTCGCCTACACGATCGAGGTCCAGCGCACGACCGGCGCGGGCTGCACCAGCGCCGCCAACTGCGCTTCCGAGTACCGCAACCAGGTCTACCGCGGGCGCTGCGCCGCCGGGTCCTGCATCCAGATCAATGGCGACGGCGAGGTCGCCCAGGGCGGCGCGTGCGACAGCGAGTCCGACTGCGCCGCCGGCCTGTCATGCCCCGACTTCTTCTTCGTCGCGGACGCGGACACGCGCGAGACCTGCGCGCCGGCCTGCGCCGAGGACTCCGAATGCGGCGCCGACCAGGTCTGTACCACCTACTACGCCGAGAACTTCTGCGTCCCCCGGTGCACCACCGACGACCACTGCCCGACCTCGCTGGGTGACGCCCCCGAGACGCCGCCGTGGTATCGGCTGTCGTGCGACGTGCCGTCCGGCCGCTGCATGTGACGCGTGGTAGAACGGCTCCGTGGAGCGCACAGCCTCGATCCTGGTCGTCGAAGATGACGCGGCGATGCGCGACCTCCTGACCGAGGAGCTGACGGATGCCGGGTTCGATGTCGAGGCCGCGGGCGGTGCCTCGGGCGGCCTCGAGCTCGCCCGGCTCCAGCGGTTCGATCTCATCATCACCGACCTCCGGATGCCGGAAATGGATGGCTTCGACCTGATCCGCGGCGTGATGGCCCTGCCCCAGCCTCCCCACGTCGTCATGATCACCGCGTTCGGCTCGATCGAGACGGCAATCCGCGCGGTCAAGCTCGGGGCCTACGACTACATCACCAAGCCGTTCGAGATCGAAGAGCTGCTGCTCGTCGCCGACAAGGCACTCGGCGAGCGCGCCCTCCGCAGCAAGGTCGCCCGTCTCCAGCGCGAGGTCGAGGAGCGGTTCGGCTTCGACAACATCATCGCGAAGAGCCAGGCGATGCGTGACGTGCTCGCGCTGGTCGCGCGGATCGCCCCCTCCACCGCCTCGGTGCTCGTCACGGGGGAGAGCGGCACGGGAAAAGAGCTGATCGCCCGCGCGATCCACTACAACTCCGCCCGCGCCACTGGCCCGTTCGTCGGCGTCAACCTCGCGGCGGTGCCCGAGGGCCTGATCGAGAGCGAGCTGTTCGGTCACAAGAAGGGCGCCTTCACCGACGCGCGCGCCGACCGGAACGGCCTGTTCGTCGAGGCCGACTGCGGCACGATCTTCCTCGACGAGATCGGCGAGCTCGCCCTCCCCCTCCAGGCCAAGCTCCTCCGCGTCCTCCAGGAGCACGAGGTCCGCCCACTCGGCGCGACCAAGAACCAGCGCGTCGACGTTCGCGTGGTCGCTGCGACCAACAAGAACCTCGACACCATGCTCGCCGACGGCAGCTTCCGCGAAGACCTCTACTACCGCCTCAACGTGATCCACCTCGACCTCCCACCGCTCCGCTCGCGGCCCGAGGATGTCGTTCCGCTCGCCGAGCACGTGCTCGCCAACCTCGGCGCCCGGCAGACCCCACCGCGCCGGATGCGCCTCGCCCCCGACGCGCAGCACCTCCTGCTCGCCTACCACTGGCCCGGCAACGTGCGCGAGCTGATGAACGTGCTCGAGCGCGGCGTCGCGCTGTGCCAGGGCGAGATGATCTCCGACGAAGATCTCCCGCCGCAGGTCCGCGAAAAACGCCCCGCCGACTTTCTCGGTGCCGCGGTCGCGCGCCGGATGACGATGGGCGAGCTCGAGCAGGAGTTCATCGAGCGCGTGCTCGAGGACGAAGCCGGCAACAAGACGCGCGCCGCCCAGCGCCTCGGCCTCGACCGCAAGACGCTCTACCGCAAGCTCGACGAGTACGCGCGCGCACGCGGCGAGGCACCGGCCAACCGGCCGTCGGCGCCGCCCCCGTCCAGCGAGGACTGAGCCGCGAGCTTCACGCGTGGTGCTCGCGGCCGAACGGCGTCTTGCCCCACGGCTGGTAGATCGAGATCAGCGTGGCCGCGACGAGGATCGCGAGTCCACCAGCCGCTTTCACGACGAGCTGGACCGGCAGCTCATCTCTGCGAGGTCGCGGCCATGAGCGGCCGCCCGATGCCCGCACGCTCTGACGAACGCCCCGCTACAACGACAGCCCGAGCTGGCTGACTTCGGACGGCGTCGCCATGGCGGCCACCTCGCGCGCGCCGCGGTCGCGCAGCTGGGACCCCTTCAACGGAGGTGATCTCGCAGCCGCCGCAGCCCCGCCTCGGTCTTGAGGTCGGTGATCTCGCCGCGGACGCAGGCGGCGATCGCGTCGTCGAGCCCCTGCCAGCGCGTGGTCGCACCCTCCTCCATCGGGGAACCGTCGCCCGCCAGTGACTGCTGGGTCGCGGGATCGACCTCGACCGCCGCGAAGTAGAACTTCTCGACCATCGCGCCCGGCGACGGATACATCCCGGCCCCGAGCAGGATCACCGCCTCGGGCGCGACCACGAAGCCACCCTCCTCCAGCGTCTCGTGGGCCGCGCGCACGCGGAGGCCGGTCTCGCCGACGTCGCCTTCCTCGATGATCCCGGCGACCAGCTCGGTCAGGAACAGCGGTGGTTCGCCCTCGGCGAGCGGCGCGCGATCGGGGCGGCGACCGAACCGTAGGGGTGGACGCATGCCATCGCGGAGCAGGATCGAGATCCCATCCGCCGTGCGCGCGAACACCGCGACGATCACCGCGTCCTGGCCGTACGGCCGCGCGATCGAGTCGCAGACGTACTGCGCGGACAGCGTGCCGTCGGGGTGGCGGTTGCGCAGGCGAAGTCGACGGATCGCGAGGAAGCCACCGGTGCCGACCAGCTCGTCGGAGTCGACCACCAGCTCGAGCGGATCCGTCATCGGGCCTCCGCGTTGGGTACGATGCCGCCGACCGTCTTGACCTCGTACGAGCGCAGCGCCTCGTGCACGGCGAGCTGCAGCTGGTCGACCCTGCCGGTGACCCAGCCCGGCAGGCTCGGATCGTCGGACGCCAGCTTGTCGGGGTTCGGGCGTCCCTCGTGATAACGCAGGATCGTCGGCGACACGGCGATCACGAACCCGGCGTCGGCCGCCATCAGCTGTAGCGCGAGCGAGAGGAAGATGCTGCGGTCGGGGACGTTGCCGAGATTGTCCATCGTCGCCGTGAGGCCGAGGCCCTCGGGGCTGTACCACCGGCCCTCGGTGACGACGCGCAACGTGGTCTCGTCAGACGTCGCGAGCTTGTACTTGGCCTCGGTCGCGCTCCTCGCCGCGGCGAACAGCACGAGCTGGTCCCCGCGATAGTGCGCCGTCTTTGCGCCTGCCATGTCCTTGCCCGACGGGCCGCATGCCACGACGACGGCGACCGCGAGCACGATCAAGATCCGCATGGGCGTTCGTACCACTGCTACGGTACGTCGGTGCCCTCGCGCACGCACTGGAACCTGCACGAGCCGTCGCCGCGGCTGCCCGCGTGCGCCACGTGCGGCGGGCGCGGCTGGTGCCTCGACTGCGAAGGCACGCGCCTGCTCGCGAGCTTTCCACAGCCGGTCGAGTGCGCGTGCGGCAGCGGGCTGTGCCCGATGTGCGACGGTCGCGGCACGTGCGCGCCGCCGATCACGATGACGGCGTGCCCGCGCTGCGGTGGCGAGGAGCTCGCGAGTGTCGCGCATCGCTGCGAGGACGTCGCCGGCGATCCGTTGACCAGCTACCAGCGCACGGAGCTGCGTTGCAGCTGCGGTCATGCGGAGACCATCGACGCGCGCGAATCGGTCGACGCGTGGCGCTCGCCCCACATGCCGCCGCGCGGGCCGGGAGAATTTCGCTGCCCGACCTGCGCGAGCGAGCGGGTGCGGGTGCACGTCCCCGACGACGATGACGACTGCGCGGCCGCGTTGCGGTGCTGGGCGTGCGGCCACGACGAGCGCGCGCTGTCGCACCTCGGGCTCGCCGCGTGGCGAAACCCGGCGTACGCCGCGGATGGCATGGCGCGGGTCGTGGCGATCGAGCGCGCACGTGAGGACCGCGCCACCACCGACAAGGCGCGCTTCACCGATCGGTGGCCGTGGCGGCCGCGCGTGCGCACCTCGCCCGCGGTGCGCCGCAGCCACCCGCTGCCGGCGTGGGTCGAGGAGGTGATGCACGCGCCCGACGATCCGTACGTGCGGCTCGTCGGCGCGGACCTCGTCGAGCGCGAAGATCCAGCGCGCGCCGCGTTCATGCGCGATCAGATCGTGGCCGAAGCGCGACTCGCCAGTGCGCGCACGACGATCGAGATCGAGACCACGCTGCGCGAGATCACCTGCCGACGCGTGGCGTCGTACAGCCCGGAGCTGGGGGCGCTCGCGGCCGAGCGCATGATCGCGGTGCGCGGCTTCGCGCGGGGCATGGTCGAGCACGTGACGATGACCGCCGCCGACTTCCTCGCGCACGGTGACGAGGTGCTGGAGCGGGCCCCGATTCGATTCCTCACGCTGACGTACGCCGAGTCAGTGGTCGACCAGCTCGCCGCGTCTCCGTGGCTGGCCCGGCTGCACGCGTTGCGGCTGCCGCGGGCCGAGCCCGTGCCGTCGCTGGATCTGTTGCGCCGCAGCCAGGGCCTCGACTCGATCGAGGTCAACGCGATCGATGATGCCGCGCTGTCGGTGCTGTGCGAATCACCGCACCTCGGCGCGCTCGAGTACCTCGACCTCGACGGTCACGCCGGGATCTCGGTCGTCACCTGGGGCCGGCTCGCGCTCGCGGCGCCGAAGCTGCGCTGGGTGGGCGGCGCGCCGCGCCGGGGTGAGCTGCGGTCGATGGAAGTCGGATACGAGCTGTCGCGCTGGGTCGTGCCGGATCCGACGGCGATCGCGATCGACACCGCGGCAGGCTCGCAGGTCGCATGGTTGCCGCTCGACGAGCCATACATGACGACGTGGGACCGGATCCGCGCCGTCTGCGCGCACGCACCGGTGATGCAGCGGCGTGCGTGATAACTTCATCCGCATGCTCCGAGGCAAACGCGCGCTCGTGACGGGCTCGTCGGGCGGGATCGGCGCTGCGATCGCACAGCTGCTCGCTGCCGAAGGCGTCGATCTGGTGCTGACCGCGCGCCGCAAGGACGCGCTCGATCAGGTCGCCGCGACCTGCGTGGCCAAGGGCGTGCGAGTCGAGGTCGTGACCGCGGATCTCGGGACCGCCGGTGGCGCGCACACGCTGTGGAGCGCCGCCACCGCGGGCGGCGCGATCGACATCCTCGTCAACAATGCCGGTTTCGGCTACTTCCGCGCGTTCACGGTCGCGGACTGGCAGCGCGATGCCGAGCTCCTCCAGCTGAACGTGACGTCACTGGTCGAGCTGTCGCGCCGGTTCGTCGATGCGCGCGAGGGTCAGACCTCGCACGCGCACCTGGTCAACATCGCGTCGATCGCCGCGTACCAGTCGGTCCCGAACTTCGCGGTCTACGCGGCGAGCAAGGCGTTCGTCCGCAACTTCACCGAGGCGCTCCACGACGAGCTCCGCGCGGCACGCGCCCCGATCTCGGCGACCTGCATCTGCCCCGGCGGCACGCACACCGAGTTTCATGCCGCGGCGGGCGCGGGCGACTACGGCTGGGTCGCCAACGCGTCGATGAAGACCGCCGACGACGTTGCCACGATCACCGTGCGCGCGCTGACCCGGGGCAAGCGCACCGTGATCCCCGGCATCATCAACAAGCTGTCGTGCTGGGGCGTGCGCCTGGTCCCGCGACGACTCGCGTCGTGGATCGCGAGCCGCGTGCTCGGCAAGCCGCGGCCCTCGGCACTCCCCTCACGAACCCTGCGTGCATCATGAGCGAAGCTGACAATTATCGCCGGTGGACCGACGCGACGCGCGGTGCGTACGAGGTCTGGTACATGACCTGGAACCATCCCGGGACCGACCAGGGGTACTGGCTGCGCTTCATCACGGAGGCCCCGATCTCCGGACCACCGCGCGCCGAGCTGTGGTTCGCGCGCTTCGACCCGAAGCACCCCGAGCGCACGTTCGGCGTGCACCGCGTGTTCCCCGGCGTCACCGCGAGCGAGTCGCCGTTCCGGATCCAGCTCCCGCGCGCGCGGCTCGGTCACGATCACAGCCAGGGTCACCTCGAAGGCGATGGCCACCAGATCTCGTGGGATCTCCGATGGGAGCCCGCGCCGCGCACGCTGCGCTTCCTTCCCGACATCATGTACGCGCGTGGCGGGCTCGGCGAGACCACCGTCCACTCGCCCAATCCGCGGGTCCCGCTGTCGGGCACGCTGGTCGTCGACGGCGAGCAGCTGACGTTCGATCGCGCGGTCGCCGGGCAGACGCACGTGTGGGGCAAGAAGCACGCGTTCTCGTGGGTGTGGGGACGCTGCGCCGAGTTTGCGGGTGCTCCCGACGCGCTGCTCGAGATCCTCGCGGTCAAGCTGCAGCGCCGCGGCGTCACGCTGCCGCGGATGACGCTCGTCAACCTCGAGCTCGACGGCGAGCGCCACTACCTGAACCAGTACCGCCACGTGCTGAGCAACCGCGCGAGCTGGCGCACCGGTCACGTCGCGTTCACGGCGTGGTCGCCCACGGTCAAGATCGAGGGCGAGATGCGGTGCACCCCCGACCAGCTGGTGACCGCGCCCTACGAAGATCCCGATGGCACGCGGGTGTATTGCGCGAACACCGAGATCGGTGATGCATCCGTCACGGTGTTCCGGCGCCGCGGCCTCGGCTGGCGCGAGCACCGCCGACTCGAGGCCCACCGGCGGGCCCACTTCGAGACCGGGGCCCGAGAGCCGGATCCTGCCGTGGTGCGTCAACACGTGCGTGTCGAGTAGCGGTTCGTCTTAGTGAACCAACCTTGCCCTTGCGCCTCTCCCAGGACTCTGCCATCCCGCGAGCATGGCTTACGCGAGAATCCTGGCCCTGGTTGTCACGACGGTCGTCGCCTGTGGTGGGGACGACGATCCATGTGACGGCGTCACCGGCACGTGCATCGGCCTCGCCGCGGGCGCCAGCCAGACCGAGGTCCAGACCGCGCTGATCGAGATCGAGACCGGCGGCACGGTCGCGTTCGGCGCCGGGTCGTTCGCGTTCGCGAGCGACCTCTCGCTCGATGTCGACGACGTCACGATCCGCGGCGCGGGCAAGGACGACACGATCCTGTCGTTTCGCGGCCAGACCGTCGGACCGCAGGGGCTGCTGGTGACCGGCGATCGATTCACCATCCATGACATCGCGCTCGAAGATTCGCCTGGTGACGCGCTCAAGGTGCTCGGCACCGCGGGCGTCACGATCCGCGACGTTCGCGTCGAGTGGACCGACGGCCCGAAGGAGACCAACGGCGCCTACGGCCTCTACCCGGTGCAATGCACCGACGTCATCATCGAGGACAGCATCGTCGAGGGCGCATCCGACGCCGGCATCTACGTCGGCCAGTCGGATCGCATCGTCGTTCGCCGCAACCGCGCGCACCGCAACGTCGCCGGCATCGAGATCGAGAACTCGTTCCATGCCGACGTCACCGAGAACGTCGCATCGCAGAACACTGGCGGCGTTCTGGTGTTCAACCTGCCCGACCTCGAGATCGAGAACGGCCGCGGCACCCGCGTGTTCGACAACGAGATCGTCGACAACAACACCGAGAACTTCGCACCCGCCGGCAACATCGTCGCGCTGGTCCCTGCCGGCACCGGCATGGCGCTGCTCGGCGCGCATGACGTCGAGATCTTCGGCAACACGTTCGCCGATCACGACTCGGTCAACATCGGCATCATCAGCTACGTGCCGACCGGCATCCCGATCACCGACCCGACCTACGACCAGTATCCGACCGGCATCCACATCCACGACAACATCCTGACCGGCATCAGCGACAACCCGACTGGCCCGCTCGGCGGCCTGTTGATCTCGGCGATCGGCGAGCTCTACCCGTCGGGGCCGTACATCGTGCCCGACGTCGCGTGGGATGGCGTCCTCGATCCGGACCGCACGCCCGGCAACCCGGCCGACAAGATCTGCATCCAGAACAACGGTGACGCCAACTTCATCAACCTCGGGTGGCCGCTGAGCGACGCGACCAAGCCCTCGGAGGATCTCGCCCCGCACGCGTGCAGCCTGCCTGCGCTGCCCGCGGTCGATCTATGAAGCGACTGCTCCTCCTGCTCGGGGCGTGCGGCGGCAGCGACCCCGCGCCCTGCCCGCCCGGCGAGTTCTGCACCCAGCTGTCGAGCTACGCGCTGTTCGACGACATCGCGACCCAGGCGCCATCCGCCGGCGTGATGCCGTACGCGATCCACACGCCGCTGTTCTCCGATTACGCGGAGAAGGATCGCTTCATCGTGCTCCCGCCCGGCACGGCGATGACGTGGAGCGATGCCGACGCATTCGGGTTCCCCGAGGGCGCGATGGTGGTCAAGACGTTCTCGTATCCGCGCGATCGTCGCGACCCTGCGCAGGGCCGCCAGTTGCTCGAGACCCGCCTGCTCGTGCGGGAAGCCGAAGGCTGGACCGGCGCGTCGTACGTCTACGATGCGGCCGACCAGACGGACGCCACGCTCGCGATCGCCGGCGCGACGGTCGCCACGTCGTGGATCCACGACGATGGTGCGCCGCGCGACAACGCGTACGTCGTCCCGAACAAGAACCAGTGCAAGAACTGCCACGCCGAGCACGCCGATGCGATCGATGTCCTGGGCCCGAAGGCGCGGCACCTCACCAACCTTCAGACGTTCGTCGATGCCGGCGCGCTCTTCGGTGCGCCACCTGCCAGTGCGTGGCCGCGTGCGATCGTCGCGACGGATCCCGCGACCGGCACCGTCGAGGAGCGCGCCCGCGCCTGGCTCGATATCAACTGCGGCAACTGCCACAACGCGCGCGGCGGCGCGGCCCGCACCTCGGGCCTCTACCTCGATATCTCGGTCACCGATCCGGGCTCGTTCGGCGTCTGCAAGCCGCCGGTCGCCGCCGGCAAGGGCTCCGGTGGCCGGCTGTTCGGCATCGTCCCCGGCCAGCCCGACGCGTCGATCCTCGTCTATCGCATCGAGTCGACCGAGCCCGAGATCAAGATGCCCGAGCTCGGCCGCAACCTCGTCCACGCCGAGGGCGTCGCCCTGATCCGCGAGTGGATCACGCAGCTCCCAGGCTCGTGCGACTGACGCCCGTAGTGGTAGTGTCCGCGCGTCACCATGGAACGCAAGAAGACCCCGCTGTGGGAGGTGCACAAGGCCACCGGTGCACGCCTGATCGACTTCGGCGGCTGGGACATGCCCGTCCAGTACGAGGGCACGCTCAAGGAGCACAAGGCCGTGCGCAATGCGGTCGGCCTGTTCGACGTCTCGCACATGGGCGAGGTGTTCCTCCGCGGCCCGCGCGTGCGTGAAGCGATCGACCGCCTCACCACCAACGCGGTCGCCGCCGCACCCGCCGGCAAGGCCGTCTACACCCTGCTGTGCTTTCCCTCGGGCGGCGTCGTCGACGACTGCATCTTCTACAAGATCTCCCACCAAGAATTCTTCGTCATCGTCAACGCGTCCAACACCAGCAAGGACCTCGAGTGGTTCCGTGAGCAGACGCACAGCCTGTGTGACGTCGTCGATGTCTCCGACGAGACCGCCCTGATCGCCGTCCAGGGCCCCAAGGCCGTCGCCATGGTCGACGAGCTGGCGGGCGGCTCGCTCGCGCACCTGACCAGCTTCACGTTCGCGAACGCCACCATCGCAGGCGTCCCCTGCGTCGCCGCCCGCACCGGCTACACCGGCGAAGATGGCTTCGAGCTCGCGTGCCCCAACGACCAAGCGGTCGCGCTGTGGAGCGCGCTGCTCGACGCCGCCCGCCCGCTCGGTGGCGCCCCGGTTGGCCTCGGCGCCCGCGACACGCTCCGCCTCGAGTCGCGCCTCCCGCTCTACGGCAACGACCTCGACGACGATCACACCCCGCTCGAGGCCGGCCTCGGCTGGGCGGTCAAGCTCGACAATCGCGAGTTCGTCGGCGCCGCCGCCCTCCGCGAGCAGAAGCGCCTCGGCCTCACCCGCCAGCTCGTCGGCTTCAAGATCGCGGACGACGCGCGCGCGATCGCCCGCCACGGCTACCCCGTCGTCGATCGCTCCAGCGACGCGCCCATCATCGGCGTCGTGACCAGCGGCGGCCCCGGCGTCACCGTCGGCGGCGCGATCGGCCTCGCCTACGTCCCGGTCGCCTACGCGGCCGCGGGCACGCAGCTGACCATCGACTGTCGCGGCAAGGATGTCGCGGCCACCGTCGTGTCCGGCAAGTTCTACAAGCGGCCAGGAAAGTGACATGAGCAGCTTCCCCGACGATCTTCGATACACCCACGACCACGAATGGCTGAAGGCGAAAGGCACCAGCTGGCGGGTCGGCATCACCCAGTTCGCCGTCGACCAGCTCGGCGACATCACGCTCGTCGACCTGCCCAGGGATGGTGACCTCGTCACCAAGGGCCAGCGCTTCGGCACGATCGAGAGCGTCAAGAGCGTCTCCGACCTCTACGCCCCGGTCTCCGGTCGCGTCACGGCGGTGAACCCTGCGTTGAAGGACTCGCCCGAGCTGGTCAACACCGAGCCCTACGGCGAGGGTTGGATGATCGAGCTCGAGCCGACCGAGAAGGGCGAGCTCGACGAGCTGATGGCGCCGGCCGACTACAACAAGCACGTCGCGTCGCAGTAAGCGATCGCGACCGCGCGTCTCCGCGCGCCCCGCCGCAGGGGAGCACCGGCTCGCTGGTGCAATCGAGCAGCGTGTCCTGGCCACCGTGCGCCCGCGACAAGGCTCGCCGAGCGTCCGACTACTCGGCTCCGCGCATCATCCGCTCGGCATCGCGATCGCCGCGGAGCCGACAGGCTGCACACGTGGACGCGATCGGCGGGGCTTCGAGACCCGGCTGAACGCGATGCACGCGACACGCACTGCAGCCTGCACGCGGCGCACGCGGCGCACGCGGCGCACGCGCTGCACGCGCTTGCGCAGGACGCTGGCGCTCGGGTTCCGAACCAAAAACAAAAAACTCCGCTGCCAGTAGAAGGCGTGTGGAGGGTGTGGAGAGGCGCGCCGAACCGCATACCGCTCGCGTCTCGGCCACGTCTCGCGGCGCGGCTCTCCAAGCCTGTGGTCAACCGAATCGCGCGCCACGAGCTCGTGGGTAGCGGTTGGCCACAGGCGTCACCATCCATACGCTCTCGCGTTCCACTTTGCATGTGTGTGTGCGTGCGCCTATCCGCTAGGTTCGTCGGCCTCTTGACAGACCTCCAATCCTGTATCAATATTAGCGAATTCAAATTTTGATGTCGCGCTCTCGCAAATCACATCACCAGCAGGAGCTCACCTGGCGCACCCACGGTGGCAAGCGCGCTGGCGCGGGACGTCCCCCGAATGGACAGCGAGCGGGTCAGCCGCACGTCCGACGCCCGCCCCATCGCCGCAGCCACCCGCTCCACATCACGATTCGCGTCGCACCGGATATCGGCTCACTTCGCACGCGCGGGATGTTCCTGGCGGTTCGCGAGGCGACGATGGTCGCCGCTCGGCGCGAGGACTTCCGCATCGTCCACGCGAGCGTCCAGGGCAATCACCTGCACCTGCTGGTCGAGGGCGAGCATCGGCGCGCGATCTCCAACGGGATGCGTGGGTTCCAGATCTCGGCCGCCCGGCACATCAACGCGGCGGTCAGCGAGCGCACCGGGCAACGCCGATCGGGCCGGGTGTTTCCAGACCGCTATCACGCGCGCACGCTCACCACGCCGCGCGCGGTCCGCAACGCGCTCGCGTACGTCCTCCTCAACTGGCGGCGCCACCGCGAGGATCGGACTTCGGTTGCCCGGACCTGGGCCGTGGACCCGTTCTCGTCAGCCGTGTCGTTCTGGGGCTGGCGCGAGCGCGAAGGCCACCCGACGCTGTATCGACCACCGCGGACCTACCTCGGGTTGGTCACCTGGCGGCCACGAACCTGGCTGCTGCAGTTCGGATGGACCAAGCATGGCTTGATCTCGACCCACCACGTGCCGGGCCCCGACCAGTAGCGGCAGTGGCGGCCACCCGCCGCACGATCGGTCGCGGCGAGCGCGGACGCGCAGACGATGCGGGTCAGGGCTTCGCGCGCGACTCGACGAGCTCGCCGGTATCGACGTGGCCGCGCGCGAGCGTGCGGCGCGCGCCACGCAGCTTCGCGAAGTCGTGGAAGTACACCGGCAGTCCTTCGGCGTGACCGGTGGCGGTCGTCTGGAGCTGGTAGTGGAGGTGCGGCATCAGCGAGCTGCCAGATGCACCGACCGCGGCGATCTGCTGGCCGGCGCCGACGCGGTCGCCGACCTTGACCTGGAGGCTCTGGTGCTTGAGGTGACCGAGCATGCTGAGCTCGCCGGGCGCGTGCTCGATCACGATGTAGTTGCCGAACGGCACCAGGAGATTTGCCTTCAGCGCGGCCATGTCGAACGCGCGGTTGTCGAGATGATCGCCAGCGAGCGCGACGACCGTGCCCGGCGCGGGTGCGAGGACCGGGCGCCCGAAGCCGAACCAGCTCGCGTTGTCGGCGGGATCGCCCTTGCGCATCTCACCCGCGGCATCGACCGGGATGAGGTCGTAGCTGTAGCGCGCGGCGTTGGAGTCGAAGCCGAATTCGGCGAGGCGCGGATCCGCGTAGTCCCACCGGCGATGGTGAGACAGGTAGTCGTGTCCGCTCCACGCGATCAGCGGACCACGTAGCGGCAGCACGAGGCGGGCTGCGCCCGCAAAGGCGCGGGGCGCGACCTCGGCGGTTGCGACCAGCTGCTGGTCCGAGGCGCTGTGGTAGGTCGCGGTGAACTGCAGCTTGCCGAGCTCGAGATCGAGCGGGAACGTGTGCAGTGGATTGATCACGAGGACGCGCTTGCCGCCCGCGAGCTCGCGGTTGGGCACGGTCAGGATCGACGGGCTGACGCCGTTGCCCGAGATGAACTTGCGGAACACCAGCTTGTTCGCGCGATCGAACACCGCGACCTCGAGCTCGCTGAGGGTGAACGTCACCGCCGACGCATTGGTCACGATCAGATCGCAGTTCACGAGCTGGGCGCCGTCGGTGCGCTCGATGTGGACCGGCGATGGCGCGATCGCCATCGTGATCGATCCGTCCGGCGCAGCGGCTGGCGGCGTAGGCGCGACCGGTGGGGGTGCGACGGGTTGTGGCGCGGGCGTTCGGTCGCCACGGCCGCGAGCGGCTTCGGGTTGCTACCGCCGCACGCGATCAGGAGCACCAGGGCGAGACGTACCATCCGCGCCAGCGTACCAGCCGTCAGCGCGGCTTGCGCGCGGGCTCGGGTCGCAGGTGCATCGTGTGGACCTGCTCGCGATCGCGGGCACAGCGCGCGGAGTCAGCGGCGCACTGGATGCGCAGCTCGGCGGAGTTGTCGGGCGAGCGAAACCTGTCGTAGGCGGCGAGCGCGGCCGGCGCCTCGGGACGCTCGAGTGCGGCGAGGGCGGTGGCCTGACTGCGCAGCAGATCCGGATCGCGCGGCGCCAGCTCGAGGCCCTTGGTGGCGGCAGCGAGCGCACCCGCGTTGTCGCCGCTCGAGCCAAGGACACGCGCGTAGACCATCCAGGCGGCGGAGTTCTGCGGCGCGCGATCGGTGCACGCCTTGGCCGGCGCGACCGCTTCTTGCCATCGCCAGACCCGGGCCAGCGCGTCGGCGGCGACGGCGTCGAGCACCGGCGGGCTCGGCGCGGGCTTGCCGGCGGGGACGGTCGAGGCGAGCAGCTTGCGCGCGGCAGCGACCGCCGCAAGTGCGTCGTCGGCGCGGCCCTGCTTCGAGGCGACCCAGCCGAGCTGGATCGTCACCATCGCGCGCGCCCTGGCATCGGGGGCCGTCGCGAGCGCGGCCTCAAGGACGGTGCGTGCCTCCTCGAGCCGCTCGCTGACCGTGGCGACCAGCGCCATGCCGTGCTCGTACATGCGTTCCCATGCCGGACGAACGGTCGAGCTCGCGGCGCCCTGGCCGACCTCGATGCGGGTCTCGGCGACCAGCGTGATCGGCTGCGCCTTGCACGGATCGAGCGCGACATCGCGTGCGCCTTGGGCGCCGGCGGTGAACGCCTCGCCTTGCTTGGTCCGCGCCGCCTTGCACACGGTCGCCTGCATCAGCAGGGTCCGGCTGCGATGGCGAAGCCGCGCGGTGACGGAGAGTGGGAGCTGCGCGCTGACAAGCGTGTGCGGGACATCGAGCTGGTACCGCACCGCCTGGGCCTCGCGGGCGGCGAGCGTGTTGGTCGCGATCTGGGTCCGGAACTTCGACATCTGGTGCTCCTCGAGCACTTTGCCCTTGTCGTCGACGACGAGCGTGCGGAGCACGTGGGTGTCCTCGTCCTCGGGCGTGGTCGCGTGCTGCAGGCCCGACGATGCGAGCCGCTTGCCTGCGTGATCGGCGACCTCGATCTCGACCCAGGTGTCCTGGATGTCGAGCACGCCGCCCGGGAAGCGATGGCCGACGAGGAGGTTGCGCAGCACGACATCGAACGAGACCCGCGAGCCGGGCGCGATCGGCGCGCCATCGGCCGGTAGGTGCCAGGTCGCGCCGGCGGGTTGCTCGACGCGTGCACCGGCGATGTCGATCGACGCCGCACCGAACAGCTTGGCCTGCGTGCGCGCGAGGTGATCCGCGTCGCCTCGCATCGACGCCATCCACGTGTGACCACCGAGGAAGCGGTGCGACGCCATCGTGCGACCGCCCGGACCGGCCTTGGCTCCGTACTCACCGGTCGACGCGGGCTCGCGCGTCATGTGGCAGCCGATGCAGTCCTGCTGCTCGACCTTGTCGATCCGCGCCATGCCATTGCCCGTGAACGCCGAGTTGCGCCAGAAGCCTGGCTCGTCGAGGCCCGACAGGTGGACGGGCATGTCCATGTCGGCAGACAGGAAGCCGCGGTGGCAGCTGACGCACAGCTCGCTGCCGAGCTTGGTCAACGCGACCTGTTGCTTGTGCTGTGCGACGGAGGCGACGTTGTCGAGCTCCGGCGCCTCGATCGCCGCGTGCGACCACACGTAGCTACCGTTGCCGTCCTTCGTCGTGCTGGTGACGCCGTGACACAGCCGGCACGTCACGCCGGAGTGCGAGCGCAGATCGGCGGGTGGGATCGGCGCGTCGGCCATCATCAAGCCATCGACCATCAGCGGCATGTCGTGACACCCACCGCAGTGGCGGCTCGCCTTGTTGCCGAGGTCGGCACGCATGAGCTCGACGTTGACGCGATAGATCGGGTTGCCGAACGACGCGAACGAGTGCGCGCTGGTCGACCACTGCGCCGCGGCGTCGGGGTGGCAGGTCGCGCAGCTGTCGACATCGGACAGCAGCTCGCCATCGGTGAGCGACGCGTCACCACGCGGCCGCGAGCGATCGATCTGCACGAGGCTCGGGCCATGCTCGCCGGGCTCGCGCGGGATCCGCGGCATCGTCGGCGCGACGACCCCTGGCGAGCTGACCGGCACGAGCGAGGCCTCCTGGCCGCCACACGCGACGAGCGCGATGACTCCGATGGCGAGCAGACGCCCCATGGACTAGTGCTTCCTCCGCTTCATCACGAGCATGCCGAGCCCGATCAGCAGCGCGCCACCGAGCACGCCGAGCCCGAACCCCATCGCCT
>JBBJLY010000434.1:0-4405 GCA_037720695.1 Kofleriaceae bacterium | reverse complement strand
CTGGAACGACCGCACCAACTACTTCGAGACCCTGCCCGCCACGCCGGAGAACCTCGCGTTCGCGCTCGACGTCGAGGCGGATCGCATGGTCAACGCGTCGATCTCGGCGGACGATCTGAAGACCGAGTTCTCGGTCGTCCGCAACGAGTTCGAGATGGGCGAGAACGACCCGTCGGCCGTGCTCAGCGAGCGCATCTGGTCAACCGCGTACCTGTGGCACAACTACGGCAAGAGCACGATCGGCTCGCGTGCCGACATCGAGAAGGTGCCGGCGCCGGCACTCCGGGCGTTCTACCAGAAGTACTACCAGCCGGATAACGCGGTGCTGGTCGTGTCGGGCAAGTTCGACGACGCCGCAGCGCTCGCGACGATCGAGACCACGTTCGGCGCGATCCCGCGGCCGACTCGCACGTTGCCGCCCACGTACACGCTCGAGCCGGTGCAGGACGGCGAGCGGATCGTCACGCTGCGCCGCAACGGCGACATCCACCTCGTCAGCGTCGCCTACCACACGGTCGGAGGCGCGTCGCCGGACTTCCCGGTCGGCCAGGCCGCGATCGATGCACTCGTCCGCAAGCCGTCGGGCACGCTGTACAAGAAGCTGGTCGAGACCAAGCTCGCGGCCAGCGTCAACGGCGTCCACTACATGTTCCGCGACCCGACGCTCGCCGAGCTCGAGGTCGAGGTCCGCGATCCGAAGAACGTCGCGAAGGTCGAGCAGATCTTGCTCGCCGAGGTCGAGGGTCTCGGCACGGGCAAGCTCGACGACAAGGCGGTCGAGCGCTGGCGCGCGCAGGTGCTCAAGGACCTCGAGCTCCAATTCGCGAACAGCCGGCAGTCGGCGGTACGGCTGTCCGAGTTCGCGGCACTCGGTGATTGGCGAACCGCCTTCGCGTATCGCGATCGCGTCGGCAAGGTCACCGCGGCGGACGTTCAACGGTTCGCAAAGGCGTTCTTCAAGTCGTCGAACCGCACGCTCGGGCGCTTCATCCCCAGCAAGAGCACCGACCGTGCGCCGATCACCGAGACCCCGGACGTGGTCGCGCTCGTCAAGGGTATCGACGGCGGCCAGGTCGCCGAACAGGGCGAAGCGTTCGCCGCGACGCTCGAGAACATCGAGGCGCGGACCGCGCGCAAGGACCTGAAGGGCGGGATCAAGGCCACGCTGCTGCCGAAGAAGACCCGTGGTGGTCGCGTATTGATGGCGCTCCAGCTGCACTGGGGCGATGACAAGTCGCTCAAGGACAAGCAGACGATCGCGATGGTCGCCTCCGAGATGCTGAAGCGCGGCACGACCAAGCGCAGCTACCAGGATCTCCAGGACGAGGAGAACATCCTGCGCAGCCGGATCCGGTTCCTCGGCGGCGTGGCCGGCTGGGCCGTCCGGATCGAGACCGTGCGCGACAAGCTTCCGGGGGCGATCGATCTCGCGGCCGAGATGCTGAAGACGCCCAGCTTCGATGCCAGGCAGCTCGATCTCGTGAAGCAGGAGCTGCTCGCGCGGTTCGAGGGCCAGCTCCAGGATCCCGGTCAGGTCGCGTACCAGACCCTCGCGCAGCTCTCGACGCAATGGCCGAAGGGTGACCCGCGTTACCCGATGACCACGGCCGAGCAGATCGCCGCCGTCAAGCGGGTCACGGTCGCCGATCTCAAGGCGTTCCATCGCGACTTCGTCGGCGCCAACCACGGCGAGATTTCGGTGGTCGGAGACTTCGAGCCTGCGGCGATCACTGGCCAGCTCGAGAAGCAGCTCGGTGCGTGGGCCTCGAAGAAGCCCTACGTCCGGCTCGTCGACAAGCCGTTCGGCCTGGCGCCGATCACGAAGTCGGTCGAGATCAAGGACAAGGAGATGACGCAGATCGCGTTCGGCCATGACCTCGCGATGAAGGACAGTGACGCGGACTACCCGGCGTGGGCGCTCGCGGGACACATCCTCGGTGGTGACACCAGCTCGCGGCTGTGGATGCGGCTGCGCGAGAAGGACGGCCTGTCGTACGGCGTGTGGGCCTGGACCAACGCGGACGCGTTCGACAGCTCGGGCAGCTTCGGCGGCGGTGCGATCGTCGCCCCGCAGAACGCGGCCAAGGCCAAGGCGGCGATCCTCGAGGAGGTCAATCGCCTGCTCACCAGCAGGGTCACGGACGACGAGCTGCGCCGGGCCAAGGATGGCTGGACCAAGTCGATCGACACCCAGCTGTCGAACGACGGGTTCGTCGTCACGATGCTGAACGAGCAGGCCTATCGCGGGCGGACCAGCGAATACCTGCGGCTGCTGCGGGCAAAGATCGCTGCACTGACCGCGACGGACATCGAGCGCGTCACGAAGCAGTACATCCAGCCCGCGAAGCTGTTCATGGTCGACGCCGGATCCAAGCCGGTCACCGCGCCCGCGCCGAAGAAGTAGTCAGTCCTTCGGCTCGAGCTTCGCGCGGCGCGCCTCGAGCTCGGACTGCAGCGCGGCCTGGCGCGCATCCCGGGCGGCCCGTGCGGCGGCACGTTGCTCCGCCTGGTCGTCGGCCTCGACCAGCTGGATCAGCTGCTTGCGCTGGAGCGCGGTCAGCGTCTGGACGTCCGCGATCGCCTTGGTGAGATGCGCGTCGCTCTGATGATCGAGCACCGCGATCGCGCGCTCGATCAACGTGGGCTCGGTCAGGATGTAGTCGCGCAACGCGGCGACGTAGTCGGTCATCAGGGCCTCACGCTCCGGCGTGCGCTCGAACGGAGCCGAGTGCTCCTTCTTGCGCTTCATCGCCACCACCTCGAGCCCACCGATGATCCACTTCTGCGACGTCGCGAGCTTCTCCAGGTTGTCGGCGTACGTCACCAGCCAGGGCTCGGGCGCGTTGTCGATCTGAGACGGATCGGTGATCGCCGCGAGCACCGCCGGGTCGGGCCAGTACTTCCTGATCTTCGCGATGAGGTTTGCGGCCAGGTCGGTGGCGGTCATCGCCGGCGAGCTTACGTCAGTCTTCGCTCGGGATGGACTCGCATGCTGCCACACGTCCCGGACCCCGCTTGATATCCTCGACAAAACGGGCGAAGGCACATCACGCGCGGACTGCCAGGATTCCGCGAGCGCGTCGCGCAGGGGCTCGTCGCGGCGGTCCACGTCACGCGCACGGCCTCGGACACCCATCGGACCAGGGTAGCGTCCCGGCATGCAGCAGATCGGTCCATCCCTTGTGCTGGCTCCCGACCTACGCAATCTTCGCGGTCGACATGGCAAGACAAGGTCTCGATCTCGGCGGCAACCTGGTGGCCCAGATCGAACAGCGCGACGGCCTGACCTGGATCGGCCTCGCTGGCTACGTCACCGAGGCCGCCGACTGGAAGCCGCTCGCCCGGCTGCCCGGCCCGCTGCGGATGGACCTCGGCGGGATCGAGCGCATCAACTCGCTCGGGGTCCGCGGCTGGGTCCACTTCATCGCCGACTGCGAGGCCACCGGTCTGCAGATCATCGTGGATCGCTGCTCGCCCGTGATGACCTCGCAGATGAGCATGATCCGGAACTTCATGGGGACGCGGACCCAGGTCGCATCGCTGCTCGTCCCTTACTTCTGCCAGAGCTGCAACACGGATGACCTGCAGCTGGTCGAGCTGCGCCCCGGCGCGCCGGTCGCGGTCGAGGGCATGAGCGTGTGCCCCAAGTGCCGGGGCCAGACCGTGCTCGACGAGCTCCCGTCGATGTACAGCAACCTGAATCTGTAGCTCAGGTCAGCGACGGCTCAGACCTTTGGGCCGCCGGCGCGAACTTCCGCCGAGGCCTGGCCCTCGTACTTCTTGAAGTTCTCCTTGAACAGCAGGCCGACCTTCTTGGCCTTGTCGTCGTACGCGGCCTTGTCGGCCCACGTGTTGCGCGGCACGAGGATCTCGGCCGGCACCTCGGCGCACGACGTCGGCACGGCGAAGCCGAACACGGCATCCTCGACGGTCGGGACGGCCCCGAGCGTGCCCGAGTGGATCGCGTCGATGATCGCGCGCGTGTACTTGAGCTTGATGCGCGAGCCGGTGCCGTACGCGCCGCCGGACCAGCCGGTGTTGACGAGCCAGGTCTGCGCGCCGTGCTTGCGTAGCTTCTCGGCCAGCATCTCGGCGTACTTGGTCGGGTGCCAGGCGAGGAACGGACCGCCGAAGCACGGCGAGAACGTCGGCTCTGGATCCTTCACGCCGACCTCGGTGCCGGCGACCTTCGCCGTGTAGCCCGAGATGTAGTGGTACATCGCCTGCGCGGGCGTCAGCTTCGCGACCGGTGGCAGCACGCCGAACGCGTCCGCCGTGAGGAAGATGACGTTCTTCGGGTGACCACCGACCGCCGGGAGCTTGACGTTCGGGATCGTGTCGAGGATGTAGCTGCCGCGCGTGTTCTCGGTGATCGTCGTGTTGTCATAGTCGACGAGGTGCGAGG
>JBBJLY010000433.1:0-4409 GCA_037720695.1 Kofleriaceae bacterium | reverse complement strand
CATCACGTCCTCGAACTCTCCATCGAGCCCACGGATCGGATCGCCGGTCCGCGGCGCGCCCGGATAGCCAGCGGCGGCGATCACGACGCACGCGGCGACCCTGGCATCCCAGGCCAGCGCCCCGACCGGGAGCTCGCCGCGCGCCGCGCCGTGGAGCACCGCGCCGAGGTCGCCTCGCAGACGCGCCATGATCGGCTGGGTCTCGGGATCGCCGAACCGGCAGTTGTACTCGAGCAGGTACGGCGCGCCGGCCGGGTCGACCATCACCCCGGCGTACAGCACGCCGCGATAGTCGATGCCCTCCGCAGCGAGCCCGCGCACCGTGGGCTCGAGGATCTCGTGCCGGATTCGCGTCATCATCGGGCTCGTGATCCACGCCGGTGACACCGTCCCCATGCCGCCGGTGTTCGGTCCCTGATCGCCGTCGAAGATCGTCTTGTGGTCCTCGACCGCCGGCAGGACCTCGAGGCGGTGGCCGTCGGTCAGCGCGAGCACCGAGACCTCGCGGCCGGCGATCCGCTGCTCGATCACGATGCTCGCCCCGGCGTCGCCGAACCGGCCGGCCAGCATCTCGCGAGCGGCCGTGTGCGCCTCGGCGGCCGTGCTCGCGACGACGACGCCCTTGCCGGCGGCGAGCCCGTCGACCTTGATCACGACACCTTCCGGCGTCGCGATCCGGAGGATCGCGGCATCGGCCTCCGCGAGTGTGGTCGCGACCTCGAACCCGGCGGTCGGGATGCGGTGCCGCGCGAAGAATTGCTTCGAGAACCGCTTGCTGCCCTCGAGCTGCGCCCCGATCGCGCCCGGGCCGAACGTCGCGATCCCCGCGGCGCGCAGGCGGTCTGCCAGCCCCGCGACCAGCGGCGCCTCGGGTCCGACGACCACGAGATCGACTGCCTCGCGCACCGCGAAGGCCACGAGCGACTCGTGCTCGTCGACCCCGATCGGCGCGCAGGTCGCGAGCTGGGCGATCCCCGGATTTCCGGGCGCCGCCAGCACGACATGCCCGCCATCCACCAACCGCCACACCAGCGCGTGCTCGCGCCCGCCGCTGCCGACGACCAGGATCTTCATGGGTTGGCAATCTATCGCGAGTTCCCGGGCGATCTTCCGCCCGAAGCTCGATTCCAGTTCCGCAACCGCCAGCGGGCGCGGTCGAGGGCGCCCCATGTCGTCCCACAGCTCGTCATCCCATCCGCGCGCCGCCGAGCCCGGATGGTCAGCCGCGAACCTCACGGCGGTCGCGATCAAGCGCGAGTCCAAGACCGCGCGCCGCCGTCACGCGCGCAAGCTCCGGAGGCCCGACATCACGGAGGCGCTCCACCTCGGGGTCGGCAGCCTCGCGATCCCGCTCGTCGGCCCGATGGCGTTCCTGCACGCGCGCGAACAGCTCGCGCGGATCGCGCGCGGTGAGGTGCTGCCCGACGGCCGGCGCTGGATCGTGGTCGCGCTGGTGTGCAGCGTGATCGCGACGATCATCCTTCTGGTCGTGATCCTCATCCTCCTGACCTCGCGCCTGCTCGGGGTGCTGGTCGTCGCGAGCGCGCCATGACGATCCGGCCCGGCGACACCGCGACCTGGTGGGGCAAAACCCGGCGCGTCGCGGTGCCCCGCCTGGATCCGGCGCCGATCGGCGTCGCGATCTTCCTCGGCGTGCTCGCGCTGGTGGTCCCGTTGCTCGGCCCGGTGACCTGGGTGTTCGCGAACGAACAACTCGACCGCGTCGCGCGTGGGTTCGCGGCGCACGCGGGGGTCGGCTGGCTACGCTTCGCGCGGGTGTGCGGGATGATCGCGAGCTACACGGTGCTCGCTGCGATCACGGCGCTGATCGTGATCTTGATCTGACGCACGCCGTACCGTCGATTAGGATGTGCTGATGCGCCACTGCTCCTGGCTGGTCCTCCTCGTTGCCGGCTGCGGGACCTACAACTACAATCGCGCGGCGCTGGTGCCCCGCGCGACCCCACGCATGACCTCGGGGCAGCCGCTCACCGACCGCGCGCAGCTCTCGCTCGGCGCGTCGAGCGTCGCGAACCTCGGCAAGCCCACCGTCGGTGATCCCGATGCTGGCATCGAGATTCCGGGCACGCAGCTGCACGGTGCGCTGCGGGCTGCGCTCGGCGAGTCGGCGTCGATCGGCCTGATTTACGAGCACGGACTCGACCAGGGCGCGACCCCGCTCAAGAGCACGCAACCACCGGTCGAGGGCGGCAACGTCGCCGGCTACGGCATGTCGTTCGACGTCTCGGTGGAGACCGGTGATCCACAGTTCCGGGTCGGGCTCGGATCGAGGCGTCGTGTGAGCGTGCCGTACGTCGAGTACTTCACGTGCGCCGCTGGCGAGGACTGCTTCCCGTACAGCATCGAGACCCGTGGCCGCGATCTGGTGCCCACGATCGCCGCATCGCTGACGCCGAGCTACCGCGCCAGCACGGCGGTCACCGTGTTCGGCGGCGTTACCGCGCGCCAGCACCCGACGATCCAGCAGAAGGGGATGGAGATGGATCCCGTGTTCGACGAGCCCGAGGTCCAGTCGGGGCCGTTCAACTTCCTGGTGTCGGGCGGCGCCGAGGTCTCGCTCGCCGGTGGCGCGGTGCGGGTGTCGGGTGTCGCGTACTGGGACGTGTCGCGCGATCCCGCGCGGTACAAGCCTGGGCTCGGCGTGCTGCTCGCGATCCCGTTCGGCACGCGGTCGACGCCGAGCGCGCAGCCGGTCCCGCCACCCGGGCCGCCGGGCTACTACGCCGCCGCCGGCGTACCGCGCCACCACCGGGCTACGCGCCGCCGCCAACGTACGGCCCGCCGGCACCGGCACCGGCGCCGCCGCAACCACCGCCCACGTGAATCAGCTCAGTGGCGGAAGTGCCGCATCCCGGTGAACAGCATCGCCAGGTCGTGCTCGTTGGCCGCCGTGATCACTTCCTCGTCGCGCACCGAGCCGCCGGGCTGCACGACGGCGACCGCGCCGGCCGCGGCAAGCACGTCGACGCCGTCGCGGAACGGGAAGAACGCGTCGGACGCGACCACCGCGCCCTTCAGATTGTCACCCGCCTTGCGCTCGCAGATCCGGACGGAGTCGACGCGGCTCATCTGACCGGCGCCGATCGCGACGGTGACGCCGTCACGGGCGAACACGATCGCGTTGGACTTGACGTGCTTGGCCACGCGCCAGGCAAACGCGAGATCGACGCGCTCGGCGTCGGTCGGCGGGCGGCGGGTCGCGAGCTTGGCCTGCGCGATGTCGACCATGCCATGATCGACGTGCTGGACCAGCGCGCCCCCGGCGATCGTGCGGATCGACCACGCGACCGCATCGGTCGGCGCGCGCCAGTCACCACTCGCGGCGACCAGCCGTAGGTTCTTCTTGCCGGCGAGGACGTCGCGCGCCGCGGCCGAGTAGCCGGGCGCGACCACACACTCGAGAAACGTCTCGACCAGCAGGTGCGCGAGCGCCTCGTCGACCTCGCGGTTGACCGCGACGATGCCGCCGAATGCCGACGTGGCATCGGCATCACGCGCGCGGCGGTACGCCTCGGCGACGCTGGCACCGAGGGCGACGCCGCACGGGTTGTTGTGCTTGACCACCACCGCGGCGGGCTCGGGGAGCTCGAGGCAGAGTCCGAGCGCGGCATCGAGGTCGAGGATGTTGTTGTACGAAAGCTGCTTGCCGCCGAGCACCTCGGCGTTCGCGATCGTCGGGCGCAGCAGCGGGCTGCTCGCGAGCGGCGACCGCGCGTCGGCATAGAACGCGGCCTTCTGGTGCGGGTTCTCGCCGTAGCGCAGCTCGTACAGCCGGCGCCACTGGAAGCCGAGCGTGTCGGGGAGCTCGCGGCGCACCGGGGCATCGTCGCGCGCGTCCGCCGCGCCGTCGTCGATCGCCGACAGGTACGCCGCGATCGATGCGTCGTAGGCCGCGGTCTGCGCGAACGCTTTGCGCGCGAGCGACAGCCGCTGCGCCGGCGACAGACCACCGGCGCGCAGCGCGTTGGCGACCCAGCCGTAGTCATCGGGATCGCAGACGACCGCCACGCGCTCGTGGTTCTTCGCCGCGGAGCGCAGCATCGACGGTCCACCGATGTCGATCTGCTCGATCGCCTCCGCGAACGGCGTGGTCGCCTTCGCGATCGTTGCCTCGAACGGATACAGGTTCACGACCACGAGATCGATCGGGGCGATCTGGTGATCCGACATCTCCTTGCGGTGCGCTTCCGTGTCACGGCCCAGCAAGCCGCCGTGGATCATCGGATGAAGCGTCTTGACCCGACCGTCGAGGATCTCCGGTGCCCCGGTGTGTGCCGAGACCTGCTTGACCTCGAGCCCGGCGACCTGGATCGCCGCGGCGGTCCCGCCGGTCGACAGGATCTCGAAACCGAGCTCCGCAAGCGTGGTTGCGAGCTCGACCACCCCTC
>JBBJLY010000432.1:0-4410 GCA_037720695.1 Kofleriaceae bacterium | reverse complement strand
TTCGCGCCGACGCGGACTTCACCGCGCTGCGGGTCGACCGACGTGACGTAGAGCTTTTCCTTCGTCGTGAGGTTTCCGAGGCCGCGGTGCTGGCCGATCGTGAAGCGGTGCGCGCCGTCGTGGCGGCCGAGCACGGTGCCGCGATCGTCGACGATGTCGCCGGCGATCGGCAGCGGCTTGCCACGACGAAGCGCTTGCGCGGATACGAAGCCGGCGTAGTCACCGTCGGGGACGAAACAGATTTCCTGCGACTCGTCCTTCGTCGCGTTCGGGAGGCCGAGGCGGATCGCCTGTGCGCGGGCCTGGTCCTTCGTCATGCCGCCGAGCGGGACCCGTACGGAGGTGAGCTCGTGCGCGGGCATCGAGAACAGGAAGTACGACTGGTCCTTGCCCGCATCGATGCCGCGGTGGAGTTGGCCGTCGATGATCTGCGCGTAGTGGCCGGTGACGAGCACGTCGGCGCCGATCGCGCGGGCGCGCTCGAGCAGCGGCGTGAACTTGATGTGCTGGTTGCACTTCACGCACGGGTTCGGCGTCTCGCCATCGAGGTACGCCTCGACGAAGTCGTCGACCACGGCCGCGGTGAACTCGGCGGCGAGGTCGATGACATAGAACGGGATCCCGAGGTGCACCGCGACCGCACGCGCGTCCTCGACATCCCGCGGGCCGCAGCAGCGCCCTCCCGAGGCGGCCGCGGTGCCGCGGGCGTCGTAGAGCCGCATCGTCATCCCGACGACCCGATGGCCCTGCTCGACGAGCAAGGCGGCCGCGACCGCGCTATCGACCCCGCCGGACAGGGCGGCGACGATCACGGGGGGCGTGTCGGGCTGGATCTCGGGGTCGATCTCCGGCGCGATCTCTGGGGCGATGAACATGGCGCGGCGCAGCTCTATTAGCATGCGGCCGGGCGACGTCGTATCAACGGGCATGTCATCGGCGCAGCCCACCGCGCGGCTCGAGGTCCTGGCGGCCTGGCTCGACGACACCGGGGCCGGGGTGGGCATGGCCGGCGAGCGCCAGATCCACGTCGCGGACTTGCTGCCCGGCGAGCGCGCGGAGGTCGTGATCGACCACGCGAGCCCGCACGCCCCGACCGCGTGGGCGCACATCACGCGACGGCTCGGTGCCCGCAGTGTCGATCGCGTGACGCCGGCGTGCCCTGGGTTCGGCCGCTGCGGAGGCTGCGTCTGGCAGCACCTGGCCTACCCCGCCCAGCTCGCGGCCAAGCACCGGCGGGTGCGAGACGCGCTCGCCGAGGTGCCGGGCGTCGCCGATGGCAGGATCGAGATCGCGGCGGTGCGCCCGTCGCCGTCGGTGGTTGGCTACCGCAACAAGGGCAAGTACGTCGTCGGGAAGAGCGCCGATCATCTCGTGCTCGGCGCGTACGTGCCGCGCACGCACGAGATCGTCGACACGCTCGGCTGCCAGGTCGTGGCGCCCATCATCGACGAGGTCGCGACCTGGGTCCGCGGTGCGGCCGAGGCCGCGCAGCTCGAGCCGTACGACGAGCGCACGCGCACTGGCGAGCTCCGCTACGTGATCGTGCGCGAGTCCGCAGGTGACGTACTGGTCGCGCTGGTCGTCGCGCCGCGCACGCCACGCGTGAAGCTCGAGCAGGTCGCCGATGCGATCGCCCGGCACCCGGCGCTGCGTGGGCTGGTCGCGATCGAGAACGACCGCCGCGACGGCGCGATCATCCCGTCGGGATCGAGCGCACACGTGCTGCGCGGACATGGCCATCTCGTCGAGGAGCTCGCCGGCGCGCGGGTCGAGGTCGGGGCCGGTGAGTTCCTCCAGATCAACCGCGCGCAGGCGACCACGATCTACCAGCGCGTTGCCGAGCTCGCCGAGGCCGGGCCCGGCGTGTCCGCAGTTGATCTGTTCGCGGGTCTCGGTGGCATCGGGCTCCAGCTCGCGCGGGCCGGGGCCTCGGTGGTCGCCGTCGAGATCGATCGCGATGCGGTCGGCCAGCTGCGACGCGCGGCCCAGCGCGCGAACCTCTCACTCACCGCGATTGCGGGCGATGCCGGCGACGTCCGCGGTCAGCTCGCGGCGCATCCCGATGTCGTCGTCGTCAATCCGCCGCGCAAGGGGCTGTCGTCCGACGTCCACGCGCTGCTCGGCGAGCTGTCAGCGCCGACGATCGTCTACGTCAGCTGCGGCCCCGAGTCGCTCGCGCGCGACCTCGGCATGCTCGCGGCGCGCGGCTACACGCCCGACACGATCGAGCCATTCGATCTGATGCCGGGCACCGCGCAGGTCGAGACCGTGGTGCGCCTGCGCCGCGGCAGTCGCCCCGCGCGTCGCTAGCGGAAGTCGGCTTCGAGCGAGACCGTCACGGTCGCGCCCTCCTCGGCGTGGATCCGCCGCACCACCTGCTTGCCATTCGCCGTCACGCGAAGCTCCCCATCCTTGCTCGGCATCGCAACCTCGAACCTGGTGGGCCCGAGGTCGGCGCCGAGCGCGGTGCGCTGGAACGTGTTGATCAGCTCGCCATCGACCACGAGCTGGGCTTCGAGCGTGCGTATCGTGCGGCGCGCGGCACCGAGGTCGAGCACGATCGTCGCATGGGTGCGCTCGTTCTTGTTGCAGGTGTCGAGCGCGATCATCCCGACCAGCCCGAGGAACAACACCGGTGCGATCCGGCGCCGGAACAGCTCGTACCGGGTCACCGCGGCGTTCTAGCACGCAGCGGCGGGCTCGACCGACGAAAACTGGCACCGGGCGCCGCGTGCGCCCTAGCCTTGTCAGGTGCGACTTCGTGTTCTCGGCGGCGTACTCGCGACCACGGCCCTCGCCGCCGCCGCGGCCGGCTGCGCGACGCGCGAGCACCCGTATCGCTTCGGCTCGCCGATGCTCGGCACGGCTCAGCTGCCACCGGAGCGGATCATCGCGCATCGCGATCGGATGCCACCCGAGGACCGGCGCGATCCGCGCGTGCACGTCGTGGCCGGACCGCCTGCGCGCAAGGCATCCGCTGCGGCCGCGGCAGCGGTGACCGAGACGCCGATCGCACGCCAGCACGACCAGCTCGCGAAACCGCACGTGCCGGAGGCCGCGACGCCGCAGGTCGATCGGCCGCCGCTGCGCAACCCGCTCGATCTACGCGCCTTGGTCGGTCGTCGCGACAAGCGCGATTCGAGCGAGGCCGCACTGTCGTGGGCGCGCGAGCTCGGGCTGCGGATCGAGACCACGGGCATGACAGCCACCGACGTCGTCGCGTGGGCCGAGTCGCGCAACCTGCTCGGGTCGAAAACCGACGTCCCCGCGCCGGGGAACTTGTTGCTGTTCGAGCGCACCGTGACCGACGACGAGCTCGACTTGATCGCGATCGTCGTCGAGCGCGACGCGCGCGGGGTCACCGAGCTGGTCTACCTCGCCGGTGGCGTCGTCCGGCGTGGTTTCGTCGACATCACCCGGCCGGCGCTGCGACGCGATGGCACCGGCGCGATCGTCAACACGTTCCTCCGGCATGGCAAGCGCTGGCCACCCTCGGGCACCCACTACCTGGCGGGCGAGCTACTGGCGCACGTGATCCGCACACACTGATCCGCCCCCCAGGCGGGCTCGCGAATAGCGCATCGCGCGCGGCGGCGACAGCCGTCCGATCCGCCACAAGCCGAGCCCGCCAAACGCGACCGCGGTGAGGCCGAGCGCGATGCCCGCCGCCACGGCATCGCCGGTGTCCGACACGATCCCGACCGTGTGGATAAACCCCATCACGAGGCCCCACACGAGCAGGGTCGCGATCCCGAATCGCGTCATTCCCTCGAGTCGCGTGCTTCTCTCCATGACCGTTGGATGCTGCCGCGGTGGATTCGGTGTCAGACCGAGCGACTACCCGTCGAAAGATGGCGAGGCGGCAGCGTTGGACTGACGAGCAACTCCGGACAGCCGTGGCGACCTCGACGAGCTACCAGGCGCTGCTTCGCGCGTTGGGATGCTCGCCGGGCGGCGGCACCCACTACCGCATCAAGCATCGGATCACGGAGCTCGACCTCGACACCAGTCATTTCGGCCCGCAGCCCCGGCGCTCCGACGAGGATCTCCGCGCAGCCGTGACCGTCTCGACGAGCGTCGCCGGGGTGATCGAACGGCTGAATCTCCCGCCGACGGCATCGGCGATCACCTGGGTGTGGAGGAGGATCAGGCGACTCAGTCTCGACACGTCACACTTCCGACGAGCCCGCGACCGGACGAGATCGTGGACCGACGATCAGCTGCGGACGGCTGTGAACACATGCACGACGTACGCGGCGGTGATCCGCGCACTAGGTCTTGTTCCGGCCGGCGGGAACTACCACCAGGTCCAGGACCGGGTGGCGACGCTTGGGCTGGACGTTTCGCACTTCACGCTTGCAGGGTCGCGTCGCGCCGGGCCTCCGGTCCCTCTCGCCGAGGCGCTCGTCT